>NVUL01000064.1 GCA_002401885.1 SAR86 cluster bacterium
AGCGTAGCCGAAGCAGCAGCAGTCGTTAACAAGATTCTCCCCAACCCAATCTACCAACACCAGCTCGCCAACGGCCTGAATGTGGTCACAGTACCCTTCGAAAGCCCGGGTACGGTCGCGTTTTACACCGTGGTCAGGGTCGGTGCCCGCGATGAAGTGGAAGAGGGGGTGACGGGTTTCGCGCACTTCTTCGAGCATATGATGTTCCGCGGCACCGACAAGTACCCGACGGATGCCTATTCAGACGCCTTGAAGTCCGTCGGTGCCTCCGCTAATGCTAATACGTCAAACGATCGCACGGTTTATCACATGACCGGTAATGTTGCGCGTCTGGATTTGATGTTCGAGCTGGAGTCGGACCGCATGATGAATCTGAACTATTCCGAGCACGATTTCAAAACTGAAGCTGGCGCGGTGAAAGGAGAGTACACGAAGAACTTTGCCAGCCCTTATCAACAGCTGAGCGAAATGACCAGGGACACGGCTTTCGATAGACATACCTACAAACACACCACGATGGGCTTCTTCGACGACATCGTCGATATGCCGAATCAATACGAGTACTCATTGCAGTTTTTCAATCGTTTCTATCGACCGGAATATGCAACCCTTGTTGTCGTTGGCGATGTGACGCCAGAGCGCGTGAATGATCTGGCGGAAACATATTACGGAGACTGGCAGACGGGCAACTATATATCGAATGTGCCGGTTGAGCCGACTCAATCGGCCACGCGCCGCGTGCATTTACAGAATGGGGCGATTCCTCCTCACATCAGCCTGAATTACAAAGGTCCGGCTTTCAATGACAGTGAGATCGACATGCCGGCATTGGATGTGCTCTCGCAAATTCTGTTTTCTAACACCTCGCCGCTCTATCGAAAGCTTGTGTTGGAAGAACAAAAAGTACGATTTGTTGGCGGTGGTGCTGGCGACTCACGCGACCCTAGTCTATTTAGCATCGATGCCTCGCTGATCGACAAAGCGGATATGCAATATGTGAAAGACGAAATTGTGAATGCGATCGATGCGGTGCGCACAGATGGCGTCGATCTAGCCACGCTGAACAGCGTGAAGTCGAATCTGAAATATAGCTTTGCGATGAGTATCGACAATCCGGCGGCAATCGCAAACTCTCTAGCACATTACATCATGCTGACCGGTGAGCCCGAGTCCATCAACAGGCTGTATGCTCAATATGACAGAGTGAGCGTAGATGATCTGAAAGACGTTGCAGCGAAATACTTCGTCGAGAGCGGTTTAACGATTGCCACCATTAGTGAAGATGATGTCGGAGGGGTGCTCTGATGAAATCATTCCTCAGTGTTAGAAAAGTATTCTTCGCTGCACTTTGCTTCTCTGTCTGTGCGGCGTTCTCGCTACCCGCCTTCGCACAAGAGCTGGTCGAACTGAAACTGCCGAACTCCAATAAAGTGGTCATCAAGCTGATGTTTAAGAATGGCTCCATTAGTGATGAGCCGGGCAAGGAAGGTGTTAATCAAGCGGTGTCTGAGCTGGTGGTGCAGGGCGGTACACGCGAGCTGAGCTACAGTGATATACAGGACCGCATCTATCCCATGGCGGCGCGCTATGGCGTCAACTCCGACAAGGAAGTCACCGTGTTCTCCTTCGAAGTGCATCAGGATTATCTGAATGAGTTTTATCCTATTCTAAAAGGCTTAATCTTAACTCCGCGCTTTTCCGAAGATGATTTCTCCCGCGTGATGGTGAATCAGCAGAACTATGTGGATCAGGTGATTCGCGCTTCCTCGGACGAGGACTACAGCAAGGTGGCATTGGAAGACCTGCTGTTTCGCGGCAATAATTATCAGCACATGAAGCAGGGCACGTCAGAAGGGGTTGGTAATATCACTCTTGTAGACGTGAGAGAACACTACCAGCGACTGTTCACCAAAAATAATCTGACAATAGGTATCGCGGGTAACTATAGCGATGGGTTCCTGCAACAGTTAGTGCAGGACATGGCTGCATTACCCGATACTACGCCGGTACTTCCCGAGCCGGGTGTGGCAAGAATGCCGAATGGCATCGAGATAGAGATAGTGGCGAAGGAGGGTGCCTTCGGCTCAGTTATTTTCACCGGCTTTCCGCTGAACCTGACACGTGCCGACGATGATTTTGCAGCATTGATGGTGGCGAATTCCTATTTCGGCGAACATCGTAAGTCCTACTCGCGGTTGTACGAGAAAATTCGTGAACAGCGCTCAATGAATTATGGAGACTACTCGTATATCGAATGGTATGAGAATGGCGGACGGAATATGTTGCCACCTTCAGGCGTGCCGCGCTCGTCGAATTATTTTTCCATGTGGGTGCGCCCGGTACAGATTGCGACACAGTTACGTCAGCAGTATCCCGAGTTGGCAGATATAGAAATCGGTCATGCCCATTTTGCCCTGCGCATGATTGTGAAAGAGCTGGCGGTGCTGGTTGAGAGTGGACTGAGCGCTGAAGATTTCGAGGCGACCAGAGACTTTCTGTTGAGTTATACCAAGTTGTACGCGCAGACTCCTTCTTCCCGACTAGGCTATCTAATGGATTCGAAGTTTTACGGCCGTGATGACTATCTGCTCGAACTGGATCAGTTATTGAAAACGCTGACGCTTGAAGATGTTAACCAGGCGATCAGAAAATACTGGCAAACTGACAACATGTTCGTGACGATCATAACCGACGTCAGTGAGGCGCAGCCGCTGGCAGATAGCCTATTGAACAACTTGGCGTCGCCAATGAGTTATTCGAATGTTGTGCGAGAAGGTCTCAGCGAGGCTTTGCAACAGGAAGATGCGTTGGTTGCCGATTTTCCTCTGAACATTACTTCGGTCAAAGTTGTAGATTCCAAGGATACATTTCAATAAATGGCATTGAAAATAGACTTCGGTTTTGGAGTTCAAAGAGTGGACTGTTAGGCGTACTAGGCAGCCCAGTTGAGGGCAGATTGCTCACGCGTATAGTGTGAAGAGCCGTACTTTCTAAAAGCTGCTACAACTTTGGGTTCAGATAGTATCTATCTGATACCCGCAATATTAGCCTCATCTTGCTGGCTCGCTAGATATTCTTCGTAGTCACCCTGAAAATCGATCAATTGCTGATCTTTAATCTCAATGACTCTGGTAGCCAATGATGAAACAAATTCTCGATCGTGACTCACAAAAATAAGTGTGCCTTCATAGTGAGTTAGCGCCAGATTCAAAGCTTCAATGGCTTCCATATCCAAGTGATTGGTGGGTTCATCCAGGATTAGCACATTAGGATCCATCATCATCAGTTTGCCGAAAAGAAGTCGGTTTTTCTCGCCTCCGGAACAGACTTTCACTGATTTCTCGAAGTCTTCTGAGGAGAACAATAGCCTACCCAGCGTTGCGCGCACGATTTGATCGCCATGACTTGGTTTGCGCCACTGACACATCCAATCAAATAAATTCAGCTCACAATCGAAGGCGCTATTATTGTCCTGAGGGCAGTATCCCAAAGTAGCGCTTTCTGCCCATTTTATTTTTCCATGCTTCACTGAGAGTTCATTAAGCAGGCAACGAAGAAAGGTGGTTTTCCCCACTCCATTTTCACCAATAACTGCAAGGCGAGTCCCTGCATCCATTATCATATTGCCACCCTTGAAAAGGGGCTCATCGTCGAAGCCATGCCCCATTTTTTCAAGGGTAAGTGCCTGTCGGTGCAGTTTCTTCTCTTGCTTGAATCGAATGTAGGGGCTGACTCGGCTAGAAGGTTTGATTTCCTCTAGTTCAATTTTTTCTATTTGCTTCGCTCTTGAAGTTGCCTGCTTTGCTTTAGATGCATTGGCAGAGAAGCGACTGACGAAATGTTTAAGCTCAGTGATCTGGGCTGACTTTTTTGCATTGACTGACTGTAGTCGTTCTCGAGCCTGGGTAGAGGCTGTCATGAAATCATCATAGTTTCCCGGATACAGGCGTAATTCACCGAAATCAATGTCGGCCATATGCGTACATACAGAATTCAGAAAGTGTCGGTCGTGAGAAATAATTATCATGGTGCATCTGCGATCATCCAATACGCCCTCTAGCCAACGAATAGCGTTTATGTCGAGATTGTTGGTAGGTTCGTCCAGTAGCAGGATATCGGGGTCTGAGAATAGAGCCTGCGCCAGTAGCACTCTCAGTTTCCAGCCTGGGGCAACTTCTTTCATGGGGCCAAAATGTAACTCTTCGGCGATACCCGCTCCCATCAGTAATTCTCCAGCACGGCTTTCGGCACTATAGCCGTCCATTTCAGCGAACTGTATTTCTAGCTCGGCTACCTTCATGCCGTCTTCATCGGACATTTCCGGCAGAGCATAGATGCGATCCCGCTCTTGCTTTATCTCCCATAACTCTGCATGCCCCATGATGACAGTATCGATCACGTTGAAGGCCTCGAAGGCGAATTGATCCTGACTCAATGTACCTACACGTTCATTGGGCGATATCGAAACATTACCTGATGTTGGCGTAAGGCTGCCTTCCAGAATCTTCATGAAGGTGGACTTGCCACAGCCATTGGCGCCGATCAGTCCATAACGGTTGCCATCACCAAATTTGGCCGAAATATTCTCGAATAAGGGCTTGGCACCAAATTGCATCGTGATGTTTGCGGTAGAGATCAAGGGGGACGTCCTAAAAGCTAAAAATGATTGAAATGGGTCTTTTAGCGGGCTTGCTATAAAGGAGGCGTACTATAGGGATTTGTTGGGATTACGTCGAGCGAATTTACAGTTGATTTCTGCAATTTCCTCAAAGAACACGGGTTATAGTTGCCTCGCCCGCCTGCGAGAGTAAAATTCGGGCTAAGAAACACAACATTTGGGTACAACACCGCATTATGACTAATTCTATAGAAAACCCACAAGACCCCGGTTTCTTGCATTCCCTGCTATGTTTTGGCGGTGTCATCGTGATCGTGATTTCTGGAATGATATGGTTGGGTATTAGCCTGCATAGCCTTCTGGTAATCGCGCTGGTGTGGGTTGCGGGGCACTCTTCATTGCTTGGATTCAACTACGAAGAGATCAAATCGGCAATGATTTCGGGCATCCAGAAAGGCCTGGGTGCGATCTTTATCTTTTTCTTGATTGGCATACTGGTCGCCGCACTAATCGAAAGCGGAACTATCGGTGGGCTCATCTACTACGGCCTAGACTTACTCCATCCAACTTACTTTCTGCCTGCGGGTTTGGTGCTATGCAGTCTTATGTCGCTTGCGACCGGCACGGCATGGGGGACAATTGCTACGATCGGTGTTGTCCTCATGGGGCTAGGGAGTGCACTTGGCATTCCATTGCCACTCGTGGCTGGCATGGTTGTCTCCGGGGCGAGCTTCGGTGACAAAATGTCACCAGTTTCAGATACAACTAATCTCGCAGCCATGAGTGCGGGCACGGATCTTTACTCTCACATCAAGTCGATGATGTACACCACCGTGCCAACGTACATCATCAGTATTATTCTATTTACGGTTTTTGGATTGTACTACAGCGGTCAGACCCTCTCTGCGGAAGAGTTATTGACATTAACGCAGCATCTCGAAATTGAGTTCGCTATCAGCCCACTGACTCTGTTGCCGCTCGTGGTGTTACTAACCCTAAGCCTCAGAAAAACCCCGGCTGAGGTCAGCATGCTCGCCAGCGTCGGCACCGCGGTGGTGCTGGCCGTCGTAACTCAAGACAGAAGCATTCCCGAGGTTCTAAATAGTTTGCACACCGGCTATGTCGCATCTACGGGGCTTGAACAGCTCGATACACTCCTAAGCCGCGGAGGCATAACAAGTATGATGTGGACAATGTCACTCGCGCTAATAGCATTAGCTCTTGGCGGTATTCTCGATCGTGCGGGTTTTGTGCGGGTACTGCTGAGCGGAATGCTTATGCGGATCAAGCGTTCCGCAAGCCTTATGGCAGCCACGATTGGAGCCGGCGTTGTTTCCAACATGAGTATGGGTGAAGGATATCTCTCTATCATATTCGGCGGGCAGATATTCAAAGACTCTTACGAAGAAGATGGCCTCGAGAAACATATGCTGTCGCGCTGCCTGGAAGAGGGGGCTACCTTAAGTACCTCGCTTATTCCCTGGACGACCTCGGGTGCGTTTATTACCGGGGTTCTCAATATGTCACCGTTGGAGTTTGCTCCGTGGGCCTTTTTTAACTATATCAATCCGTTGTTATCTATAGGTCTTGCCTATATGGGCTTTGGAATTTTTCGGAAAACTCGGCCTTCTGACGATCAGATTTCGAGTGTAGTAGGCGATGAAAAGAGGGGTCCAGAGGTTCAGATATCGTGACTAGTTGGATCTAGAGCAAACAGTTGTTTGATTTGAAGAGATAGGAATTGCTAGAAAGAAGGCCCGCTAGGTGAGCGGGCCTTCTTGTTTTACCTGAATTAGTTTGCATTGGTGGAGAGAAAGGCGATGAGTAAGCCTTCAATCGTTTCTCCGACACCGGGCACAAGCAGTAAGATGAGCACGGTAAGCAATGACCCGGCGGCGCAAAGAATAAGATAATTTCGTAATGTCATGATTTGTCTCCGTAAGTCTTAGCGTGGAGCAAGTTCGAATATCCAGCTATTGCCGTCTTCGATGTCTGCTCTGGCTGTGGCGATGGCTGTAGCTGAAACTGGTGTGGGCACACCGCTGTATTTGGCGAGTAACTTAGCAGATACACCATTCAGCACATCCCCTTCCTTAATCCGAACCAGCTGTCTGGGATAGCGTACATTGTTTACGCGTAGTACGCCTTCGTCGTTACCTTCGTCTGCGTCGAACGCCCATTCCTTCCAAATTTTGCCAAGGAAGGATTTCATGTAGCCAGAGACAACATAGATCTTGCCCTCGCTCTCCAGGATGAAAATTCGCCGCGTGGCCATTGGGTCGTTAAGCTGTAGCTCTATAGTGAAGATATCATCGGTGAAGCTCCAGTCTGGTTCAGCTCCGGTGTGTAATTCTCCCGCCATCATCTCGCCGCCGGGAAAAACCACTGTTGCACCGTCAGCGCCGCTGCGTTGAATACGTAGCGTACCGATCATTACGGCGCCAATCAGCACAGCGAAACCAACCACCTGTAGTGCGATTTTGAAAATTTTCACTTGCCAGTCTCCGAAGCATCAAAGTGCATGGAATCATAGGCGATTTGTGGCGGTACGTCTCTTATTTCGATATGGAGTCGAATAAATGGGTGCAGCCGACTCTGACCCATCTGGGGATGAGTCAGTCGACCCGAATTATGCCAACATTTTCTTCGATATCAATTTTTGTCCCCCACTGATCTGAAAGGCGAGCTACGCGTTCCAGTATTTGTTGTGCATGTTGTTCTGTTGCCATGCGAGGTATGCCAAGTCGTGAATCGGGGCCGTTTATTCCCAGCTCCGTTGGATAGAGGCGCACTTCCTTAAGTGCGCCATTCTCATAGTGACTCATGGCAACCAGGCTTTCCAGAGACTGGGTGGATCCGCCAAAATTTCTGGAGAAGCGCTGCATTCCTCTTCGTGGATCTGAGTCGGCAGCACCGACAACGATCGGCAATTCCCATTGCGCTTCACGAAAAAACTCACCCAGACCATAGAAAATCGGTTTACCTTGGTAGATTTCAATGCCACGTAATGTTTGCACGCCCGTGCCAACAAACGCATCAGCGCCTGCATCGATAGCCTGGTGAGCAAGATCGACATAGAACTCTGGTGGACGTGTGCTCAAATGCTGAAATTCTACGACCGACTGACTCTGGTGTATGTGCGCGGCGGCAATAACAAAATCTCCGAGTTGACGGGCATTTCGAATACTCCTGAGCATGCGGCCCACATCGTCGTCATTCAAGGTATAAACAACTGTGCCTGGAATTTCATCGCCGCGGGTTACTCGATACGTGGGATCATTACGACCAGAACTTGAGGCAGGAATGCTTAGACCGGTCTCTGGTGAAGCACTGGCCACGGGCCGCGGATTGTCATAGTTGTCGCGGTAGTCTAAAAACCCCTGACGAACTTGCTGAAGCGCATCGTATTGCTGCGCGGATACCAGAATGGTTTCACTGTAGTTGAGCATGTTGAGACCGGGTCTCCCTCCTAGATTCCCAATACGAGCTGTTGCTGCGAGTCGGCGGTGTTCGGGGAAGATGGGAGCATGAGCGCCGACCAACGCGGCTCGTCCCTTTGCCAGTTCGAGAAAAGCCGGTGCGGCCGCTTCTTGTAAGTTGCTACCACTGCCAGCATGGACAATGCCTGCGTCGTCCAACAAGCTGTTAGTAGAAAACATGCCTTCGAACTCAGAATCCAGAAGATGATTCTGGGCACGATTGACCATGTCGAATCCCATCAACTTGAGATCCGCTGCGACCTCATGGCTGCCAACGAAGCCATTGAGGGGGCCGTCGAACTCTCGCAAATTGGCCAGTTCGCCCTCCATGTTGGCCACTGCAAGATCGGCATTTCTGATCAAGTCCAAAACCGCTTGTACTTCAGGGTCGGCAAGCTGGGAGGCTGGACGGCGTATCATCAAGTCACCCACGCTGGCGAGAACAAACTCTCCTCGCATGGTCATTGCCCGATCTCCGTCGGCTAGAGTCGGTAAATCGGTCTGGGCTGAAACACTGATGGAAAGACTACTCGATACTACAAACACAAGTAGATTTAAACGCGACTGGATTCGGCTTAGCCGCCTCTGAATATTGCCTGCTTTCATAGCTGCTCCCTAGGTTTTCAATTCGGGTAAGACTGCTTATCTTTGTCTGTTGGCAGTGGCGCAAGAAGAAAATAATTCAGTACGAACTTCCACGCCTTTTTCTGCCAGCCGTTCCTGATCTGTGCATGACACATTCGTATGTCTTAGCTCGACAATATCTCCAGCCCCAATGCCCGGGTTTTCAAACAGTGCCTGTATATTACCTAAGTCAGGATTAAAGCGCAGATCAAGCTGCTTCAGGTTTGTAAGACTACTAAGCGGCGTTATGTCGGTTATGTCATTGCCAGTAAGTTCGAGATATTGCAGGCTAGTGAGTCCGCGCAAAGGGCTGAGGTCAGTGAACGAGTTTGCGGCTAGTCGCAATTCAATCAGAGATGTCAAACCGCTCAGTGGTGTGAGATCGCTTATATCCTGGGTATGAATATTAAGATCCACTAGCTTGGTGAGTTTTGCCAAGGGACTAATGTCAATAACGGCATTGGTAAATAGCAATCCTGTTGCTCCCATATGCGTCCTGGGGTTTTGCCCTCCGATGAAGTCGCCGTGACGGTGCATCCTAAGCACTCTCAATTCAGTAAGCTCACTCAGGGCGCTGATATCGGTCAAGGGATTTTCGGCAACACGCAATCTGACCAGCTTGGTCAAATCTCGCAATGGGCTGATGTCTGTTATCCAGTTTGTATGGAGGTTTAGATCTGTCAGCTCGGTAAGCCCGGCCAGTGGGCTAATGTCGGAGAGGCCCCGATTTCTGAGAGCGAGGTTAGTTAAACCTGTGAGATTCTGTATTCCTGCAAGGTCATGAAATAGGTGTTCGGGATCACTCCATTCTGGCGATCCTGAAACCGATCTTCTCGCGCCTGAACCGGAAGCATCCAGCGTCGTTAATTGCGCAGCTTGACCACAGCTGAGCATATCCTGTGGTCCGAGTGACGAAGCCTCACGCACCTCCTCTTCCAAAACTGAATCTGCAAAGGTCACAATGTCAGAAGCTGCGTGATCTCGGCAGTTGTCAGAGGGCTGCAGAACTTGCTGGGCCCAAGCCCCGGAGCAGAGAACAAGCGAGAGCGCGGTTAAAGACAATTTTGTGCGGAGGTGTTTCATATCAAAGTTCCTTTGTTAGGCATCGTAAAAGTTAACCCCTGTAGCAATAGTGTCAGTATTGTATTTATTATTTCTCGAGAGGGGCAAGACGCGAAGCCTCCAGCCTATTTACCTCATCGATTATTCGGGCGTAAGCGCGGGTAGTCGCAGCTAGGCTAATAGCAGGTACAGCGCCGGCCGTCTCGATATTCGAATGCAGTAACACGCCGGCGTGCATCAACACGATCGATGGGACCGCGTTGGCTATGGGTCGGATCTCGCCCGTAGGTCCGCCAGTTTCCGCCCAACGAGGAATGCCAAAGTCATCGAATGCCTGCAAGGTCAGGCGTTGAAGTTCGGCCGAGCCATTAATGCGCCAGGAGAACGGACCAACAGCATTGGTTGCACACAGTTCACCACCCCAGCGATCCACTAAAGCGTGCGCGGTATGCTCGGCATTTATCAGAAGCGCAGCATTCTGCAATAGTGATCCCTGGTTTTCACTCAGCCACCTAAATCCCGTGCTTGTCAGATTGTGATGCCCCGGTGTGCCAACTATTTCGATCGAGCGTAAGCGTTGATCGAGTGGTACCCGAGCAAAGTAGCGAACTAGTTCAATGGCCGTGGCGACACCGGAGGCGTTGTCGCTGCCTCCTTCAAAAAGAGAATCTCGATGCGCTACGATGACGATCTTTTCAGCATCGGGAGAAGCGGCTGGTACGACACCGCGCACAGTTGAAGTAGATAATTCTGTAAGTTCCTCGACTTCAAGTTTCACATTGAGAGTCACCGAGTCGCCACTGGTAAGCATCTCTTGAAGCGCTGCACCGTCTTGTGATCCGATTGCGAGTGTTGGTACTGCCGTGTTGGACTCATACAAGGACATTTGTAGATTGCCCGGCAATTCCAATACCACCAGTATGGCTGCCGCACCTTTTTCGTCGGCCCTTCGAATAGCACCATTCTGTCTAGCCGAATTAATGATAGCGCCAGAGGTAGGGATGGAATGAACAATAACCGCTTTGCCGTTTACATCCCTGCCTTGAAAATCTGTTTCCATTCCAAGGCCAACATCTATCAACTCAAGTTCTAGCCCACCCGGCGCGGTACCAACAGAACCGTAAGTTGGCCAGGCTGACACCAGTGAAATATCTTGTCCGTTATGAGATGCGGTAAGCTCCCAAGAATCAGGTAGCCATTGGGGTGGCAAATCAATAGGGTTAAGTCTCACGTTTTCTGCCCCGGCATTACGAAGTTGCTCCGCCATCCAGTCTGCAGTCTCATGATCTGACGCAGTGCCAATAATTCTTCCCCAGAATTGGTTGCCTGCATCTCTGTAACGTCGAGCGATTGCTGTCTGCTCTTCAACGAGTTGCTTCATGCGCATCCCGTCGATTGAGTCGTAGGCTGCATTTCCCGATATTGCAGTGCGAAGATAGGATTGATCTGCAGGGAATTGCAATCCACCTGATTCGCCAGAAGGAGCGGTGCAGGACATGCTGTTTGCCGATAGTGATCGCGCCTGGGAATTTTGAGCCTGCGCGCAAGGAGTAGCTAGCAACAAAGCAATGCTTATCGGGGTTAAATAGCTCAGTAGTTTTGTCATAACATCTCCACGATGGCTAGGTCACTAAACAGTAGTTTAGTGTTCAGGAGTAAAGGGTCTTTATGCAATTGCCTCGTGCTTTCGACGAGCACTCGAGCAAAAATTCGGTGCAGCCAAAAGGCCTACTATACACAAGCACCAGTGTTGATTACACTGAACTCAACCCAGTGTATCCTTTGGTCAAAAAAAACGATAACAGGAAGATCGATAATGGCCACTTCGCCCGCTAGATTAAAACTCACTACTTTTTCTTTTCTTTTCCTCGTTAGCATCTCCGGGCTGACAAGCGCTCAGAGCAGAACCGAGATAGATGTGCACTCGCTCGGGCCTCAGGTCGGAGAACGAGTGCCGGAATTTAGCCTGCCAGATCAGAATGGTCAGATCCAGACTCTGGAATCCATCATGGGGCCGAACGGTGCCATGCTACTGTTTCATCGTTCCGCAGACTGGTGACCCTACTGTAAAGCGCAACTCGTGGAGTTGCAGGACCGCATGGAAGAGCTGACTGCGGCTGGTATTGGCATTGCTGCCATAAGCTACGATTCAGAGGATACATTAGCTGCATTCGCTGAACGCCGTGGAATTACATTTTCGCTCCTTTCTGATGATGACTCCGCCGTAATAAAAGATTACGGCATTTTAAATACCGTAGTTGCTGAGGGGCTTGGTCCCAATGCAGATGACCCCGAAGTAGTTGCCGATGTTCATCGCTATGTAGCTGCAGCGGTGTTCGATTCTCCGCAACTCCGGCGCATGATCAATGGTACGCCGTTTCCTGGTACGTTTATGCTGGACGGGAATGGCCAGGTCACTTCCCGATTCTTTGAAGAGTTTTATCGGGAGCGTGCTTCTACTGCAACAGTGATGTTGAAAAGTGGTATCGGGCTTTCCCCTATCGAAGCTATTCAGGGCACAACTGCACAATTAAAGTTCACGGCCTATCCAAGTGACACCATCGTTACCAACGGCAAGCGTTTCTCTCTGGTAGTGGAAGTTGAACCCGGCCCCAATATGCATGTATATGCGCCGGGTGCTGAAGAAATGGGGTATCGTGTTGTGGGTTTCAATATGGCAGCTTCTGAGTTTGTTGACTTTGAGCCTGTTGAATTTCCAGAATCTGAAATCTATCACTTCGAACCACTGGATGAATTCGTACCTGCCTACCAGGCGCCGTTTACGCTTTTGCAAGAAGCTGTCATAAATGCATCGGCAGAGACAGAAGAGCAATTGGAGGATGTTGACGTCATCACCTTGTCTGGCAGCCTAGACTATCAAGCCTGCGACGATGCGATCTGTTATCTACCTGTGTCGGTACCGGTTTCTTTTACCCTGGAATTTCAGCAGCTGGATTACGAACGTTCGAATTGAATGGGGCCAGAGTAAAACACTAATAGCTTTGGGGTGGCTATTAAGAGATGGTGTTCAGGGTGTAATCCAAACGGCCTTAGGGCCGTTTGTTCTCTGCGGGCCTCGGGCTTCGTGCTAGTGTACCTGTAGCAAACTGTCGACGTATTGATAGGGTCAGAACGAGACTGAGTGGCATCATCTCAGCGAAATAAATCTTAGTGATCGTTATTTGAATTTTTCGACCGTCACTGAAGAAAATCTACAATAAAAATGGAGATCCAATGAATTCTCGCCGCTACTTGTCGATCCTGCCCACACTGGCATTGCTGTTCTCTCCCTTCATCAACGCTCAAGCTCAAACCACTCTGTTACCCACGGATCATTGCCGGGATTTTTCCGCAGATGCGATTGTCACCTTCGCCGATGCAGACCTGGCCGAAGTTGTTAATGAGGCCTTGGGATTGGATGTGCAGGCGCCACTGAGTTGCGGGCAAGCAGCCGAGCTGGAAGGGCTTGCTGTTACCGCTACTAGCGAGCGCGTCGTTTATGGCGGCACCTTAAGACCAGCCAGACGTCCCTCCGAACCATCCTTCGAGAGCCTGGATGGCATTCAGAATCTCACTGGCCTAACTGTACTTACAATGTTCGACCGGCTTATTACCGACATTAGTCCGCTTCGCGACCTGACGAAGCTCACCGATCTGGTCCTGCACACTAACTGGATCAGTGACATCGAACCTTTAAGTGAGCTGGTCAATCTCGAACGGCTCATTATCAGTGAAAATCCAATCTCTGATATTAGTCCATTGGCAGGACTCGCCAAGCTTCGTCAATTGCATGTGCACGGCCTGTATCCGAATCAACTTCAGTATTGGCTAGATATGGATGACGGACGCGACCCCGACGTCGTGTTTAATGGCATCACCGACATCAGCCCGCTTGCCGAGCTCACGGAATTGCGCTTGCTACGGGTTCATCTCAATGCCATCTCCGATATTAGCCCACTTGCCAATCTCACTAATCTCATCCATTTGCGACTATATGATAATCAGATTGAAGACATCAGCCCGCTTGCTGGTCTGAATAAACTGGTTTTGTTGTGGGCCCACGGCAACCAGATTGAAGACATCAGTCCCCTAAGTGGCATGAGCGAAATGCAGCAACTCAGCCTGAATGACAATGGGATTACCGACATTAGCGCCCTTGGGGGTATGACCGAAATGGAGCATTTGTTTCTCAGCGACAACACTATTGAAGACATCGCCCCACTGCGACGATTGCAAGCATTAGAAGTTCTGCGCCTTGAGAATAACTACATTACTGATGTGAGCGCACTCGCCGAGTTCAATCAACTTAAAGAACTGAGCCTGGCGCGGAACTTCTCACTCTATAACGTGCAAGCATTGCTGCAGAACCAGAACATCGGTGCGGGCGACGAACTAGACCTGCGCTTCACCGCTGTGCGCTGTTCCGACATCGACGCATTCGCTGATCGGGGAGTTACTCTGCTCAGGGTGACTACGGTAAATGGCTCCGGCTGCCCGGGCCGCAGGCTGGAAGATCCATAGGTCTGCCGCAGGCTCAACAACGGTTTATGGCAACTATTTACAATCTCTAACTGAGAAAATCTTCGATTGTTCTACGGCCATTGAGTCTGGGAGGAATTTATCAAGATGGATCGCCGACATTTCAATAAGCTGCTAGCGGCCACATCACTGGCGGGGCTCAGCCGTTGTGCTATTGCTCAGAGCAATGACCAGCGGCAGAGGATCAGCGCTATCATCCGTGAATACTCTGCTCAAGGTGACCACCGCACAGCAACGGATGTGGATAAGCTTAGCGGCCAATGGCTGGCGGATCGCATTACACAAATGGGCGTGGACGCCTCCCTTCATCCCTTTTCCATTAACCAAGTTAAGGTGATATCGGCACAGTTACATTGGAGTGGCGGTGTGATTGAAGGCGTTCCCGCCTATGACTGTAACTATACCGATGGCGAAGGTCTGCAAGGCTCAATGGGTGAGCTAAACAGCGGTGCTGACATAGGGGTTATTATGTCTGCTGCACGGGGGCCGGTTCCGGGAAGCATTCACGCGGCGCGAATGAGTGGAGCGCATAAGGCGATTGTCGTTGTTACTGATGACTCAATGCCAGCACAGGGAACAACAGTTATTAATGCTGACGATTTTACCGACCCTTTCGGCCCCCCAGTTTTACACATACCCCATTATGCCTGGTCCGATTTGAAGCAGGCCGTAGACTTTGGTGCCAGCGCACGTGTTGTCGCACATTGCGAGCGAGCCCCCAACACGGCCGTCAATGTCGAAGCGAGAATTAGAGGCAGCAATTCAGAGTTGTCACCCATGGTGATAATGACACCGCGCAGCGGGTGGTGGCGCTGTGCCTCGGAAAGAGCCGGTGGCATCGCCCTGTTTCTCGAAATGATGCGTGCAATTTCACTGTCTAACCCGCAAAGGGATGTTTATTTTACGGCGAATTCTGGGCACGAGCTGGGTCACCTAGGCCTTGATCAATTTATTCATAACAACCCTGGATTGGTTGAAAATGCCCACGTGTGGATTCATCTGGGTGCTAATTTTGCCGCCGCAGGTGCAGCCATATTTTTGCAGTATTCCAGCGAGGCAAACCGGGCATTAACCCACAAACACCTGAGCCCATACGGCATTCAACCAGCAGCGGAAACGCCTATATCTGAACGGCCGCGAGGTGAAGCCAGAAATATCTATGATGGTTCGGGAGAGTTTATCTCTCTACTTTCTCAGAACCCTCTATTTCACCACCCCGATGATACCTGGCCCAATGCAATAGACCTGCCTGCCACATTGGCATGGACTCGAGCGTTTACAGCCTTGGTGGTCGAAATTAGTCGACAGTCTTAGGCAAGTGGCCGATTATTTATTTCAATAAGCTATAAGCACAAAAACAGAGTGTGTTGAGAAGTGTGCTATAAAATCGATAAAGTTGTACAGCGGTACTGCGTTCTCAGTACCCAGATCCTAGAATTTTGAACCAACTGAGTTCCTCAGTCGACCTGTGTCAGGGACATTTATAGAAGCCATTCATCATAAGTAAGAAACGGGGACATAGTTGATCATTATTAGCTGGGTTATTTACATTCCACTTCAGATTCTATTTATCCCAGTAACGATTTTGGGCGCATTGCTCGTTGCCTATAAACAGATACTGGTGAGCAGTAGACTCGGACTTTCTCAGACTGCAATCGAAGTGATAAACGGTCGCTGGACCATGCATGTTTTCGGATTGCGTGATGACGAGTCAACAGCAAGCCTCGTATCAGCCTTGCCAAATACTTCTTTGTTTGGGCTCTGGATGTGCCTCTTTCCACTGTGGGTGAAATACAAAATATCAGGAAAACATGCCATCTACCCGCGCGCGCCGGAACCTGGTTCTGAGACTATGGCGGATCTGATAATAGCGAGAACGCTGTATTTCGATCGCATTATTGAGCGAGCCACGGGGCAGGCTGAGCAATTCGTCGTCATGGGTGCGGGTTATGATATGAGAGCATATGGAAACCTAAAACAACAAAAAATTTCATTCTTCGAGCTCGATCAGCCAAGTGTTCAGCAACACAAGCTTGCGTCATTGGACTCAGCAGGCATTACCAGTGATCATGTGAAATTCGTGAGTGTCGATTTTGGAAATGAAGACGCATTCGAGAAATTGGTTGAGTCTGGTTTCGATACCAGTAAGAAGACAGTCTTTCTATGGGAAGGTGTCACCCTGTATTTATCGGAAGAAGAAGTCCGAAAAACGATACAAGATATTCGTAATAACGCCGCTGTTGGCAGTGTGTTGCTCGCAGACCTTTACGCCGAACGCTTTCTAGCATTCGCCCAAAAAGGTGCCAGAAAAAAGACACTGGATCAGACTGGCGAGGGGTTGGATTTCGGTCTTAACTTATCCACGAATTATGCGGAAGTGTTATCGGATTTCGTGCAGAGTGAGTCGATGTCTGTCGGAGAGACTTTCTTCATGGGGCGGAATAATGACAAAGGCCCGTTCGTAGTGGTTGTAGAGATGATAATTGATTGAGGGGCGAGTGTCCGAGATAGTGAGATAGTGAGATAGTGAGATAGGGGACAGACTTATTTTCGAAGAGCAGTTAGAAAATTCGAAGTAAAAATAAATCTGTCCCCCTTTCTTTTTCTTTCTTTTTTCTCGCGGATTCGGCATGTTGATGACTGCTCAGGGTTTATCTGAACAAAGTACATTTCTTCAAATCTGGGATCCTGCTGCACGGGAAGAAGTGTGGCGGGTAAAAAACGATCCAGACAAACGGTAAAGGACGGAAAATAAGATGAACAAGCTTGGCAAAATTTTACTATTCACTGCAACAGCTCTCTCGTTATCAGCCACTACCAGCCTCTCTCATGGCCAGGGGAATTTTGCCGGGGTGGAACTTTCCATAACGCCCGTCGCCGGCAATGTTTATATGGTCCAGCGCCCGGGAGGCGGCGGTAACATCGGCGTTCAAGTCGGACCCGACGGCGTGCTCCTAGTGGACTCCCTGTTCGCGCCACTAACGGACAGATTGGTAGCAGCGGTGAGGGAGGTGACAGACGAGGAAATTCGGTTTCTGATCAACACGCATATTCATATCGATCATGTAGGCGGCAATGAAAATCTGGCGGAGATGGGCGTGCTGATCTTTGCTCATGACAACACGCGCCTGCGCTTCTTCGAAGAAAGGAGTCGCTACCCCAGAGCCGGAGGTAGTTTTGCCCCACAGCAACCTGCTGCGGCCAGACCACTAATAACGTTCAATGACACCATGAGCTTCCACCTTAATGGCGAAGAGGTCCAAGCTTTTTTGGCACCTCCGGCCCATACAGATGGGGATAGCTTCGTCTACTTTTCCGAATCCGATGTGCTCCATCTCGGCGATGTATACCGCACCACCAGCTACCCCATTATAGATATATACAACGGCGGCACCCTCAGAGGCACAATAGCGGCAATGGATATGGCTATCGACATCGCCGGCCCTGATACAAAAATTATCCCTGGTCATGGTCTGGAGGTTGTAGGCAGAGATGAATTGGTGGAATTTCGCGACATGATTCTCGACATTCAAGGCCAGGTTTTTAGCATGATCCGCGATGGGGATAAATTGGATGAAGTAATGGCGGCACGACCGACTGCTGCCTACGATGCAAAATGGACTGATGACCCTGGTTGGGGTCCTGAAGATTTTGTTCCTATCGTCTATTATGAACTCGGTGGCTCAGGGCGCTTGGCCGACCGCTAACGCGACTCAGCTTCGAACACCTTCATCCAAAATTACTGTATTTTTACTCTGACTCTATTTATCAATCCCTACAAAACAGGAGAGGCAAGAAATCATGGGAAAATTAGGGAAAGGTCTGTTGGGCCTTGGATTTCTTCTATTTGGGACTCTGCTGATTCTGCGCGTTACCGGGCTCGATCCCGAGTACATGGACTTCACCACTGAGGAATACAATCAAAGAGGCCGTATGACCTTGCCCGGATTGTGGTTAGCGGGAGAGGTAGAACCTGAGCCAGTGGACAACTGGGATTGGGTCTATGACGTAAACCATCCGGAACGGGGCAACACCATCATGCTTGAGACTCGTACCTGGTACGGCATACCCTACTCGGTTACGATCCTGCCAACTCCCCGCGGCGACAAACTCTATATAGGTGGCAGTGCAAGAGACGCCAGACTGGAAAGAGAGTTCCCCCATTACAAACAGTGGTGGGCAAACGTAGAACGTGACCCACGTGTGCGTTTAAAGATCGACGGCAAGATCTATGAAATGACAGCGGCGTTGGTCCACGATCCTGTCGAGCTTGCTGAAATTATCGGCAGAGACCCGATTACGACAAGCGTAGCTGAAGACGGTACTGAGCAGGTCGTTGCGAAATGGTATTACTGGCGTGTTTTCCAGCGAAACATCGCGCAATACTAGTCTAGATCTGCAACCTCTGGATGCAGCAGCCCTACTAAAACAGGTTCCAATTCCATTGTTCTGGAAATATGGGGAAGAAGTAAACTCATGAGCTCGCGCTCATCGCTTTTCATCATTCCATGATCTTTGTAACTTGTAAAACACAAGTCACTGGACTAGGCTTGCTTTATGAGTAAAAAGCTTTCCCGCTCGATCGCTAAACGAAGCCCTTGTCCCGTTTCCGTTGCCTTGGATTTGGTTGGTGATAAATGGACACTGCTAATTATCCGTGACATCGGATTCTTTGCTCGCCACCGGAATAAGGATTTTCAGCAGGGGGTAGAGGGCATACCAAGCAATATATTAGCCAGTCGTTTAAAAATGCTTCTGAAAAATAAATTAATTCGTAGAACTCCCTATCAAAGTAATCCATTGCGCTACGAATATTTCCTAACAGAAGCAGGTGAAGGTCTCCTGCCAGTCATTAAGGCTATGGCAAAATGGGGAGAAGTTCATGTCGCTGGAGTCCGAATGCCTCGCCGACTCCAATAGGCTTCTTTTTGTTTAAGAGGGTGTTAAAAAGTTAGTCGTTTGTATATTGCAAGTGACATGTTTAGGCTGACATCAACGATCTCAGTTGGGTCTAGTCAGGTAAGGATTGGTTATGGTTGATGTTTCATCTGTAGAACTGCCGTCAAGCAATGGTCAAGATATTTTCAATACCCCTTCACGCCGAAAAATGCGCAAAGTGCTGGATATAGTAGGCTGGCTCCTTGTATTTCTCCTGCTTTTCGTAGGACTGAGCTCCCTATTCGGTCGAGTTGGTTTTATGAATAATGAATTTTCAAAGGAGGTAGCCAACATCGGTGAAGGACTTGACGATTTTGGTATCCGCTATATTCAGCACTATTTTATGGCCGGGGTACACCTGGTATTTGGATTTGTCGTCTACGTCTGCGCCCCCTTTCAGTTTATGACGAGTATCCGTAAACGATTTATTAGCTTTCATCGCTGGACCGGCAGAGCATGGATGATTAGTGCGGCGGCGGCGGGTTTCACAGGGGCTTTCTTCGGTATTGTCTGGCCGTTTACAGGTCACCAGGGATTTGGGCTGCTACAGACCGGCATCAACGCAATTGTTGGTCCTTATACACTATTTTGCTTGTATAAAGCTTACAGCAATATCCGTGCACGTAATTTTGGTGAACACAGGGAGTGGATGATCCGGACTTTTGCACTGATGTTGGGTGTGGCGACTCAACGAGTATTAATGTTAGTCCTTATCCCACTAACGGGGATAGGTGCTGAAATTATGTTTGCGAGCTGCATGGTCCTTGGTATGGCTATCAATATCGCTATTGCCGAATATTGGATCAAGTTAACTAGGACACCCGGCAATGGGCATCGCCATTGGAAAGACCTAGACAGAAAATTTGCGCAGAAAATGTAGATCGAAAATACAAATCGATAAATAAGTCGCGAAATCAAAACAGGAAATTGCTATGAAACCAGTTTGTTTAGTTATTGGCGCAGGCGCAGGAATTGGCGGTACAGTGGGCAAGCGCTTTGCCCAGGAGAACTACCACGCTGTGCTGTGTCGACGCAGCAATGAAGAAGGCCTAGCTAATCTGGTTTTGCAGATTAAGGAAGAGGGTGGAGACGCGTCGGGGTTTCTTTTAAACGCAGTGGACGAAGGCAGTATTGAAGAACGTATTGTAGCTGTGGAAGCGGAAATTGGCCCAATCGAAGTTCTGGTTTTTAATCTTGGTGCACAGATTGGCAATCGCACTCTAGAAGAAACTTCAAACAAAGTATTCGAACTCGGCTGGAGAATGGCGACGTTTGCGCTATTTCGAGCCGCATCCACATTATTTCCACTCATGGAAAAACGCGGCAAGGGGACGATATTGGTTACTTCATCCACGGCGGCTGTTCGAGGCAATGCTCAACAACATTCCCATGCCGCGGCGATGGGTGGTCGGCGTATGCTCTGCCAATCACTCAGTGCAGAATATGCGAGCAAAGGTATTCATGTTGCTCATATTGTTATCGATGGATCGGTTGATGCTCCTGACACATTGGGTAAAATGCTCGGCGCTGAAAAATTCCAGCAATTAAGGGAAGAGAAAGGCATGGAACACGATGGCTTGATGTTGCCAGAAAAAATTGCAGAGACTTATCTTCATCTGCATAAACAGCATCGTTCCGTCTGGACTCACGAATTGGATCTGCGTGCTTACTCAGACCTAGCCTGGTGGAACCACTAAGCATTTTCTCGGGAAACAATAGGTTGAAAAAAAATAATTCAGAAAACAAACTAACGAGATTGTTTTGGCCTTTTAAGATTCCTAAAAATTGGAAAATATGTAATCAGATTCTATGAACGAACCACACATCACTCTTTGGGGTGCCGGAACAAGCCGCACAATACGACCCATCTGGGTCGCGGAAGAGCTGGGCCTTAGTTATGCATTGAAGCCGATCGGGCCTAGAACCGGTGAAACTAGAACTGAAACCTATACGCAGCTGAACCCCAAGCAAAAGATCCCTTTTCTTGAAGATGGTGGTTTGCAGCTTTCAGAAAGTTTCGCGATCTGTCGGTATCTGGTTAATCGTTATGGATCGACCGCCACAATTGCACCACCGGCTTCTGTCGAAGAGCAGGCAAAGCAAGATGAATGGCTTAGTTTCATTTACGGTGAACTGGATGAGACGAGTCTTTATATCCTGAGGCGCCACGAAGCGCTGGCGTCCATCTACGGCGAAGCACCTACTGCGATTGCGGCAGCAAAAGAGTATTTTCAGAAACAAGTGGCTGTCGCGGATAAGCACTTGCGAGATAATCAGTTTCTAGTAAATAACAAGTTTGGAGTTGCCGATATTTTTCTGACTACCTGTCTTGGTTGGGCAGAATCGTGCGGCATTGGCTTGTCCGATAACTTGAAAAGTTACCAGAAGCGGATGCTTGCAAGACCTGGATATCAAGCAGCAAAGGCGCAGAACACGCAACAACTATAGTTAGCTGTCATAGTTAACAATCATAGAGAAAAGGGTGAAATCCATGGGACCTTTGCAGGATATTAAAGTGCTAGATTTAACCAGTATGGTATCGGGGCCAGTGGCTGCCATGATGCTGGGTGATCAGGGTGCGGACGTCATCAAGGTCGAACCAATCCATGGCGAACAGCTGAGGTATTTGGGTGAGCAACACAATGATATTACGCCCACCTTTTACTCCTGCAATCGTAACAAGAAATCTCTCGCGATCGATTTAAAAAGCGATGCTGGCAAGGAAGTGCTTTGGAAGCTCATCATTGAAGCCGATGTACTGCTGCAAAATTTTCGCCCGGGCGCGATAGAGCGAATGGGTTTTGGTGAAGATAAAGCCAGAAAGCGCAATCCAGGCATTATTTTTGTATCCATTAGCGGCTTTGGCGAAAAAGGCCCCTACGCCCACAAACGGGTTTATGATCCGATTATTCAGGGCCTTTCTGGCGCTGCAGACATACAAGCGAATAGAGAAACTGGCCGGCCCGGCATGTTCCGCATCATCATCGCCGACAAGATTTCTGCATTAACAGCAGCCCAGGCCATTTCAAGCGCGCTGTTTCATCGAGAAAGGAAGGGCGAAGGCCAGCACATAAAATTGTCGATGCTGGATGCGACAATTGCCTTCTTTTGGCCGGAGGGTATGAGTGGACTAACCTTCGCCGAGAAGGAGGCAGATCATAAGAAGTCATTCTCTTCAATCGATCTGATCTATGAGAGCAGTGATGGTTATATCACTATGAGTACCGTCTCTGACAAGGAGTGGGAAGGCTTCTGTACCGCCGTCCAACGCCCGGAACTCATCACCGACGAGCGCTTCGCCACCGCTATTTCCCGCCGTCAAAATATAGCAGTGAGACGAGAAATAGCGGGCGCCGAATTGTCAAAAAGGACCACACAAGAATTGCTGGAGATGCTGGATGCTCACGATGTGCCCTGCGCTCCCATACTAAGCAGGCAGGAATTATTGGACCATCCTCAGATAGTGGAAGGCGGCACAGTCAGCCGGCAGGATATCGAGGGCTTTGGCGAGGTACGCCAAGCTATTCCCGCGGCGCAATTTCAATTGACGGAAAGCTCTCTACGATTACCAGCGCCTAAATTAGGCCAGCATAGCCTGGAGATACTTGCAGAGCTGGGTTATAGCGAGAGTGAATGCAATGAGTTGATTGACGCTAGCGTAGTGCGGCAAGCAGAATGGCGCGGCAAATAAAATAGATGAGATCCTATTTACTCTGCAGCGGGTTCTATTGCGAATGACGCTGAAAACTGATTAATCGACATGCACAACTAGAAAACACTAACGGGCAGGATTAGAAATTCATGGAAACTAAAATAACTAAGATGCTGGGCATCAAACATCCGATCATACAAGGTGGAATGCACTATGTGGGCTTCGCCGAATTAGCGGCGGCGGTATCCAACGCAGGCGGCTTAGGCATTATAACAGCGTTGACTCAAGGTACACCTGAGAAGCTTGCTAATGAAATCGACAAGTGCAAGGCGCTCACCGATAAACCTTTTGGAGTAAATCTTACCTTCCTGCCATCGCTCACTCCGCCTGATTACCCCGGGCTCGTTGATACTCTCATAAGCAAGGGTGTAACCGTCGTTGAGACAGCAGGTAATAACCCGAAAGCATGGTTGCCCATATTAAAAGAGAACAACATTAAGGTTATTCACAAATGTACTTCAGTTAGGCATGCCCTCAAGGCACAAGAAATTGGCTGCGACGCGGTTTCTGTTGATGGATTTGAGTGCGGTGGTCACCCAGGTGAAGATGATATTCCCAACTTTATTTTGTTGCCCCGTGCCGCAGATGAATTGGAGATTCCCTTCGTTTCATCAGGCGGTATGGCCGACGGTCGGTCCTTGGTTGCATCGCTGGCAATGGGTGCTGAAGGAATGAACATGGGTACGCGATTTATCGCCACTAAAGAAGCGCCGGTGCATGACAATGTGAAGCAGGCATTGCTTGCAGCGACAGAGCTCGACACACGATTGGTAATGCGACCGCTGCGCAATACCGAGCGCGTGCTTACCAATGCTGCCGTAGAACGATTGCTGGAAAAAGAAGCAGCGCTAGGGAAAGACATTAAGTTTGAGGATATTGCACCTGAGGTTGCCGGCGTCTATCCAAGAGTGATGTTGGACGGAGAGGTTGATAGCGGAGCCTGGTCCTGTGGCATGGTCGCTGGCTTGATCAATGACATCCCTTCGGTGCAAGAGCTTGTGGACCGAATCATGAATGAAGCCACATCAATCATTAATGATCGCTTCGCAGGGATGCAATGAAATCAGAATAAAAATTAAAGAAGCCGGAGGGAATTAGTTTAATCCCTCCGGCTTCTTTAATACGACAAACTCTTGTAAGGACAAAAGGACGGTTATTTTGAAATTGCTAAAAATCACCGCTGTGATAGTAATCGTGGCTGGGCTTGGAACTATTTTTTTTAGCTCTGGCGGTGGAGTTACTCTTTCATCTACTACCGATCACATTTTGGGCTGGGAAGATAGAACGACCATCGATACACGACTAGGCACAGTAACTGGTCTCAGCAACGGGCGAGTACATGCGTTTTTAGGTTTGCGTTACGCCATGCCACCTACCGGTGAGAGGCGATTCCTTGCGCCGGTAGCTGCCGGATCTTGGGATGGAACATTTGACGCTACTGTTTTCCCGAAAATGGGGATGCAGAGCGTCGAATCTCTGTTTGAACCCAGAAGCTTGCCTCAGATGTCAGAAGACAGCCTCTTCCTAAATGTTTTCACGCCTTCCACTGAGGGATCTAATAGGCCGGTGTTATTTTGGATCCATGGTGGCTCTTTTATAGAGGGTTCGGCCAATAGTTATGACGGATCCGTCCTCGCAGAGCAGGGGGATGTTGTAGTGGTAGCAATCAACTACCGTTTGGGGATGTTTGGCTTTCTTGATCTTTCAGGGTTTGGTGATGAATTTTCTGGGTCGGCGTCAAACGGCATCCGCGATCAGATTCTCGCGTTGGAATGGGTCCGCGACAATATCGCGGACTACGGTGGTGATCGAGATAATGTCACGATTTTCGGTGAGTCGGCAGGCGGTCAGTCGGTGTTGGCCGTGATGTCGGCACCCTCGGCGGATAGCCTCTATCACAAAGCGATTGTTCATAGTGGTGGTTTAGTCAATTCCCCGCCCGTTGATGTCAGACAAGAGCTGGCAGAGCATCTTAAGGTTGAGCTAGCCGATGTGCCTGAAACACTGCGCAAGCTATCCGCTGAAGATCTATTTGCTACCCAGCAAGCTGTGTCTATCAACGGAGGCACTATTGATGGCACGGTGATCACCAGGTCTAGCAATGACGCCATTATGGACCGGGCTGGTGATGGTGTGCCGCTGATTGCCGGTAGCAACCTCGATGAGGGCGCTTTGTTTTCCTACCTCATACCTTGGTCTTTATATGGCATCGTCGGCGATGCCGTAGCAGCGAATATAATTCCCGGTGTTGACGCGCAGCAATACAGGGATGGTCTAAGAAATGCCTATCCGGATGATAGCCGAACTCAGCACTTCGAAAGAATCTGGACCGACTTGCTCAAACGAGGCGGTATCAACTCCGCTGTTCGCGCCAGCGCTGCCGGCCCAGGGGGGTGGCTCTATCGTTTCGACATGCCGGTTCAACGTGGAGTTGACGAGGATATGGGTGCGATACACGCCGCCGAAATCGCTTTCACTTTCAATGTATTTGCCGGTGATGCGCCGGAGTCAGCGCTTCTCTACCATAAAGACGATCCCGCCGTGAAAGAGCTGGCGCAGAACTGGTCAAACAGCATTATCCAATTTGCAAAAACCGGCGACCCGAACGGTGGTGGCCTGCCTTTTTGGCCGAAGTATACTGCCGAAAGTCGTGAGACTCTGATTTTGGATTCGGCGCCCAGGGTGGAAGCATTCCTCGACGCTGCTGACAGGGAGCGTTGGGGTGATAGTGAAATGCCTCACTAGAGCTGCACCCATGATGGTTGTACTGTGCGAATTTCTGGTTTCATAAATCCCTCCGGCCCCTTTAATCGTAGAAGCGTGGGTTTCGATTAACATAGCTTTTGTTCTTTTTATGCTCAAGATTCTCTATCGTGGGTTCTCATTCAATAAGGGTGCAAACTCGACTCCGGAATCCGGAAACACTTCATCCTCTGCATTGTAAACCCTGGGCAATCCACCATTCCACCAATTATCGGATGCAGTGATTCGACTCGGCGGCACACGCATCGCGCCTCTCTCGTTGTCGACGAAGCTATTTTTTCCCACACTGCCCAAGGCGCCTCCTCCGAAATCGATAACGGCTGCAAATTCCCCGCCGCCGCGGTTATTCATCGCGAAGCCATATCCTGTCGTACCGATCATCTCGGTGTTTTCAACCAACAGTGTTGTATGGCTGCCACTATCTGCTGTGCTTTGCAGATTAAGCGAGATGGCTCCGCCGCCCTGTCGCGGGTTACCGCCGATGATTTTTGTGCCTCTGATTTCATAGACCAGCTCGGAGTTCGTTCCTGCGTTGGAAAACTGTATGCCGTCGGTAACAGCATTCTCAATCACGCTATCAAAAATCTTAAACGTCAGCTTGCAAGCGGTACACCAGTTCGCCTCGTCGGGTCGAGGGTTGCCAAACATATACGCTTCTATTCCTGTGTTGGATGCGTTCCCTTCTTGATTGGTGTTTTTGAAGTGATAATTTCGCACCAGCATGATCTGTTCCGACTGCCCCATAAGATAGGGAATAATGCTGTCGGAGTTTCTATTACCCCGTCCTATGTTGTCGGCAGTCGAATCGAGGATAGTGGTTTCGACTCGGCTGTTGTGTTGCGTCCGCACGAAATAGGCGCGGCCACCTAAATCAGAAAAATCATTGCGTTGGAATAGATAGCTTCCTCGGCTATCACCAGATTGAAATACTCTTATAGCGCCCAGATCTTCGCCATAATAAAATCTGCTGTCTTCTACCCTGATGTCGGTAAGATCACCCTCAGTGCCATTAAAACTAATGGCATAGACCAGTCCACGTTCGTCTTCTATATGTTCTCCAGCATTGCCAGTAAACGAGGTGTGATGGATATAAGTTCCAGAATAATTTGTGTTCTCACCTGTAATGGCATAGTTGCCCATGTTCATGAAGTGAATTCCAGCCACCTCATTATTATCTGCAAGCTGGACCATGACACCGCCGGGCAGGGAGGCGGTATTGGTTAGTTGCACTCGTTGATTGACATCTTCAAGTACGTTCCCGTTTGCATCGACGCCAAGCAGTTTCTGTCTGGGTTTGAGAGTGATGCCGCCGTCGATAAGCATGCCCTGATTATTTGAGACCAGGTAAATAGTATCTCCTGCCTTCGATGCTGATTCTGCTTCTGAAAGTGAACTGAATGGTCTCGCCTGACTACCGTTGCCATTATTACCCGCATCGGCTGAAACGTAGAATCGTCCGCTGCCTTGCTGGGCAGAAACTATAGGAGAGAATGCCAGTACAAGAAACGCCGGAATTATCAGGATCCTGAAGTCACCGATGTTGCGAAAGTTACAAAGGCTGCGAATGCACTTAATTGGTTGAACTATCCGATTCATGGCGATACCTGCGAATATTCCTATTTTCTTAAGCTTGCAATTAGAGACTGATGATTTCAAATAATCGGGGTCAG
>NVUL01000065.1 GCA_002401885.1 SAR86 cluster bacterium
GGTATCTATTCAAGCGGCCGAGTTTTATCGCCGCTATGGATCGCAGCTGTCTGGCCGGGAGCGGCTAAGCCTGCGACTGTGCATGGGTATGGGGATTAAGATTGGTATTGTGCAGCGTCTCATGTATCGCTTGGCTAGACGCTTTTAGTTGGAGCCCTAGCGACCTAAGTAAAAAGCCCCGCCAAGTTCTTCCGGAAAGTCTCTTGCGAACAGTCTTCGGTTATCGCTGTTAAACCCGCATCTCGAATATCTTGCCAGAGCGCCTCCTCCTGATACAGTTTAATACACTGAGCTGCATACGCTTCAGGTGTATCGCCCACTAGCAGCTCTTTTCCGTCCTGCCAGCCAAGCTGTTGCGCGAGCAACGTGGTGGTCACTGAGGGCAACCCCTTTGCAGCTGCCTCGTGAATCTTGTGCGGGATGCCTGCGGCAAAACGCGTCGGAGCGATGAACACACGAGAGGCGTTATACATCTCTTCAATTGAGTCGAGACGACCGGTGAAATTGATGTTGTCTTTGCCAATGGTTGCCAATGACGGCGCCGAATTGTCACCCACAACATTGAGTTTTATGCCGGGAATGGCCTGTTCGAGTATTGGGAAGACATTGATCAGAAACCAGAGCAATGAATCGACGTTCGGTGAGCCCTCGTCTCGAAGCGCGCCCACGAATAGTAGACCGCTGCGCTGAATGAATGTGTTGCTTCCAGGATTGCTGGCAATGGTGTGGCCGAGCACGATGGTATCACTATAGCCGTGGCCCTTGAAAATCTCGGCTTCGTTGTTTGATACGGCGACAATTTTTTCCGCTAGCTTCGATTGCTGCAACTCTTTGTCGATGAGCTCCGCTTGATCTTCGTTCGACATGGCTTCGCCGAGAAACTCCATACGCAGTATCTCGCGAGGAGCGGACACTGCTTCGGCATCGTAGATGATCTTGGCGTCACCCAACAAGTCAGGATCCAGGCTAAGGCAATGGTTAAAGAATTCCATATTGTGCACACGACTCACTACGACGTGCTGATAAAAATCTTTCCGCGCCTCTAGAAATGACTGCAGCTCATCGTGGCCACTTTCCAAGATGACTTCAATCGTGTTGGGTAGAGTCTTATAGACGTCGTCCCATTTTTCTTCAGGAATCAATAAAGGATAGAAACTAATATTGAGATCCATTTTGCTCAGCTCGAAGAGCAGGTTGGAACAACGAGGATAGCCAGCTCCGAGGCTAGGGTAGGGAACGCGATCATCAATCACGAGTATATTAGGAAAGTTGTTGCGGGTACGCGCACGGAGAACATTACTGCCGTCGTTCGTGAACCGCTCTGCTAGGAAGTCGGCATGTTTGGCGCAGAGCACTTGTTGATGCTCTGCCTGGAGTTTCTGCGCTCCCTCCCTTCCACCCGAGCTGGCAAATTCATAGTGAGTGATTTGAGAGGTGGGCACATAGACGATGCGCAAGCCCAGTTTCTGTAATCGAATGCAGAAGTCGGACTCTTCGTAGTAGGCGGGTGCATAGTCCAGATCGAATCCGCCGAGGGCTTCGAAACTGCTCCTTCTGAAGAGCAGGAAGGCCCCAGAGCAGTAGTCCACATCTCGCTGGAACATGTATTCGTAGTCGTCGGGGGATTTGCCGCGACCATAGCCTAAACAGGCTCCATCGTTCCAGATGATGCTTCCGGCTTCTTGCGTGCTGCCATCGAGTAATTTGATCTTGGCACCGACGGCGCCGACGGTTTCATCTTTATCGATTACTTGTAGGGCATTGGACAAGGTATTTATTTCTATAAGTGCATCATTGTTCAGAAGCAGAATGTATTCGCCGGCCGCCGCTTCACCAGCTTGATTCACTGCCTTTACGAAACCAAGATTCTCCGTGTTACGAATAATTGTGGCGTTGCTAATCTTGTGCAAAAGCCTAGGGGTTTCATCTGTGGAGTTATTGTCTACTATGATTAGCTCGTAACTAACGTCGGCGAATTCCAATAGCGACTGTAAGCAGAGATAACTAAGATGAGCCTGTTGATAGAACACCAGAACGATAGAAATCCGTGGCGTCTCCGTTTTTGAAAACTGTAACTGTTCTGCAGATGTCAAAAACTTATCTAACGCAGCCTTGGCCGAGCTATCGAGCTTTTGTTTTTCGAGTTGCTGTCCTTCGACCTTTCGTGTTGCGTGCTCGGAATTCTCGATGGTGAGTGGCTCGCTGACTGCTTCTTGCTTCTTACTATCTGGCGTTATTGCGTTCTTCAATAAGCGTAGAAGGTAGGTCATCCGCCAGAAGATGGAGTTCTCGATGAGTGCATGTGCGTGTTGTAACCGCTCTGCATGAGCCTCAAGGCTCTTATAATCACTCTGCAAATTGCGAAAATAGTCCTGTGTTTCTGACAGCGCTGCTGCAGTGGAATACATATTACGCATCTCTTTTGAGCTCGATCGAGATGCGCTGTCCTGCAGATAGAGCCTATCTGCTGCCTTCCTCGCTATCTCAACATCGGGAGTCGACGCTTTCTCATTGACCAGTGCGGCATCTCGGATGAGGTCGGGAATTCCGGAAGAGAAACGGCGGCCCATAAGACGTATGCGCCAGCGGAATTGCATAAAGGCATGTTCTTTTAAGGCGCGTTTGCGATTGGCGGGTAGTTCATCGCTCTGCCTTGAAACGGACTCGTGATGAATCAATTCAACTCCGGGATGGGATAGTACAGGCAGCCCTTTGTCGGCAAGGCGCAGGCAGAGGTCGACATCATTAAATGCGACGGCTAGCTGGTCTTCATTGAATCCGCCCAAGCGAAGAAATAAAGCCTTACGCATGACCAAGCAGGCAGCGGTTACCGCATCGACGGGATAGGGCAGAGTTATGCCTTGTTCGGCTAGAAAACCACTGGCCTCACCAACTGCAATATGCTGCGCGATAGTTTTTTCATCTAGGGCAATGCCGGCATGCTGAATGGATGAGTCGGGATACAGCAGCGTACAACCAACCGCACCGACTTCATCTAACTCAGCAACAGTTAACAGTTTACGGAGCCACTGAGGGTCTTTGATTTCTATGTCGTTGTTGAGAAAGCAGAGTGTTTCACTTCGGCATTGCTCGGCTGCGAAATTATTTATCGCCGAAAAATTGAAGGGCTTGTTCCAGCTCAGGACACGAACATTGAGCATGACGCTTAAGGATTGAAGATATTGTTGTGTCTCGACCTCGACGCTTCCGTTGTCGACGATGATGATTTCGATAGAGTCACTGTCATCGCTTGCCAGCACACTCTCTATGCAAGGCTTAAGGAAATTGAGTTTGTCCTTCGTAGGTATAATGAGAGAACAAATCGGAACGGCGGACTGCTGGCCGCTCTGCATTGTGGATTCCATGGCTATTTATCCGAATCCGATTCGCTGCTGTCGGAATTTTTTTCTGTCGTGAGTATTCGGCCAACTCGCCGAACCGGGCCCATTAACTTCCAGCTCAATGAATTGTAGATAGCATCCAATCTCTGTTCCAATTCACTGGCGTGCTGAGCCTGTTGTTCGCTATATGCCTGCAGCTGTTCGAGTTGAGAGGCTGTATCCTGTCGCCTCAGGTCGAGTTCATTAATCTGAATGTCTCGTTTCTCGATCTCATGCTGCAGTTCTGCATTCTTCCTAAGTTCACTGTGAATATGGGCATCCTGTTCACAGAGCAAAACCGATTGATCGAGTTGACCGATGAGAGCATTCACTCTCTCGCCAGTCCACTTCGGTAGCCACTTCTCAAAGATGGCGGCGCGGCCTTTACCAAGAATATTATCAGCCTGATAACGTAGACGAACATCTTCGACGGCAGTATCGGAGTCACCGCCCTCTCTGTAATAGGCTGTTATCGAGTCGATATGTTGAAAGCTGGTATGCTGACTGAGCTGCAACCAGAAATCCCAATCTTCATAAATGTCGAAGGCCTCGTCGAAACGACAACCATTCTCGAGTAGCGCGCTATCGAATAGGATGGCGTGAATCGGAATATAGTTGTCTCGCATCAACAGTATTGGATCGAAACTTTCTCTGAACACATAGTCCAGAGAGTCACCCGCTACATTGGTCTTCTGCGTACTACTATAGGCCGCCGCGGCATCATCACTACCTTCCAATGCACTAACCAACTGACTGATGTGGTTTGAGTCAATCCAGTCATCGTCATCCAAGAATTGAATATATTTGCCGTGAGCTGCATCTAAGCCAGCATTCGCAGCCGCTGAACGACTGAGAGCCGCGCCGGTAGTTACTAACTCAAGTGGTCGGTTGCCGGCAGCGGCAGAGTCTAGAGAATGCTTACCGGCAGCATCGACTAGAACGATTTCTATATTGGGATAGTCCTGAGAGGCGATGGACCGAAGCGCCTGCTGTAATTCAGGGCGACCCAGCGTGCGGCAGATGATTGAAACCTGATTCTTGTTTGCAGCTGGGCTTTCAGTAGACATCTAGGCAACCTTTACGCAAGCACTGCGACATGTCTTAGAGATCTACTGTGCGCTGTCGGCGAGCTGACTATCGAGTACGGCGCCGACTACGTGGCCAATAAAATCTAGAAACAGAGTGTCCAGGTTTACATTGAAGTAGTTGTCCGACTGATTCCCGAATGCAATTAGCGCCAATACGTTGCCGTTGCTTATTACGGGACAAAGAGCAGTCGATTTGATCCTATTACCTTGTGCGGGGAAGAGGTGCTGAGTCTGTTCTTCGCTTATAGAGCCACAATGAGTTCGCTTAAGGCGGAATACATCCGCAAATTGTTTCTTGAGAATGTCTTCCGGTTCGGTTCTTACCGAGTCTGCAACCTTCAGGCCTTTCTTATCCACAAGGATGACTTCGCAGGAATCGATGTTGGTATGATTCGACAACTGATCCTGGGTCACGTTGGCAATTTCAGTTACATCCTTCGCGCGGAGTAGGGCCAGAACCAGATTGCGAGTCGTATCAAAGAGCTGATCGTTGTTACGGGCATTCTCAAGCAGGTTATTGAGTTTCTGTCGCGCGTCGGCCCCTCTGTCTCGCAGAATAGTAACTTGTCGTTCTAATAAAGAGATCGCTTTGCCGCTCTCGTGTGGCAGAGAAAGATCTGCAAGCAATTCTTCTTGCTCGATGAAGAATTCGGGGTTGGCTTTCAGGTAGCTGGCTACTTCTTCCGCAGAGAGCTCGCCGCTACTCTGAGTCTCAATTTTTTCAGCCGCCGAATTATCGCTCTTCATATCTGAATTTTCCCTTCAAAAACTGTTGTGGCTGGCCCTGTCATTAGGATGGGAGTGTCGATTCCTAGCCAGGTAATACTAAGTTCTCCGCCCTGTAATTTCACTCTGACGGTATCATCTAACAGACCTTGTAAGCAACCGGCAACTACCGCCGCACAGGCCCCAGTGCCGCAGGCTAGCGTCTCGCCAGCACCGCGTTCATAAACACGTAAATCTATGGTATTTCTATCGCGCAGCTGCATGAAACCTACATTGCAGCCTTCAGGAAAATCCGGATGTGCGCCGAGTGCTTCCCCTATCTCTTTTACGGCTGTTTTGCCTAGGTCTTCAACTCTAATTACCGCATGAGGGTTGCCCACGGAGAGTGCGCAAAACTCTATCTCGAGGGGGCTGCCTGAAACTGTAAGTTGCCGTGAATGCAGTTTTGAGTCGCTACCGGCGATGAATGGAATTTTCGATGCGGTAAACACGGGCGCCTCCATATCCACCGTGACGGAGCCATCATCGCGAATGTTAAGCGTAAGTACGCGATTGACCGTCCTGACGACGAGGGTATTGCCGTCGAATAAGCCTTTATCAATGACGTACTTGGCAAAACAGCGTGCGCCATTGCCACAATGTTCCGCTTCTTGACCGTCCTGATTGAAGATGCGGTAGCTGAAATCGATGCCGGGTTCTGAGGCAGCTTCGACCGATAGTAATTGATCGAAACCCACTCCAAACCGGCGATGCCCAAGCAGTGCAATTTGCTCGGCGCTCAATTGATACTCATTGTGCAGATTATTGAGCACAATAAAGTCGTTGCCGAGGCCATGCATCTTTGTGAAGTGAATATCCATTTTGCGCATCAACTAGGTAAACAAGATTCCAGATCGAGCAGATCTGCTAGGACTTCGCGACGTCTAACGACATGCGCGATGTCTCCATCGACCATTATCTCGGCAACGCGTGGGCGCGTATTGTAGTTCGAGCTCATTACGAAACCGTAAGCACCGGCGGAGCGCACGGCCAATAAGTCATCTGCTGCCACTACCAACTCTCTGTCCTTGCCAAGGAAATCGGCGGACTCGCATATTGGACCAACAACATCGAAGTTAAGCGCATCGCCGCTTCGCTTGTTCACCGGAATGATTTCCTGCCAGGCGCTATACAGCGCGGGCCTCAATAGATCGTTCATTGCGCCATCGACGATAGCGAAATTCTTATGTTCAGTGTTCTTTATATACTCGACACGAGTCACGAAGATACCGGCGTTTGCAGCGATTGAGCGTCCAGGTTCGACCATCAGAGTGAGGCCGCGATCGCCGAAACGACCCTTTACTGCATCGATAAGTTCAGAGGGTAGTGGTGGGCTCTCGGCGCCGTAGCTAACACCCAGCCCTCCTCCCATATCGAAGTGACTCAAATTGATGCCTTCCTCGCTCAGGCGGTCCACCATGGCAAGTAACCTATCTATTGCATCGAGGAAAGGTTCTACCGATGTAAGTTGCGAACCTATGTGGCAGTCGATGCCAGATACTTTGATCCCTTTCATCTGTGCAGCGGCTCTGTATACCTTTATCGCTCGATCGGTGGAGATTCCAAATTTGTTCTCTTTCAATCCTGTCGATATATAAGGATGGGTACCGGCGTCGACATCGGGATTTACGCGCACAGATATCGAGGCCGGCAGATCAAGCCGCAAAGCCTCTTCATTGAGACGAGTCAACTCCGCCTCAGATTCCACGTTGAAACAGTGAATACCAGCCCGAAGCGCCTGTTGAATCTCGGCTACGGTCTTGCCGAGACCAGAAAATATGACCTTCGCGGGATCGCCGCCTGCTTGAAGGACGCGACTCAGCTCGCCACCAGACACGATATCGAATCCAGCACCCATTCGGGCCAGGATATTCAATACCGCTAGGTTGGAATTCGCCTTTACTGCATAGCAGATCATATTGGGCAGCCCAGATAGTGCCGTTTCGTAGGCTTTATAGTGGCGCTCGAGAGTGGCGCGGGAATAGATGAAACAGGGCGTGCCATGCTGTTCGGCAATCTCGGAGACGGCCAATTCCTCTGCATAGAGTGCATCGCCTTTGTAATTGAAATAGTCCATTCGTAATTGGAGTCCAGTAGATGCGGGCCGCGGGGCCCTATGAGCTATTTCCCCGAGATGAAACTCGAGGCAGCGAGCGCAGATGGCTCGGGGCGAGTTAGACCGCCTTTTTGTCCGCAGTAGCTAAGGCTCAGCGTAAGGCTTGCCAGCGCTAGAAGGGCGAAGAGTCTGTTGGTCTGAGATTTCATTTGGCTTAACTTCGTATTTGATTAGCCGGAAAGCCGCGATTATAACTCCAGTGCAAATAGAAGCACAGGCTAAATTCCCTTCAACGCTAGGGCATGGCTGCAATGTCACCCTGTCTCGCGGAATGGCGTATTTGGTCTCTCCAGCCTTGAAATATGGGGTCTAAGTGCCTATATTTGCCCATCGCAATTTGCAGCGAACATTTGCGGCTAGTCGGCCAGAGGATACGGTCCGATTTAAGAGCTTGGATTAAGCCGCAGAGCTTTGCAGCTTCTACTGCAATACTAACTTGATACGCAACCGTCAGGGTTTGAAAATAGATGATTGAAATTAACAATTTAACGAAAAACTTCGACCAGTTTACAGCTATTGATGACCTCACCTTTACAGTGAAGGAAGGCGAGGTGCTCGGATTTCTCGGCCCGAATGGCGCGGGCAAATCCACGACCATGAAACTAATCACCGGATTCCTCTCTGCCACTCATGGCTCGGTAAGCATCGACGGCTTTGATATCAGCAAGAGCCCAATCGAAGCGAAATCTCTCATGGGCTATCTACCGGAGGGAGCGCCTTCCTACGGTGATATGACAACTCTGGAATTTCTAAATTTTGTTGCTCAAGTTCGTGGCTATAGAGGAGAAGAGATTTTGATGCGTGTGCAGCACGTGCTGGATGAAGTAGAGCTCAATTCAGTCAGTCAACAAACTATCGAAACCTTGTCCAAAGGTTTTAAGCGACGCGTAGGTCTGGCGCAGGCGATCATGCATGATCCAAAAGTACTAATCTTGGATGAACCTACCGATGGCCTTGACCCAAATCAGAAACACCATGTCCGCGAACTAATCAAGAATCTAGCACGCGACAAGATCGTCATCATCTCTACCCATATTTTGGAAGAGGTGACCGCGGTATGCAGTCGCGCGATCATCATCGCACAAGGCAGAATTGTCGCAGACGGTACACCTGCTGAGCTCGAAGCGCGCTCAAAATATCATCAAGCGGTGAGTGTTCGTCTGAGCGAGAACTACGACCTAGCAGCCGACCTGACTGGTCTTGCTCAAGTGGGCGATGTCGAGAAGGACAGCGAAGACGAGTTGGTCTTTCGTATACTCGCTAACGGAGGCAATTCTATATTTTCTCAGGTATCGGAGATCGCACAGGCCAAGCAATGGCCGGTTACCGAGTTTCATGTCAGTCGCGGACAACTTGAAGATGTGTTCAGAACTGTGACGCAGCAGACACAAGGAGCTGACTAATGGGGAATCTATCAATTATCTTTAAGCGCGAACTACAAAGCTATTTTGCGACGCCATTGGCATATATTTTTATTGTTATTTTTCTAGTAGTGAATGGTTTCTTAACCTTCGACTTCGGTGGTTTCTATGCCAGAGGTCAAGCCGACCTATCTCCATTTTTTGCTTTTCATCCTTTTCTGTATTTGTTCATGGTGCCGGCCATTGCAATGACCATGTGGGCGGACGAAAGAAAAACTGGAACTATTGAATTACTTCTAACACTACCGATAAATCTCAGAGATGCAATTCTTGGGAAATATCTCGCTGCATGGGCCTTAATAGGGATTGCTCTTTCGTTGACATTTCCAATTTGGTTAACCGCTAATTACTTAGGTGACCCTGACAATGGAGTTATATTTGCAGCATATGTTGGCAGTTGGTTCATGGCGGGAGCTTATCTAGCGATAGGAGCTTGTTTGTCAGCATGCACAAAGAATCCCGTGATCGCATTTATACTTACAGTTACTATTTGCGTAATTTTTGTATTGCTTGGCTATCCTTTTTTATTGGGCATGCTAAGCGGCTGGGTTCCTCAAATTATTATTGATGCAATTTCATCAATGGGATTCTTAACTCACTTTGACTCCATTTCCAAAGGAGTTTTCGATATTCGTGACTTTTTGTTCTTCGGTGTGTTTATTGGGGCCTGGCTCTTCGCCAGTGCCGTAGTAATCGAACTTAAGAAAGCCAGTTAAGGAAGAGCAGACATATGAATACCAATTTTTTATTTTCTCGAATCGGATTATTAGCCATTTCTGTAGGGCTGGTAATTTGTGTATTAATTATTAGCTCCTTGCCGAGCGTAAGGATCGACCTTACGGAAGATGATCTCTATTCACTCTCGCCGGGTACAAAAATTATTGTTTCCAATTTGCAGAGCCCTTTGGAAATAATGTTTTTCTATTCGGAAAGTGCTACTGAAGACAATCCTCAAATTCGAACCTACGCAAATAGAGTTCAGGAGCTGCTGAGAGAAATTGTGATCGCTAGCAATAATCGACTCAGCCTAAATATTATCGATCCTCAGCCATTTTCCGAAGAGGAAGATTTGGCAACTCAGTTCGGCATACAGGCAGTTCCGATCTCTCAGGGAGCTCCGGGCATATATTTTGGCTTGGTCGTAGCCCAGCCGGAGGACCGGGAGAACAATCCGCAGGGTAGGGCAGCCGAGACTTTGCCCCTTATTCGACCTGAACTAGAGCAGTTTCTTGAATATGAATTCATGAAATTGATCACGAAGGTTAATGAGCCGGATTTACAAGTAGTGGGTCTGCTAACGGAATTGGATATCGATGGTGGATTCGATCCGGTCGCCGGGCAGGCAACTCAGCAGTGGATGATCATGGATATCATTCGCCAGCTCTACGCTGTGCAACGCGTCGACAATGCAGCAAGCGAGATTGATGGAGAGATCGACATTCTGATGATCGTACATCCGCAAGGCCTGTCAGAACAAATGCTCTACGCGATCGATCAGTTTGTGATGCGTGGTGGCAAGACTATGCTTTTCCTAGATCCGAATGCCGATTCCATGGTTAGTCGCACGCAGCAGGGCAATCTGATTCCTGCTGGCATGAGTTCGGAATTACCCGGCCTGCTTGAGGCTTGGGGGATAGAGTTTCCTAGTAGCAAGGTGCTCACTGACAACGAGCTCGCACTACGCGTATCTATGGGGCAGGGCCAACGTCCTATCGCACACCTCGGTATGTTAGGCGTTCAGAGAAATTTTCTGACGCAGAATGATATCGTTACGAGTCGGCTGGAGACCATTAACCTGTCGTCTCCGGGTGTGATTCGTCAGGCCGAGGGGGCGAGCACGCGCTTCGAGCCGTTGATGGTTTCATCGAGTGATTCAATGTTAATGGATGTCGGGCTATTCGAGGATGTTACCGATCCGTCTATTCTGTTCGACGAGTTTGTCTCTGAAGGGATAAGTCATACCATCGCTGCGAGAATTAGCGGCGTTATCGAGACGGCGTTTCCCGATGGCAGGCCATTCGATCCAGTCGAAGTTACAGATGAAGAAGTCGACGAAGCTGAATCAGAGATCACTGATGCAGTAGTAGTTGAGGAAGAGCCGACCTATCAGCATCTTAGCAGCTCAAATAGCGAAGTGAACATTTTGGTCTTCGCTGATACTGACATGCTCGGCGATAGGATGTGGGTCCAGGTTGGCCAATTCATGGGCCAGCGTATTCCGCGGCCGTTTTCTAACAATGGTGATATGGTAATTAACGCGTTAGATAACCTCAGCGGCGGAGCAGATCTCTCCAGCATCCGTAGCCGCGGAACTTACTCGCGGCCATTCACTAGGGTAATACAGTTGCAGCGTCAGGCGGATGACCGCTTACGAGTTGAAGAAGCTGATTTGCTTGATCGTCTTGCAGAAGCTGAAGCGGCGCTGGCCGAGTTAAACCAAGATGAGAATGGAGAACTAATCGGCCAGATAACACCAGAGATTCAAGCCGAAGTCGATCGGTTCAACGAACAGATGCTAGAAACCCGTCGTAGCCTTCGCGATGTGCAGTACCAGCTGACAGAAGACATTCAGCAACTCGGTTCCAACCTGAAGCTGATCAACACAGCTTTGATTCCCGTGCTCTTGAGCCTGCTAGCACTGCTGCTGAGCTATCTTCGAGCGCAGCGTCGTAAGTCGGCACGTGCATAAACGACAAAGTTGCACAGGGATGTGCAACCATTGCCCATTAAGTGCAATGCGACGGCCCAAAGCAAGTGAAATGACATTTTCAGACTCCGCTAAGTAGAACGGTTGGACCGGTATCTGGCCGAAGTTTCGAGAGGGTAGGACGAAATAGGGGTAGCATCGCAGAACGGTGCTACTCCTCCATCGGCTCTTCGCGTGGTGGATGTGGCGGTAGTTTCACATTGACGTGTGTCCCTACCCCAAGTTGACTCTGGATAATGAGCTCGCCGCCGTGAGCCTTCGCGATGAGACGACATAGGTAGAGGCCTAGCCCGAAGCCACCGGTATTTCGCTGCCTGGAACTGTCCGCACGGTAGAAAGGTTCGCTGATCTGCATCAAGTGTTCTTTTGCGATTCCCTCTCCGTTATCTTCAACTTCTAGATGGACAAATTCGCCGCTAAAATTAACCCGCACAACAATCGGATTGCCTTCGCCATGCCGCATGGCGTTGTTGATCAGGTTGGTAATTAGTAGGCGAATGCGCAGATTATCTATAACAACCTCGCGATCCTCAGCGGGTAGTTCAAGCTCTAAGCCACCTGGGTAACTCTCGAACTGCTCACAGACGCCTTCAACGAAGGCGGCAATCGGAGTGGGTTCGGCATTCAGCACCGCGTGTTCTTCATTGAGCCTCTCGGCCTCAATAAGATCGGTGATCAGTAGTTCAATCTCCTGAATGTCTTCCTTTAGCTGATCTTTCTCTTTGCTCTCCGGCATGAACTCCAGCCGTAGTTTTGCCTTAGTTATGGGGGTGCGCAGCTCGTGACTAATGGCGAGGAGCAGCTGGCGTTTAGCTTCTAACATCGATTGCAAGGAATCCGCCATGTGGTTGATGCTATCGGTTAGCTGGCCGAGCTCATCTTGTCGATTGCTTTTTACGCGAAAACTTAGGTCCCCAAGACGAATTCGTTCGGCGCCTTTTCTGAGTAGGCGGACAGGATCGAGCAGTTTATTGACCATGAAATAGTTTAAGAATAAGACGATGCTGGCCAATGCGACACCGATATAGAGTACGACATAGTTCGAGTTATTGTTGTTTAGGGATCGTTGGTACAGATAGAAGTCATAGCCGCCACGCTGAACCATAATAATGTCTTCACTGTTAATCGAGCGGACTTCGGCATCAGTCGTTAGAGTTCGATTGAAAACAGATTGTTCGACTGGGAGTCGGTATTCGTTATCGGAGCTCCAACGCATGATTGGATTGTTTATCGCGATGCTCCAATCTAATTCTTCCGCAAGACGAATCGCGTTATTCAGATTTGGTGGAGTGCCTATGTCTTCGATGATCGATTCGATGTTGCGCGTAAAAAAGTCTGGGATGGCATCGATCGTGTTGTTGTTCTGACTGACGGTACGCAGGGAGATTGAAAAGATAGCGAAGAATAAAATTACGGTGATACCGAATATGAAGAGGAGGCGAACGAAAAGTGATCGCCTGACTACTTGAATCAGTGTGGTCATATTTGCTCGCCGACAAAAGTATAACCACGACCCCACACGGTCTTAATAAACCGGGGTGTTTTCGACGTGTCATTTAACTTGTGTCGCAAGCGGCTTACCAGGGTGTCTACGGCTCGAGAAAAGAGTTCGGCATCTATACCGCGCAAGCGATTCATAAGTTCGTCGCGTGTAAAAGTCTTGTTAGGGAACTGCATAAAAAGTATGAGAAGTTCGTATTCCATAGTCGTGAGATCAAGTACTTCAGAATCGAGTTTAACTTCTCGACGCGAAGAATCTACCTCGAGGCCATTGATATTCTTTATGTCACGCAAATTGTGGTCATCGCTGCTGCGGCGAAGAATATTGTGAATACGTGCGACGAGTTCTCGCGGCTCAAATGGTTTGGGCAGATAGTCATCCGCGCCAAGTTCAAGCCCGACAATCCGGTCAGTCACTTCGGCGTGTGCGGTTAACATCAGAATCGGTAGCTGGCCAAAAATGGAAGACTTGGCACGAATCTCTCGACAAATCTCAAATCCATCTTTCTCTGGGAGCATCACATCGAGTATTAGCAGGTCGGGCTTTAGCTTCTTTAATAATTCGAAACCTTTGCTCGGTGTTATTGCGACGTGAGCCTGCATATCGTACCTCTCTAGATACTGAGTGAGCAGCTGGCCTAGTTTCTCATCGTCATCGATGATTAGTATTTGTTTCATTACCGCTTCCGACTTGATTTGCCCCTCTGGAATAGCGAGACAGTCCTCAATAGTACGAATATGGGAACCATCGATCAAGTCTACTACCGCATCGAATTCACCCTAAGTCGTTATTTTCGTGCAATACAGCTGCTGGAGGTGGGGAACCCCTGAACAATTTTATGGTATCTCTGATTTTTGGGTGGTTTCTAGATCAAGGCGTTGCTTTGCAGGCATGCGTCCGCCTGTCAGAAAGAAGCAACGAAGAGATCGGGGGGCAGTCCAAAAGCCCTGCAGAGATGTCATAGAATTGTTCAGGGGTGCCCTGAGGCGCAAGAATAGAGCGAAATTGGTGTATGATGTGCCGCTTCGCATTTTCATGGGCTTCTGGCGCAATGATTTCTCTAAACAACATAATGCTGATGCGTGGCAGTCAAATTCTGCTGCGCCATGTCTCCTTGGTTATCCACAAGGGGCAGCGAACAGGGATCATTGGCCGTAATGGCTGCGGGAAGACTAGCCTGTTTCGAGCCTTGAGTGGCGATATCGCACTGGAAGAGGGTGAGATCGAGATGCCAAACGGCCTGCGCCGCTCGTCGATGGCTCAGGAGACACCTGGCAGTAGCCGCAGCGCGCTAGAGTTCGTGCTGGATGCGCATGTTGATTTTCGTCGATTGGAAGAATCTATTAAGCAGGCCGAAGAGAGTGGTAACGACCTGGTGCTGGCCGAGTTATTTGGCAAATTGGAGGAAATAGATGGCTACAACATCACCCACCGCGCCGAAAGACTCCTTTCCGGTCTAGGATTTGCCGTAGATGAATTCGGGAGGCCAGTCAGTAATTTTTCTGGAGGTTGGCGTGTACGCCTAAATCTAGCCGCCGCGCTAATGTGTCCATCCGATCTATTGATGCTAGATGAACCAACCAACCACTTAGATCTAGAGGCGACGGTCTGGTTGGAGCAATGGCTGCAAAACTACCAGGGTACGATTTTGCTTATCTCTCACGATAGAACGTTCTTGGATTCGGTGATCAATAATGTCATCAGCTTCGACAACGGTGGGCTAGATTCGTACAAGGGCAACTACAGTTCATACGAGAAGCAACGTGCCGAAAGAATGGCATTGCAGCAAGCTTTATACGAAAAACAACAAAGAAGAAAATCAGAAATCCAAAGCTTCGTGCGCCGCTTTAGCGCCAAGGCCACGAAAGCAAAACAAGCTCAGAGTCGATTGAAAGAATTACATCGAATGGAAGATATCGCTCCGGCGCACGTGGACTCGCCGTTTCGTTTTCAGTTTCCCGAACTGGACGAGTCATCCAGTTATCTTATGCAGATGGACTCGCTAACCATTGGATTCGACAAGCCGCTCGTCGATAAGATCGACCTTAGTGTGCGCTCTGAATCGCGCTTTGGTTTGTTGGGGTTCAATGGCAGTGGTAAGTCGACGCTGCTAAAAGTTCTTTCCGGTCAGATGCAGGAACTCGATGGAGACATCATTCGATCGAAGAAGTTGAAGATTGGCTACTTCGCGCAGCATCAGGTTGACGAGTTGGATCAGCAGGCTACACCGCTACAGCTAATTCAAAAGGAAGAGGGCTATGCTACCGAGCAGCAGATAAGAGACTATCTCGGCGGATTCGATTTTCGTGGAACCCGAGTCAGCGAAACTATCAAAAATTTCTCCGGTGGTGAGAAGGCGCGTCTCGCACTGGCAAAAGTTGCCTGGCAGAAACCCAATCTGCTTTTGCTAGACGAACCGACTAACCACTTAGACCTAGAAATGTGTCATGCGCTCACGGTGGCGCTGCAGCAGTATCAGGGTGCGATGGTTGTTGTCTCACACGATCGTCACCTCTTAGTTAATACGGTGGACGAGTTCTATTCGATACACAAAGGAGTCTTCGCCGAGTTCAAAGGCGACCTCAAGGATTATGAGAAGTGGCTGAGCACGCAAACATTCTCTGACTTTGAGGAGAATTCGACTGCGACAAGTGCTGCAGCACAACCGAAGCGGAAACTGGATAAGAAAGAGAAGCGTCAGCAGGCGGCAGATCGTCGCGAGAAGTTGGCGCCGCTGAATAAGCAGGAGCGGCGTCTCGAGGCGGAGATCGAAAAGATTCAATCGATGTTGACGAAGATTGAGACCTCGCTAGCCGACGAGAGCATGTATCTCGAAGAAAACAAGAACGATCTGCACGCTCTAATTCAGGAGCAGGGAGCACTTAAGTCGAAGCTAGTGAGCATTGAGGAAGCGTGGCTGGAAGTTCAAGAAGAGATCGCTAACCACGGCTAATGCTATGCCCAGCAGTCGCTAACGTTTCGAGATATCTGCCTTTGCAGTCGCGACGGCTGCCAATACCTGAGTTGGTGCAGTGCCGCCGATATGGTCGCGCGCAGCGACCGACCCTTCCAACGTCAAGACTTCGAAAACATCTTCCGCGATGAGATCGGAGAAATTCTGTAGCTCGGTCAGCGTGAGTTCTGCCAGATCCTTCTTCTGCTCGATGCCGAAGGCCACAGACCTGCCTACGACTTCATGGGCATCGCGAAACGGCATTCCCTTCTTCACTAGATAATCTGCCAAGTCGGTGGCAGTAGCATAGCCCTGTTTCGCGGCGGCATACATTTCGTCCTTGTTGCAATTTACCGCAGGCATCATCTCGCTGTAGGCAAACAGACAGTCCTTTACCGTATCGATTAGATCGAACAACGGCTCCTTGTCTTCCTGATTGTCTTTGTTGTACGCAAGTGGCTGCGACTTCATCAGCGTGAGTAGTGACACCAGATGACCATGTACGCGGCCGGTCTTGCCTCGAACTAATTCTGGCACGTCGGGATTCTTCTTCTGCGGCATAATCGATGAACCAGTGCAGAATCTATCCGGCAGGTCGATGAAGTTGAACTGTGCCGATGTCCATAGTACGAGTTCCTCGGAGAATCGAGAGAGATGCATCATTAATATGCTGGCGAAGGAAGCTAGTTCGATAGCGAAGTCTCGATCGCTAACAGAGTCTAAGGAGTTTCTAGTTGGCGCATCGAAACCGAGCAGTTCGGCCGTAAAAACTCTATCGATAGGATACGTGGTTCCTGCTAAGGCTGCCGAACCCAAAGGTGACAGGTTTACTCTTTTACGACAATCAAGTAGTCGATCATAATCTCTATTCAGCATCTCAAACCAAGCCATCATATGGTGGCCGAAGCTAACTGGCTGAGCAGTTTGAAGATGAGTGAAGCCAGGCATGATCGTGCTCGCCTCTTTCTCGGCGACGCCGAGCAGCGCCGATTGAAGCTTGGTAATCAATTCCGCAATCTGATCGATCTCTCCGCGCACATACAATCGAATATCAGTAGCAACCTGATCGTTTCGCGATCGGCCCGTATGCAGTTTCTTGCCTACGTCTCCGATGCGCGAGGTTAGTGCTGCTTCGATGTTCATGTGAACATCTTCTAGCGCAACAGACCACTCAAACTTTTCATCGCTAATATCCTGTCGAATCGATTCTAGCCCATCGAGAATTTGCGACACTTCGTCCGCCGTTAAAATTCCTGCCTTGGCTAGCATCTTGGCGTGGGCAACTGAGCCGTCGATATCTTGCTGGAACAAGCGACGATCAAAATCTACCGAGGCAGTAAATCGTTGTACGAAGGCATCTGTGGCTTCAGTAAATCTGCCTCCCCAGAGTTTGTTCTGATCCTTATTTTTGCTCATAGCTTGATTTCACGCTGTAAATTGGTGGGTAATGAAAACTGTGCACTAACTAGTAAAGCCTATTCGCCTGCTGATAGCTTCGCCGTTACTTCTATCTCGATCTTCATCTTCTCATCGAGCAAGCCAGCTTCAAACATCGTTGCCGCAGGTAGCACCGAACCAAGGTATTTCTGCAATACTGGCCAGCAGGGTTCGAAATCAGCTTTGTTCGGCAGTATATAGCGTATGCGAACTATTCCGGACAAATCGCTGCCTGCCGATTTCAGAACTTGTTCAATATTTTTCAGACACTGGTCCGCCTGCTCGATGACGCTCTCGGAAATCGCCATTGTGGTGTAGTCGTACCCAGTCGTTCCGGATACGAACACGAAATCACCCTCGACTACTGCTCGGGAGTAGCCAATTTTACGCTCAAATTCTGAACCGCTGGAAATTAGTTGTCTACTCATTGGATATCTCGATTTGACCTATAACAGTTGTGATTGAACTCTCAATATTGAACTATCTAATTTGAGTTGGCTAAACAGGGGCAGCATTATAGCAGGATCGGCAAAAGCTTGAACCCAGTTGAAACTCCCTGCAACAGCAGCAAATTCGGACAAATCACTACATATACCGTAAAATAGCCCTCACACCGTTATGAAATAAAAGATAAAGAGCAGCACAGCATGCCAGCCAAAACTCTTCGAATTGCCACCCGTAAAAGCCCGCTCGCCCTGTGGCAGGCCCACTATGTAAAAGCGGCATTGGAAAAGACCCACGGCGACCTGAGTGTTGAATTGCTTGCCATGAGTACCCGCGGCGACAAGATTCTGGACACACCATTGGCCAAGGTGGGGGGCAAGGGTCTGTTCGTTAAAGAATTAGAACATGCGATGTTGGAAGACAGGGCAGATATTGCGGTGCATTCGATGAAAGACGTGCCGATGGAATTTCCTGAAGGCCTCGGCCTAGCGGTCATCTGTGAGCGCGAAGACCCCGCCGATGCCTTTGTTTCAAACAACTACGGAAAATTGGCTGACTTGCCTCAGGGCGCAACGGTAGGCACCTCGAGTTTTCGTCGCCAGTGTCAGCTGCGGGAACTACGTCCCGATTTGAAGATCGCCGATCTACGTGGCAATGTAGGAACACGACTGTCGAAGTTAGATGCTGGTGGCTACGACGCGATCATTCTTGCGGCAGCTGGTTTAAAACGCTTGGAGCTCACCGAGCGTATCCGTGAAAGTATTTCTTTCGATGACTGCCTTCCTGCAGGAGGTCAGGGAGCGGTCGGTATCGAATGTCGCACCCAAGATATCGAAACTCTGAAACTGCTCGATTGTCTCCACGATGCAGATACGGCGTGTAGGGTAGTTGCCGAGCGGGCAGTGAATGCACGCCTGCAAGGCGGTTGCCAGGTGCCGATCGCGAGCTTCGCCGAGCTCTATGGCGAGGAGTTGCATCTGCGCGCCTTAGTTGGAAACTTGGAAGGGACACAGATAATCCGCAGCGAGATTCGCGGCGACCGTCATCATGCGGAACAGCTAGGCCTTACTGTTGCCGAAGATCTTTTGTCTCAGGGAGCGGAAGAAATACTAAGCGCCTTGCGAGACTAATAGATAGTGAAGAGAAAGCTAAGAGTAAGCTTAATTGATGAATCCTAAACCCTTATCTGGACTCACTGTCCTAATTACTCGCCCCTCGAATCAGGCCGATAGTATGCAGAGGGCAATCGAGTCTGACGGAGCTAAGGCTCTATCGCTTCCCCTAATCGAGATCAAAGCTCTAGCCGATGCACAAGCCATTCAAGATCTAAAAGACAAAATTCTGCAGCTAGACAGCTATCAATCTCTCATCTTCGTTAGTAACAATGCCGTCAGCTTTGGCGGCGAAGTAATCAACAACTTCTGGCCGCAATTCCCAATCGGTGTCGATGTTATCGCAGTTGGACCAACGACGGCAGAGGCGGCTCGAGAGCGACTCGCCTGCGAAGTAATTCAGCCAAGTAGCGGCATGACCAGCGAAGACATACTGCGTCTGTCTGCGCTTTCAGATGTTAGTGGGAGGAAGGTTGGTATTGTGCGTGGGCAGGGAGGCCGAGAACTATTGGCTGACACTTTGCGCGAGCGCGGTGCCATTGTCGATTATCTGGAGGCCTACAGCCGTACTCCAGTAGATTACACGAGCGCAGACTTTTGCAATAGATTGCAGAAAGCTGGTGTCAATGTCCTAACGGTAAGCAGCGGTGAATCACTGGATAGATTGACACATCTACTGGCCGATAATAGAAAGATGTTGCAGCAACTGAAACTAATAGTTCCCTCAGAAAGAGTTGGACGGCAGGCGGAAAAGGCTGGATACCAGCAGGTGCACAATGCCAGCGGCGCCGATCCATTAAGTTTTGTAAGCGCGCTGGGTGAACTCGGCATTAATCAAGAGTAAGCTATACTCAAGCTCACGACCTAGAAGGTAGTACAGTGACAGAGCAGTCAGAAACACCCAAAATTCTGGACGAGATATCCAAGAGCAATGCGTCCAAGGCCAGCAGCCGGTCGACTCGAAAGCAGCAGACGACGAGGCGGCGATTCGCAGTAGTTACCATCATCCTGTTACCCATTGTCGCCGGCGTGTTGTTCCTCGCCTATCAGCAAATTTCCCTGCAATCGAAATTGGCCGAATTTGAGCTCGAAAATCAGCGTCTGAATCAGAGCCTGGCGACACAGAGCACGCAACTGAGACAGATAGAGCGGGCGCAGCTTGCCACTCCTGAGCCAATCGAATTCGATGATTCTTCAGTACGAGAGCTGGAATCGGCACTATCTGAGGAAATCGATCGGCTCACGGCACAGCTCGCAGATCTTCAAGCCGCACAGTTGCTGACGAACAATGCGACGGATCGAGCCTGGAAGATTCTCGAGGGGCAATATCTAGTTGGAATAGCTAATCAGAAGTTAATGCTGGAGGGCGACGTGGTTACCGCGATCTCCCAATTAGAGATTGCGGATCAGGCGTTGTTGGATTCTGGAAGTTCGAGTGTGTTTGCCGTGCGACAGGCGATTGCAGGCGATCTACAAAAGCTAAGAAATATCGAGGTTCTGGATCGTGAAGGCATCTATCTGCGCTTGGACAGCCTGCTCGCAGAAATGGAGAACATCGACCTGCTCAATACCATGCGCACTGAATTTGAAAATCGGCGCAACGCTGAATCGCAGCCGCTGCAACTAGGTAGCGATGCGAACAGCTTGCTAGAATCCAGCTTCGAATTTCTAGGCTCAATATTTGTCTGGCGCGAGTGGGAAGAAACGCCGGAAGCCATGTTGGCTCCCGGGCAGGACGATCTCATTAAACAGAATCTACGGCTTATGCTCGAGCAGGCACAGCTCGCTCTGTTGATGCGCGACAACAGCTTGTATCAGCAGGCCATGGCAAAGAGTCAGGACTGGTTTCAACGCTATGCCGTTACCAATTCAATTCAGGGGCAGGCGTTGAAGACCGAACTGAATCAACTTCGCGCAATCGACATCGACCCTCTGTTGCCGGTCTTGAGTCAATCCCTGTCACTGATCAATCAGCTCGCAGCAAGCGAGCGGTAGATTAGTTTATGGTCAAGTTATACCTCTTTAGTCTTCTCGCAATCGTTCTGGCGCTTCTGGTCAGTCTCTATCTTGGATTCCCTGGTGACCCCGGCTACCTGCTAATTGCCTTCGGCAACACTACTTTTGAGACCAGCCTGTTTGCCCTGCTCGTTGCTGTGATCGTTCTCTATCTTGTTATTAAACTTATCCTTATGGTGTTTCGCTGGATTAATCCCTGGCACCTTATTCGCTTCGGGAGAAATTACAAAGAACACTTGAGAGCGAAGAGCAGAAGCAAGACGATCGAGGGTTTGCTGTATTTCACGCGCGGAAGTTGGGAATCTAGCTATAACCTCCTTAAGAAGGGCATGAAGGATTCCGATGCGAGTGTCGTGAATTATCTAGCCGCGGCCTACGCAGCACATCAGCAAGGGAATAGAGAGGTGTGGCTGAATTGTCTGGAAACTGCCGAGCAAAAATACCCGGCTGCACGCTCCACTATCAACTCGCTCAAGGCGCAACTCCTGTTCAAGTCCAATCAACTGGAACAGTGCGTGGCCGTACTACAGCAGATGAAAACCAGTTCACTGAACGACGCGTCCCTGCTGCAACTTCTGAAAGAAGTCTATCTGAAGCTCAGCGATTGGGAGCAACTAGAAAAGCTGTTGCCGGCCCTTGAAAAAAATAGCGTAATCGATCAGGAAGAGGCCGAGTTAATTCGGGTTCGAATCTTTATGGAAAACCTATACCGGACAAGCAATCAGAGAGTAGATTTCAGCGACACGGAGATCGGCGCGCAGCTAGAGAAGGCCTGGAAGAAAGGTCCTGCCTCTTACAAGCAGGATGAGAGAATTGTTAAACACTATGCCGAGATACTGTTTAAGCTCGATCAGAAAGAACAGGCAGGTAAGGCCATAGAAGTTGCTCTGAATAAGAGTTGGAGTGACGAACTCATTAAGCGCTACGGCGAGTTTGACTTTGGCACCCCGCATCGACAGCTGTTAATAGCAGAGAGTTGGATTCAGAACAGGCCGGGAAGCGCGAGCCTATTAGTTGCGTTGGGAAGACTAGCGATGCGCAACGAACTCTGGGGAAAGGCTAGAGAATATTTTGAGACTAGTCTCGAAGTCGCTCCCGCTGCAGAGGCTCACGGAGAGCTCGCCAGACTATTAAAGTGTCTCGGCGAAGAGAAACTTGCTGACGAACATCAAGAGAAATTTGTACATGGAATTGGTGCCGAGCTACCGAGCCTTCCAATGCCGAAAGCCCTGGACAAAGCCTAGATAGTAATGAGGAATGTCTATGCGTTTGTTTCGTATTAGAATCCGCGCTCCTCGAATTCCAATTCCACTCCGTCATACCCATTCGTCATGTACATCATCCCGTCGCGAAATTCGATCGCGTTTACATTTTTCAGAATCAAGACTAGGTTGTTATGAAGCGAACCTGGTGAGCAGAGTTTGCGCGTGGAAACGAAAGGGTCGAAACGAAAGCCGGTGCTCTCTTGGAAATAGGAGCCGGTGATGGTGTTGCAGTCTGACGTGCCAGTGAGCCTGTTTTCAGTCCGGAAATTTAGACGGTATAGACTTGGGTCCTTCGGCGTGAACAGGAATCCGCCCAATACCTTCATGTTCAGCAGTTGCCAGTTAGTTCCTTCGAGGCCGATGACATCTTCCTGAGCGAGGCCAGCTTTGACAGAGCTTAGAGCGAGCATTAAGAGAGTGCTTATTACTAGGCGTCGCAGCAATAATTTATTCATGGTTCGGGCTTCCTAATGGTTCACATCTCGGACAAGGGTGCAGTAATGATAGAGTTAACTCTCTTTGCTGTCGATGCCGAGTTCTTGCCACATTTTATCGACTCGGGCTTTCACCTCGTCACTCATGGCGATGGTGTCGCCCCATTTACGCGTTGTCTCGCCTTCTATCTTGTTCGTTGCATCCATGCCCATCTTCGAGCCAAGGCCTGATACAGGAGATGCAAAATCTAGGTAGTCGATCGGTGTGTTGTCAATGAGCACCGTGTCGCGAATGGGATCCATGCGAGTCGTTACCGCCCAGATCACATCATCCCAGCTTCGAATATTTACATCGTCGTCTACCACGATAACAAACTTGGTATACATGAACTGACGTAGAAACGACCACACGCCCATCATCACTCGCTTGGCATGACCGGGATACTGCTTCTTCATGCTAACTACCGCAAGCCGGTAGGAGCAGCCTTCCGGCGGCAGATAGAAATCGACGATCTCTGGAAATTGTTTTTGTAGAAGGGGTACGAAGACTTCGTTCAATGCGACGCCGAGCATCGCAGGCTCGTCTGGCGGTCGGCCCGTATAGGTGCTGTGATAGATTGGATTTTTGCGATGGGTGATGCAAGTCACCGTAAACACCGGAAATTTTTCGACCTCGTTATAGTAGCCAGTGTGGTCGCCATACGGCCCCTCGTCGGCCATCTCGCCAGGTTCGATGACGCCCTCTAAGACGAACTCCGCACTGGCAGGTACTTGCAAGTCATTCGTTCGCGACTTGACAACATCAGTCTTACTGCCGCGCAGTAAGCCGGCGAAGGCATATTCAGACAAGGTGTCGGGCACGGGAGTAACAGTTGCTAAGATAGTGGCAGGATCGGCACCGATAGCGATTGAAACGGGGAAGGCCTCGCCCGGATGTGCCTGTTGCCATTCACGGAAATCGAGCGCGCCGCCACGATGCGAGAGCCAGCGCATAATAAGTTTATTGGGACCCGCTAATTGCATACGGTAGATGCCGAGGTTCTGTCGCTCTTTCTCGGGGCCCTTAGTTATAACCAGCGGCCACGTAACGAGAGGCGCTACATCCCCCGGCCAACACGTCTGGATGGGTAGAAAATTCAGGTCGATGTCATCACCAACGATGACCACTTCCTGGCAGGGTGCAGACTTGCGCACATTGGCGGGCATGTTCAGCACGTTCTTGTAACTAGGCAGTGTCTCCCAAAGGTGTTTCCATCCCCTCGGCGGCTCGGGCTCTTTAAGGAAGGCTAATAGTTTGCCTACGTCTCTAAGACCCTCTATATCTTCCTGTCCCATGGCCAGAGCGATGCGCCGTGTGTTACCAAATAAATTGGTAAGCATCGGGATCTTAGAGCCTTTGAGGTTTTCAAAGAGTAGGGCAGGGCCATTGCTGCGCAACGTGCGATCGCTTATCTCGGTAACTTCTAGATAAGGATCGACTTCTGTCTGGATTCGCTTGAGCTCACCCTCTTTCTCAAGAAGCTCTATGAAGTCGCGCAAATCTCTAAATGACATGGCTGGCCGTTTACCTTGCTAACAGGTTGATAGGGGGATATGGCAAGAGCGAATTATTTCCGCTTCATCGAATTGAAGAACTCTTCATTAGTCTTCGTCTCTTTCAGTTTGTCGATAATGAATTCGGTCGCCGCCACATCTTCCATCGAGGTAAGCAGCTTGCGCAGAATCCACATGCGTTGCAATTCTTCTTCGGAGGTTAGCAATTCTTCACGGCGCGTACCAGATCGACGCACATTGATGGCAGGGTAGACTCGCTTCTCTGCGATCTTTCGATCGAGATGCAATTCCATATTACCCGTGCCCTTAAATTCTTCGTAGATTACTTCGTCCATCTTCGAGCCGGTCTCGACCAACGCGGTAGCGATAATAGTGAGGCTGCCACCTTCTTCCAAATTTCTTGCTGCGCCGAAGAATCGCTTCGGACGTTCTAGCGCGTGCGCATCAACACCACCGGTTAAGACTTTTCCGGAGGATGGGATAATTGTGTTGTACGCCCTCGCAAGACGCGTAATCGAATCTAACAAGATGATTACGTCTTCCTTGTGCTCGACCAGGCGCTTAGCCTTCTCGATCACCATCTCTGCCACTTGTACGTGCCTCGCAGGTGGTTCATCGAATGTACTGGCGACAACTTCTCCGCGCACCGAGCGCTGCATCTCTGTTACTTCCTCTGGCCGTTCGTCGATTAGAAGAACGATGAGCCTACATTCAGGGTTATTCTTGGCAATGGACTGTGCCATGTTCTGCAGAATTAATGTTTTACCTGCCTTTGGGGGTGAAACAATGAGGCCGCGCTGCCCTTTGCCGATGGGGGCAGACAAATCGATGACCCTGGCGCTGAGATCTTCCGTGCTGCCGTTGCCGACTTCAAGAGTTAGTCTGTCGTCTGGAAAGAGGGGAGTGAGGTTTTCGAAAAGGATTTTGTTCTTGGATTCTTCAGGGCTACTGAAATTAATTTCATGAATCTTTAGTAGTGCAAAATAACGCTCGCCGTCTTTAGGCGGTCTGATCTTTCCCGCGACAGTGTCGCCGGTACGAAGATTGAAGCGTCTTATCTGACTAGGCGATACGTAGATATCATCCGGCCCTGCCAGATACGAAGAGTCCGCCGAGCGCAGGAAGCCGAACCCATCCTGTAATATTTCCAACACTCCATCGCCACTAATATCTTCTCCGCTCTTCGCATGCTTCTTGAGTAAGACGAAGATGATGTCCTGCTTGCGAGTTCTCGAAACATTGTCCAATCCCATTTCGCGGGCAGTAGCTAAAAGTTCGGCGATTGGCTTTTGTTTTAATTCGGTTAGGTTCATGTGTTTGGATCTTCTTGTGAGGTTAGGAGTGTCTAGGTTGGGTTAGCTGATTTATGTCAGATGTAATCGGGCCGTCCAAATTATTATTGGCACGCACATCTAAGAGTCATAGATAATGTAGTATTAATTAGGAATTTCGTTAAGGATTTGGGTTTAAGTTTTGGATTGTGTGTAAGGCGGAGATTGTCGTTTTATGCTGCTAACCACTGACCATTACGTAAGGTCATTTGCGGTGATATCGATTGCATCACTTGCGTTTACTATCGGTAGTTAGTTTGTTTGTTGACTGTAGCTCTTTGGCTATCTGTTCGAATGCTTAAATGGTCAACGATTTGTTTTCAGCTTCAACTTTTCCGCAATATAGACCTACTTTTTCATTATGTCCACCTGTAAATACTAGTCGATAGAACGAGGTGGGTTTTATTGTCGTTTAATTTTGATTCAGGATATCGGACTAGCATCCGGCGAGTCGTGATTAAGAATCAGGGTATTTGCTGTTTAGTATTAGGTTTTGGTAGATTGATCGATCAATTTCTATGTTGAATTGATCCGGCTTGGTCACATCTTGTGGCATCTCGAGATAATCGAGATGCCACATTAAACGCAATTTAAATCACGCTGTCAATAAAAGCGGAAAGCTGTGATTTAGACAATGCGCCAACCTTTGTGCCGGCTACGTCACCGTTGTTGAAAACGATCAGCGTAGGAATACCTCGTACGCCATATTTTGGTGCGGTTTCGACGTTGGCATCGACATCCATCTTGCATATCTTCAGCTTGCCGTCGTATTCGCCGGCTAGCTCTTCGAGTACGGGCGCAATCATCTTGCAGGGGCCACACCACTCCGCCCAGAAATCAACTAAGACGGGGCCTTCGGCTTGAAGTACGTCAGCTTCGAAACTGCTGTCAGAAGTGTGAACGATATTGTCGCTCATAGGAGGTTTCCTTGTATTAAGCTATTTGGGTATTCAGAGTCGTAAATGAGGAGTCTGTCAGACTGAAGTGCTCGATTACATGCTCGCGTGGTGCCTATGATAAGGGCAAAAATTTAGGTTTCAAGTGGCAGCTCGAATTTGCTATCAATACTTTTCAGATAGTTCAGCCCTTCAGTAGGCGGGCTGCAGTCTTCGCGAAATAGGTAAGAATCGCGTCTGCGCCTGCGCGTTTGATGGCGATCAAGGATTCCATGGCTACTGCCTCCTCATCTAGCCAGCCATTCTGTGCTGCTGCCATATGCATAGAATACTCTCCGCTTACTTGATAGACGAAGGTTGGTGCGCCGAATTCGCGTTTCACTCGGCTTACGATATCCAGATACGGCATGCCCGGCTTTACCATCACCATATCGGCGCCTTCGGCTAGATCCAGTGCAACTTCTTGAAGAGCCTCATCGCTGTTAGCGATATCCATCTGATAGCTGTATTTGTTGCCTCCGGCCAGATTACTGCTGGATCCTACGGCATCGCGGAAAGGACCATAGTAGCTGGAGGCGAATTTAGCAGAATAGGCTAGAATTCGGGTGTAGATCTGATCATTTTCTTCGAGAATGCTGCGAATTGCAGCAACGCGCCCATCCATCATGTCCGAGGGAGCGACTATATCGGCGCCGGCCAGGGAGTGTGAGAGCGCCTGCTGTTTGAGTACTTCGACGGTCTCGTCGTTGAGTACATAACCGCTGGCATCTATGATGCCGTCTTGACCATGAGTCGTATAGGGGTCCAAGGCAACGTCGGTAATTACGCCGAGCTGGGGGAAGTTCTCCTTTAACGCCCGAATGGCCCGCTGAACCAGGCCATTGCTATTGTAGGCCTCTCTGCCGTCTAGGGTCTTCGTCCCGTCATCTGGCGATGGAAATAGGGTGACGGCGGGAATATCTAACT
>NVUL01000066.1 GCA_002401885.1 SAR86 cluster bacterium
CCATGCCCGGATCCCACTGCTGAATGTGCAGAACAAGAGAGCCGTCTACCTCTTCAATAGTGATCATCTCAAACATGCTGGTTGCGTCGTCTCCAGTCATTCTTACCATGGCAGCAATTGAACCCGCCTCTCCCATAATCCAGTTCTCTTCTAGTTGATTCGGACCCAAGTTTCCGGCCCAATTGCCAGTCATCCAGGCTACGTCTGCAACTGTCGCTGGCGGTCCCGCAAAACTAGAGCCAGAAAATACAGCGAGGCCAAGCAGGGTCAGTGTCGTGGTCAATTTTCTAATATTCATATTATTCTCCATGAATCAATTTGTAGGTTATATCTGAGTAGCTCTACTATTGTTTAACTTCTCTTTGACTAATATTTCACTGTAATAAATGGATTACGTCGTATTTCTTCTAACCAGCTTCCCAGCGACTCCCATTCCATTCTAAACATATGCGGCGCACCAGCAAGCACATCTGCGTTCAGGACAACGCCTGCGTCAGTAAGGCTGGCTACTGTCTCATCGAAGCGATCTGCCCAATCTAATTGATCGGCGCCACCGATGCGCAGATAAACAGGAAAGCCCTTTAATGCTTCATTGTCTGTGTCCGCGCTGGATATTGCCGGGACTGCCGCCACTCCGAAATATTTCTGCGGGTTGCGCCGTGCAATCTCCAATGCCGACATTCCTCCGTTAGACACACCCGCCAGCAACACCTTGCCTTGCGCAACATCATCCCGCTTCTGCAATTCGATTATCAACTCTGAAATGAGTACATTGTTAGCTCCGCCTCGAAAGGAACGATTGTTTGGCGAGATAGGTACCGCAACCATCCACCCTCTTTCCGCGAAACCGCTACCCAGCCAACGTGAGGTATCTTGTGATATCGATGCGTTGCCTGGCCCACCGCCCATGAGGATGACTAGGGGGTGGCGCTGATTGCTTTCGTTTTCTGAAGCAACAAGAAAAACATTCAACACTGTGCCGTCCTGCAATGTTATGCGTTCCTGAGCCTGTATCGTCATGGGGAGCAAACTGCAACAGAAAATAAATAACGTTATTAGCCTTCTCATCTCTAGCCTCCGAATCTGCGAACTAATCGTCCTGAGAATCTTCCCTCTTCTTATAGACTTCCTCGAATTGGCCCTGCAGGCGGCGCATGCCACCTAGCCAGCGGTCGTAGTCGTCTGTCTTCCTGCGCATATAGGTCAATACTTCAGGGTGAGGCAGACAAAGGAAGCGCTCCTCTTCTAGGGTCTCCACTACCGTATCCGCTAGCTTGTCCGGCTCCAACATGCCATCGAGACCTGCGACTCCGCCGTCTCCACCAGCCGTCATTGCGGTACGCACGGCCTGCGGGCAGAGCACCGATACCTTAATTCCACGGTTGCCATAGGTGATCGAAAGCCATTCTGCGAAGCCGATCGCGGCATGCTTCGTGACGGAATAAGGAGCCGAGCCAACCTGACTCAATAGTCCCGCTGCAGAAGAAGTGTTCAAGAAATAGCCTTCGCCACGTTCCAGCATGCTAGGCAGAACTGCACGAGCTGCAAATACATGGGACATGACATTGATATCCCAGATCGATTGCCAGGCGTCCGTACTAACATTCTCCCCGCCAGCGGTAAATATTCCTGCGTTGGAACAAAATAAATCGATCTGGCCGAATTTTTCAATCGCCTTACTCACCAAGGCGCTGACGTCTTTCTCGTCACCAACGTCTGTCTTAACTCCCAGCGCCTGCGTGCTCGCAGAAATATCCGCGACCGTGGCATCGATACCATCCTGATTAATATCTGATACAACGATTGCCTTAGCGCCATCCCTGGAAAATCTTTCACATAGTGATTTCCCTATGCCACTTGCTCCGCCAGTTACTACGATAACCTTGTCTTTAATTTGCATATTCTTTTGGCTTCCTTCTAATTTGACTTGTAACTATCTGTCTACAGCGAACTAACCAGAAATCATTTCTCTAAGACGATTTGAAAGGATGTCCTCAGCTTCGGCAACTATCCTCGTTACTAATTCCTCGCAGCTAGGGTTATCGTCTATTAAACCCACGATCATCCCGGCAGACCAAATTCCTTTATCCAGATCACCCCCATCAAATAGCTCTCTGCCCTTTACACCTTGTACCAGAGGTTGAATATCTTCAAATTTTGTTTCGCCAGTGCGAGACTCTATTTCTACAACTTTTTCTGCAACACTGTTCTTGAAAACGCGTGCCGTGTTTCGCAAAGAGCGATAGATGAGCGCCGTATCCAATTCTGTTGCTTCGATCATCTTCTGTTTTACATTGTCATGAATAGGCGCTTCCTTTGTAACCATGAAGCGCGTCCCCATATTGATACCATCGGCGCCCATCGCTAGCGCGGCAGCTAAGCCTCTTCCATCCCCCAAACCGCCTGAGGCAAGAAAAGGTATCTTCAATCTTCGCGCAGCGAGTGGGAGAAGAATCATATTGGTGACGTCATCTTCGCCAGGATGACCGGCACACTCAAAGCCATCAACGCTCACTGCATCACAGCCGATTTTTTCGGCCTTCAATGAATGGCGTATCGAGGTGCACTTGTGAATAACCTTAATACCCGCCTCTTTAAACAGTGGCAGGTACGGCTCAGGGTTGCGACCCGCGGTCTCGACAATCTTTACTCCAGAATCGACGATTGCCTGAGCGTATTCATCATAGGGAACTGGCTTGATGGTCGGCAGGATGGTCAGATTGACCCCGAATGGCTTGTCGGTCATCGACTGGCAGCGCTCAATCTCCTTGAGAAGATCCTCGGGTGTAGGCTGCGTGAGCCCAGTCACAATCCCCAGGCCCCCTGCATTAGACACAGCCGATGCGAGCTCGGCTAACCCAACCCATTGCATGCCCCCCTGTACGATAGGATGCTCGATACCTAGTAATTCTGTAATTCTTGTCTTCACTGCAGCAATTCCTCCCTGTCAAACTACGCCTGGCATCTCTCTAGCACATATACCACGCGGCTTGTCTCGAAATCCGAGAGCCAGTGTACGTGGTAAACCCAAGAGGTGTAAAGACGGGGGATTAGGCCGATAACCTGTGCTATATTGTCGGGCTTTTAGACTAACCGCCGCCATAAAGACCGAAAACGAAGCTGGCTTACTAGCCGCCGAGGGCTTAACCCTCGAATTGGTCATAATTTAAAACAAGGGACCGTAAACCTGTGCCTTTCCACTTGAATGAATCGCCACAGAGCGTAGCAAGTTGAATGACAGGTTTTACACAACGGAGATTTAGAATGATTCGTACGTTACTAGTTACCAGCATAGCCGCTGCGACTGCTCTGGCAGCTGCGCCCACGCTGGCCCAAAATGGCCAACAAGCCATCGAAGAAATCCAGGTTACTTCCATTCTCAGAAAATCAGCGGGCCTCGCTGACGTGAATGCAGCGGTTTCTGTGCTCGGCGAACAGGAATTGGATTTAATCAACCACACTCATTTACAGGAAGCATTGAACCGGCTTCCTGGCGTGAGCATCCATCGTAATAATGGGCAAGAGAGCCTCGTTGCGATTCGCTCGGCCGTGCTTACCGGCGCAGGCGCCTGCGGCTCCTTCTTAGTCGCGGAAAATGGCATACCGGTTCGCTCTAGCGGATTTTGCAACGTGAACGAGATGTTCGATACGCATTCTGAGAATGCATCCAGCATTGAAGTCATACGCGGACCAGGCAGTGCATTCTGGGGCTCGAATGCCGTACACGGTTTGATCAATGTGGTGTTACCAAAAGCAGGCGATGCCGGCGAAGTTATGCTCGAGCAGGGACCTCGTGGTTCACAACGGTTGCGAGGCTCATTTGGCCACGACTACGGCAATTTCAAGCAGCTATTAATGGTTAACGGTATTAGTGAAGAAGGCTACCGCGATGATAGCGGTGTAGATCAGCAGAAAGTCTCCTGGCTTTACAACTACACCACGAAAAATGGCGCCAATCTCGACGGCGGTTTTACTATGATAAACCTGAATCAGGAAACGGCAGGGTTTGTTGCAGGTACCGACGCCTTCGAAGACAGCGCACTACGCGATACTAACCCAAACCCTGAAGCCTTCCGCGATAGCGTGAATGGCCGCGTCTGGACCACGATCACGCAACAGGTTGATGACTGGGAAGTGGTGATGACTCCTTACTTCCGCGAAGTGAATATGACATTCATGCAGCATTTCTTGCCTGGACAGCCTATCGAGGACACCGAGCACCGCAGCATCGGCTTCCAATTTGCTGCGTATAAGGAGCTTGATAGCGGCGCCAATCTTGCGATGGGCTTCGATATCGAAGATACCGATGGCTCGCTCAAGCAGTTGCAACCAAATCCAACTGAAGGATCATTCTTCCTGCGCAACTCTATCCCACAGGGAAGACACTACGACTTCGACGTCGACATACGCCAACTTGCGGGCTTCATCAACTACGAGCAGGACTTAGGCAACGGCTGGGAACTATCTCTGGGTCTGCGTCTAGAGAACATGAAGTACTTCTATGACAACAAGATGATCGACGGACGCACCGACGAGTTTGGCGTGGCTTGCCGCTTCGGTTGTCGTTATAACCGCCCTGCTGACAGAGACGACGGCTTTACCAACGTCTCTCCAAAGCTAGGTCTGAGCTATGCTCTTAATGACGACCATGACCTGCAGTTCAGAGTACAGCGAGGTTTTCGCGCACCGCAGGCTACTGAGCTGTATCGCTTGCAGAACTCGCAGACAGTAGCGAGTTTAGATTCTGTAGAACTAGACAGCTATGAAGTAGCAGTGAAAGGCGCCGGTGATAACTGGAATTATACTGCCTCCTGGTATTTCATGGATAAGAAGAACGAAATCTTTGCCAACAGCGCTAGAGAAAACCTCAATGACAGCCATACCTCGCACCGAGGTATCGAGTTTGCCATGGGATTGGATATTACCGAGTCACTTGCAATTCAAGGTGTCTTCAACCTAGCTAAGCATACCTACGAAAATTCCCAGATATCCGGTGGAATCGATATCAACGGGAACGATGTAGATACTGCGCCGAATACGTTTGGTAATTTGCGCCTGCAGTGGAGGCCAACCAGCTCAATCATGACAGAGCTCGAACTGGTTAACATGGGTGACTACTACACGAATCCTGAGAATACACAGAGCTACGAAGGGCATGACATCTTGAACTGGCGAACACAGTATCAGTTTAATGACGATCTGACCTTCTATCTGAATGTGCTAAACGCAACGGATGAGGAATACGCGGAGCGTGCAGATTGGACAACCTTCACCGGCGATCGCTATTTCCCCGGCGAACCTGTAAGGGCGTTTTTCGGAGTCACTTGGAAATATAAATAATTTTCTCAAAGTTAGTAAAAATGCCGACACTATGTCGGCATTTTTATTTCTGCCGATAGCATCTTAAACGCATAGGGTCAGCACAATGAACAACCGAGATGAAAACAACTCGCAACAGGCATTCGATGACTTGCTTGCCTATTTCTCTCGGAACAAGAACGATAACCCAGATCCGATTTTTCACCCCGATAACTCTGTTAACAAGATGATGATCGAGCGCCCTACTCCGCTACGAAAAGCCTCGGTACTAATTCCTATAACACGACACAGGCCGGGCAAGAATAGCAAAATTGTGCTCACCGTGCGTTCAGAGAACCTGAATAGTCATGCGGGCCAGGTCAGCCTACCTGGAGGCTCAGAAGAGGCTATCGATTCGGATGTGGTCGCTACGGCGCTGAGAGAGAGCGAGGAAGAAATTGGTCTCGCACAGGGCGACGTTGAGGTCATAGGCCGCTTGGGCGACATGGCACTTCCCTCTGGCTTTCAGATCACGCCCATCGTCGGGCTTATAGAGCCGGATATGGAATTTGCACCGTGCCCTATCGAGGTTGCAGAAATTTTCTATGCACCTCTTTCCCTACTGATGAATCCAGACTCCTACGACTCCATATCTATGAACTATGACAATCGGGCGAGGAAAATTCTCGAGCTGCAATTTGAACGGTTCAGGATTTGGGGTGCTACCGCAGCAATTCTCCACCATCTTGCACAGATGATCGAAAAATCGAAAACATAATATTCGCTGGGAAATTTAGCTAGTGGCGGAGCCAGTACTTTCTATCTTGAGCTTCTTCGATGCTGAGCCGCTGTTATCCTCGTCACTAAAGCTGGTGTGACAGACTTTGTTGCGACCTTCCTGTTTGGCTAGGTAGAGAAAAGAATCAACCTTCTCCACGAATTCTTTTTCCGTCGATTGATCGCCCTTCGTGTAGACAACAACACCAAAGCTAGCCTCGATCCCCAACAACGCATCACTGGTCTTTGTCGGCGAGTTCTCGATAATCAAACGGAGACGATTTGCGAAGCGAACCCCCTGTCTCAGAGTCGTATCGGGAAGAATAATAGTGAATTCCTCGCCACCATAGCGACAAGCAATATCCAACCTACGTACGGTTTTCCTAATTAAACTGGAAATATGACCAAGCACGACATTCCCAGCCTCATGACCGTAAGCGTCATTAATTGCTTTAAAATGATCCAAATCCAACATTATCAGACAGGTGGGTGGACCGGAACGACGAGTACGCTCCATCTCCAGACTAAGCGCCTGATTGAAGTAGCGGAAGTTAAACAGGCGAGTCAACTCATCTGTTCGTACTAGCGCCGCCAACTGCTTGATCTCTTCCTGAAGGCGTTTAACCTCCGAAATATTCGTGCACTTGTCATCGCCAGCGGGACAGGTAGCTACCGCTGCTTTATTGTCAATCTGCTTACCGTTCATAGGGATTCAAATACTAATTATTATCTCGTCTAGGGGCAATATTCTTTGCCTTCAAGCCGCTCCAAAGCGAATCTTCCCGGTGCATCCTCAGTGGCTAGACCACTGATTCTCTGTGTTGTGTTTAATTTGATTCTCCAGTTAGGCCAAAACATAGCATAAAGGAGAAGTAGCCAACACAAATTCCCGCTTTTTTTCTATTTTATAGAAATTAATTACTAATAATCAATAGGCTACGGGAGTGCCCAGTCAGGAAAAGGGCCTAACACATCGAACGTTAAATGGCCCAATGTGTAGACAAAAACGGTAAGCAGAAGCACTGAAAGAATATCCAGCCAGATGCCTGCCACCACCATCTTCATTATCGGCACCCTGCCGGAACCGTAGATGATTGCATTAGGCGGCGTGGATACAGGCAGCATAAATGCGCAGGAGGCGGCCAATGTCGTGGGAATGAGCAATAATAACGGATGCACTCCGATGGCCTGAGACAAGCTAGCCATGATCGGCAGAGACAGCGAAATTGTCGCCGTGTTAGACGTTACCTCCGTGAGCGCAGTGATAAATCCCACTGTGCTCATCACAATAACCAGAGGACTAGCGTCTCCGAGAAGCGACTGTAATTGTCCTGCGATATAGACGCCGAGGCCCGACGTTGTGAAGCCTTTCGCGAGCGCCAAGCCGCCACCGAATAGTAACAAAATGCCCCATGGCACCTTTTTGGCATCTTCCCAATCCATGAGACGACCACCCACCTGCTTGCTTGCCGGAATGATGAACAGCAGCAATGCCATCGCGATAGAAACGGTTCCGTCATCGATCATATAACCCACTGGGTCGGAACCTACGAATGCGAGGAACGAATCCAAGTAGTGGCTCCATCCATATATATCAACATCGGCCCCAAATAAACGCTCCTTCCTCGTCATCCACAATAGGGCTGCACTGGCGAATACGAACGCGACTCTTTTTTCCTCGGGAGACATCACTCCGAGTTTTGCAATTTCATTACGAATAAAATCACGCCCACTAAAGGGCGTCGTAGGGGGCAGAGGGAAAACAAATCGAGTGAGAACAAACCAGGCTATCAACATGTAGGTGGCACTCATCGGCAAGGCAAATACCATCCAGGACGCGAAGGTGATTTCGGGCGCCAAAGGAAACAACTGCGGCAACTGCGTCACCAGAATGCCATTGGGGGGCGTGCCTATCAGTGTCGCGAATCCCCCGATGGAAGCGGAATAGGCTATACCCAATAGTATCGTGAGTGGAAAATTTTCAGCGCGTTTGTCTATAACGGCACCTTTAGCTGCAGCCTCGCGATTTAACTCCTCATACAAAAGAATAAGCGACATTCCCATTGGCATCATCATCAACGCGGTTGAGGTGTTCGACAACCACATGGAGAGAAAGCCGGTGGCAATCATGAAACCTAGAACGAGTCGATGTGGCTGACCGCCGATGACACGCAAGATATTCAATGCGATACGTTTGTGCAGGTTCCACTTCTCAACTGCCGTAGCAATGATAAAACCGCCAAGAAACAGCAGTATAATCCAGTCCATATACTGGCCGGCCACATTCGGAAAAGCGATATCCAGATCGGAGGGGCTTAAACCGTTGCGCATACTAACCGTTTCGAAGTCGATCTGATTCGCCGCAGGCACAAGGCGCCCGCGCATAATTCCCATGAGTGGAAATAGTACTATAGGAAGTAGTGCCGTTGCGGAGAGTGGTATAGCCTCGGTGATCCACCATATCGCCATTAGCAATATCACCGCGGCCATACGAGTCACGAGCGGATTGCTGGGATCGAGATCGACGAACAGCAACATTAGAACGAATACCAACGGTCCTAGCCACAGACCTATTTTACTTCGCATAGGCGTGATTTCGACTTGTTGAATGGCAGCTGTCATGGGGCGTCCTTATAAGTATTGTTAGTCTTCCGTTAATTCAGTCCGTTCTTGCTGCAGTATTTTTAGTTAGTCTTGTAGTCTAAATATTTTCTTGGAAAAAATTAGAAAAGCAGATGCAGAATATAAAACCCTTCAGGCATTTGAGATGAGCAGCGCAGGTAACTACTGCGAGACTCACCTCAAATTTCCCGAATGCAAAAAGCCGAAGTATCTCTGATTAATTCTATCGCAACCATAGAATTATTCAGAGGTACCCTAGAGTTGCTCGAGCATTGTTTCAGCTGAGCTCACCTTGATCTCGCCAGGAGCCTCAACTCCTAGGTAAGTTACCGTGCCATCTTCAACGATCATACCGAAGCGCTGAGCACGCTTACCCATACCGAAACCACTGGCATCGAGTTCAAGGCCAATAGCGCTCGTAAAATCGCCATTACCGTCCGCTAGCATCAGTATCTCTTCGGCATTCTGATTCTGACTCCAGGCACCCATGACGAAAGCATCGTTCACTGCCATACAGGCGATAGTATCTGCACCTTTTGCCTTGAGGGCATCAGCGTTCACAACGAAGCCAGGCAGGTGGGTCATGGAACAACCCGGAGTGAATGCGCCAGGCACGGCAATGAACACAACCTTCTTGCCTGCGAATATTTCTTCACTGCTTATGTCTGCCGGTCCCTCTGCCGTCATATGCTTAAAATTTACCGATGGAACCTTGTCTCCGACTTGGATCGTCATTGCTAACTCCTAATGGTTATATTTGATTCAGTTAGCGGATAGTAGCAAATTCGCCGCCACAAGCTAAGGTACCTAACCCATAAAAATAGCCATGTGCTAGCCTCTTTTTTGGGTTAGCATTCAATGCCTTCACTTCCCTGAGCGATTGGCGAGAGCCTCTATGGACACAGTATTCTTTCTGGCCTCGAAGATAATTTGGGCGCTGATTTCGCCGGACAGCCTGATCGTCATTCTCGGGGTGTCCGCCTGGGTCGCCGGCATCCTGAAGTGGCAAAGAATCTCTCGTTCGCTGCTGGCTGGCTGTGCTTTACTGCTGGTACTCATCGGCTTCTTTCCCGTTGGGGAATGGCTGATAGCGCCATTGGAGAACCGATTCACCACTAATGCGGCACTGCCGAGTGAGATCGATGGCATCGTCGTTCTCGGCGGCGCTATCTCGCCGCGAATGTCCAATATCTGGCAACAGCCAGAAGTTGGCGGCGGAGCGGACCGACTCACGAATTTTCTCTATCTCGCCCGGTTGTATCCAAATGCCCAACTCGTGTTCACTGGCGGCAGTGGCGCTGTCACCGAACAGGAATTCAAAGAGGCGGAGATGGCGCAAATCTTGTTCGATCAGCTGGGCCTTGCCGAACGAGCAATCATCTATGAGAGCGAATCACGTAACACATCTGAGAATGCTAGAAACAGCAAAGAGCTGGTTACACCTAAAGATGAGGAGAATTGGCTATTGGTTACATCGGCATTTCATATGCCGCGATCGATTGGCGTGTTCTGCCAAGAACAGTGGATAGTGCAGCCCTATCCTGTCGATCATTATTCACAGAAGGGAAATTTGCTTCGCCTTAATTTCTCGTTCGCCGAGAATCTTTCGGTGCTGAGAGTAGCTGTCAGAGAGTGGGTCGGGCTTGTTGCCTATCGGTTTAGCGGTCGAACAGATCGATTACTGCCGGGAATTAATAATAACTGCACTGCCACAGGCGTCGAATAGCACCCCTTCGACGTCTGTGGCTGGCTTGCAGAATTAATTCAGGATACTACGGAGTCTGCCTCCCAAATCCTCAACCGCCTCTTCGACGCGTTGTGCGCCATCCTGAATCCGATCCTCGACAGACTCTCTTAATTCATCGAGACTGGGAAGGTCGGCGCCTAAGATAGAAGTAACCAATTCCTGCAAGACAACGCGAACGGCGTTCGCCGCACTGGCCGTACCGTTTTCGGCTCCAATATCTCGAATCTCGATGTCAGCAAGGGTTATCGGTGCGCTTACTATAGCAGACACGAAGTTCAGCTGCGCATCCACCATTCGAAACTCGCGAATGATAATCTGCTGCCCGGAATCATCTGACGCTTCAGGATCGCTTGACGCAGAACCTCCTTCAGAAAGGTTGTCTAGGAGAGTGCGAATATTGTCGCTGGTTATCTTGGTCTCGTAGGTAATTATAGGCTGCATGATGATGATCGACTCAATCTCCGCAGCATCCGTGAATACTGAATTCACATTGATGTTTATCAATACCGAATCCAATTCAAAAGCATATTGCGAATCGAAGCCTTCGGGATTCTCGACGCGCAGCCCAGAGATGCTGCCCTGTCCGCTTAGCGGTGATAGTGAAACACTATCCACGGTCACTGCAGTGCCCAGTACACTTGAACCTACCACCTCTATTCCACTCTTCACGATGGAATCGAGATAGAAAAATAGTCCGCCTCCGACAAGCAGCAGAAGGAAAACCACAGAGATTAGAATTTTCTTGATCATTGTTGCCTCTATTTTTGAGTGGCCGGGTTTAGTGACTGGATTTAGTGACTAAATAGCATCAATCTATTTTGGATAATGCGCTCCGAGGTACCCTAGCCAAAAATGGCCAATCAACTATCGAAGGGTGCCGAACTACCTATGACCGCTTCGATCCAGTCTAACTGCATGGTCACGCTTTCGTATACTGCAACAGCCCCGTATCTTCCCTGAGTTTCCTCCGAAAAGTCGTCTGCCTCAATCTCACCAACTGTGATGCCCACTAGAAACAAGCCGTTCTCGCTTTCGAGTAACGCAGGGCCACCGCTATCACCCAAGCTAGGCATTCCCTCTAGGGGCAAGGCTTGGCTGGCAAAATCCCGCGGATCATCGAATCGTATCCTGAATCTGTGATCCACATCTGTGATCCGATTCATAGCAAGACGAAAACTGCCATCATTGTATTGCCTACCCGTTGTTCCCAAGCCGAAGTATCCCCACCCGAGTAGAGTTACGATCGTGTCAGCTTCCAATTCTTGCAAATGTAATGGCATCGCCCGCGGCGTAACCGAAGCCTGCTTGAATCGCAGCAGAGCGAGATCCACATCAGCAGCATCTTGCAAATCAAATTCGGGATGAATGATGACAGCATCTATCTCCCTATCCTGACCGGCGACAATGACGGCGAAATCACGGCCATTGGCTAGTGTATTGCCGAGCAGCGTTTGCTCCACACAATGCGCTGCGGTTAGTGCCCATTGCTGATGAATGATTGTCGCAGCGCAGACTTTTCGATTCCCCTGCCGCTCCAAGAAAAACACCGATGGATAATTACTCTCCCTGACCTCATAGCGCACAGGCCCAACATCGTGACGAATTATGATAGCGGAGCTATGCGAGACTGCCACGACGCACAGGAGAAGAAATACAAATCGTCGAATAACGCGGAGAAAGGATTTATTCATCTTGATCTACTGATTTTGCTTTGGCGCCAAATCGCCGCCTTCTGAGTGGACGCAGATTGGGTTGGTAACTAGCTTTCTTAGTCATTCGAAACAACTTCAAGAAGCGATGCAAAACGACGGCGACGGACAAGATGGCAAACACCAGAATGCAAGCGGCCAACCATTGCTCGTGTGTCCAGCCGGAGGTATTAATAAGTTTGGACAGCATAATAAGCGCCTTTCTAAGGAGGCATCATAGGTTTATCAAAATCAGGGACTCCCTAGGACTCGTCGGCGAGCTCAGATACGAGTTGTTCAATATTCTCGATTCTCTCCCAGGGGTCGTCCATCTCCAGCAAATCTTGCCTCTTCGCATTCTCTACAGGAATCAATTCCGCGAGGCGCCATCCAAGATCCCAGAGATTGTCATAGTCGATTATCAGGTTCTTCTGCTCGACTAAGGGGTGACTCTCCAAATTTTGTAACAGTTGCGTCAGCGCGGTGAAATCATCATCGATGGGTATCGTCTGCTTCCCAACGCTGTCGTTCTCACTGAATGCAACATTGGCTGTCAATACGCCACTCTCCGCCAGCCAGCAATCCTCGATATTGAATTTAGCACTACCCTCTACGGTTATCCCAAGCAGTCCATTCGGCAGTTGATCCCAATCTATGATGTTCGCATAGGTTCCCGTGCGGTGAATCGTTTGCTGGGTTCCAGCTTGGACAGTTTCCATTCCTTTCTTCAGCAAGCAGATGCCGAAGCCCGTTTCTGTTCGCATGCACTGTGTAACCAAGTCAATATAGCGCCGCTCGAATATTTGCAGGTCCAATCTCCCGCCTGGGAACATGACCAGTTGTAGCGGGAACAGTGGTATCTCTTGGGAGTTACTCATCGAAATACTCAAAAGCCAGAAGCCCCGGTCGGGCTGTGGTCTAAGGCGCGCAATAATTTCTCATGGATGCCATCGAAGCTGCCGTTGCTCATCACCACTATGTTGTCACCTTTGATAGAGTTCTCCTCTACGAATGAGACGATCTCATCCGTAGTAGAAAACGCATATCCTGGCACCGCGCTATCGGCGATGAGAGCATTGAAATCGAGCCCTGACTTCTCTGGCTTCTGCCAGATAACCATGTCTGCTTTCTGACAGGCCTCCACCAATTGCTGCTGGTGAATACCCAGCTTCATAGTGTTCGATCGCGGTTCGATTACGGCAATCAGGCGCGACTCTGCAGCCTCGAATTTCAGCTTCATGTGGATACCCTGCAGCGTGGTCATGATCGCCGTAGGATGGTGAGCAAAGTCGTCATAGATCTTTACACCCCCCACTTCGCCGCGCAATTCCATGCGTCGTTTGACGCCCTTGTATTGCCGTAGTCCTTCTACAGCTGTAACAACATCGATCCCCACATGATGAGCCGCGGCGATTGCAGCCATGCCGTTCTTCACATTATGCACACCGGTAACATCCCACTCCACGAGCGTACGGCTAATTACTTCCCCGGTAGAACCCTGGCCATATTTTGATAGTTCGAATTCCGAGCCCTGCCCGTTGATGAGTTTCGCATTCCAGAACACGCCGCCATTCGCGGCCAACTTCTTGCACACTTCTTCGGGTACAGCGATACCAAACTGTTGTTTAGGCGTCCAACTGCCCATACGCAATACCATCTCGATCGTGGCTTCGCCGTGAGGAAAAATAAGCAGGCCATTGCCAGGAACCGTCCTAACCAGATGATGAAACTGCCTTTCGATGGCCTCGAGGTTGTCGAAGATATCTGCATGATCGAATTCAAGATTATTTAGGATTGCTGTTCTGGGCGCGTAGTGAACGAACTTGGAACGCTTGTCGAAGAAGGCACTATCGTACTCGTCGGCTTCTACGACGAAGAATGCCGAATCACCAATGTCAGCCGAGCGCGGCAGATTATTCGTTACACCACCGATAAGATAACCTGGCTTCATGCCCGCATTCTCGAGTATCCAAGTTAGCATGGCGCTAGTGCTGGTCTTCCCGTGCGTACCTGCGACTCCCAGTACCCACCTATCATGAAGCACGTACTGTGACAGCCACTGCGGACCTGAGGTGTAGTTCAGACCTGCGTTCAAAACGTGCTCGACGGCCGGATTCCCACGAGATAGCGCGTTGCCAATTATCACTAGGTCTGGCTCTGGATAGAGGTGTTCTGGCCGAAACCCCTCCATCAAATCGATGCCCATCTCCTCCAATTGCGTACTCATTGGCGGATAGACATTGGCATCGCTGCCGCTAACGCGGTATCCGAGCTGTTTAGCAATTATGGCTAAGCTACCCATGAAGGTACCGCAGATACCTAAAATATGTACGTGCATTGAATTTCTCGCGCGGCTGGGCTCGATTAGCGGAGTGCTGTTTATAGCACAAAACTTCGGTAGCATAGGAGTACTAAGCCACCACTGAATCGAATAATGCCAAACGAGCCTCAAAAATTCTGGAACTTCTCCCTGGAACTGTACAACCGAGAGGGCGTGGCCGCAGCCTGCCTCGAGTTACAGGATGCCTATCAGCTCGACGTGAACTTGATTCTATTCTGTTTTTGGCACGGCAAGGCCTACGGAGAGGTAGACAAGGAGTTATTGCAAAGTGTCATCGAACTCTCGATCGAATGGCGCTCTCATGTTGTGCAGCCGCTGAGAAGCGCGCGCGCTTGGATGAAACTAAACCCGAGCCCAAGCGTGCATTTCGATAGCCTGCGGGAGAGGATAAAAGCAGACGAATTGATGGCGGAGAAATATCAACAGGAACAAATAGCCAGCTTAACATCGGCGTTCAATAGAGGCCGGCAATGTGTATTCGGCAACGATGACATTGGGAAAAATATCGATAGCCTATTGCATGCAGCAGAAATCGAGCAGGACGGGAAGATTACTAGCAGGCTAGAGATTATTCGAGGCGCCATTGAGGAATAGCTGTTTGGATTTAGATCATCGCATATCGCGAGGATGTAGCTATTCTCCACTACGAACAGCTGCGGTGACGGCTAAAGAGCGACTTTACTCTTCCGCCGAATTGGATTCAGCCGAATCCGCAGACTTCGAAATAAGGCCAGCAGAAACTGCAAAAGCTATTGCACCCGCCAGCCACAAGAAACCATTGATTGTGGAACTTTCACTGCCGCTGGTAAACGCCAAGATGGAAAGTATCAACCAGATGAATGCGACGATCCAGCAGAGTGATTTGGAGTATCTGGCGAAGCCCGTACCTTGAGTAAGCATGACATCCTCACATAGCGATATTGTTGTAGTTGAGTAAGACTAACACTGTCATTGACTGCCTTGTCAGTCAAGCTTGCAGCAGCTCAATCTGTAAACAGCTAGCAAAACTACCCAGATTTGCCCCAAATTTTACCCGGTTTGTTGGTGAGGCAACTCTATCGCGAATACCCCACCATCAGGGTAATCGCAGCTAGGCTGCCGCCCTCGATCGCGATGATCTCCATTTCCCGCTAGACGAACCTTTGTTGGCTGGTTTTCCAGCCGCGCCCTGTCTGCGACGAGGCCGCTGATTGTTAGCCGGCCTCCTGCTGGGTTCGCTATTCTTGCTAGCGGGTGCCGGATTCGCCAAAGCAAACGTGTACTCCTCGCTATCTCCCCTGGGAACTGCAAACTTTATCAGGCGTTCTATGTCACGCAGCTGCTTGCCCTCTTCACCGCTGACTAGAGAAATCGCCAGTCCGGTAGCTCCCGCCCTGCCAGTTCGGCCGATGCGATGCACATAATCCTCAGGCACATGTGGAAGATCGAAGTTAATGACCCGCGCGAGTTGCTCAATATCGATACCGCGAGCGGCAATATCTGTCGCTACCAAGACCTGCACCCCACCCTGCTTGAAGTCACGGAGAGCTTTGGTTCGCTGCGCCTGCGACTTATTGCCGTGGATAGCTGCGGCTTTTATGTTTTCTTTGATTAGTTTCTTGGCGAGGTTGTTTGCACCGTGCTTTGTGCGACTAAACACCAATGTCTGATCATTGCTCGCCAGCATCATTTCGATTAGCAGACTAGGCTTGCTAGCTTTGTCCACGTAATACATCTTCTGTGAAATGGCTTCGACTGTGGAGTTCCTCGGAGCGACATCGATCTCTACAGGATTGCTGCAGATCGTCTTCGCCAGGACTCGGATGTCATCGGAGAATGTCGCAGAGAACATCAGGTTCTGCCGCCGCTTCGGAAGCAGCGCCATTATTTTCTTAATATCGCGAATAAAACCCATATCCAACATTCGATCCGCCTCATCGAGAATCAGCACTTCGACATCTCGGAAGTCTATACACTTCTGCTGATACAGATCCAATAGTCTGCCAGGCGTAGCAACTAAGATGTCGAGGCCACGATTCAGTGTCTTCTTCTGGGGATTAATATTTACTCCACCGAAGACTACGCCATATCTCAAGTTCTCATGAGTACCATAAGTCTGGATGCTGTCTTCAATTTGAGCCGCTAATTCTCGAGTCGGTGTTAACACCAGAGCACGAAAGCTATTTCTATTTCGATTGGGACGTCCGCTTATCAATTGCAACAAGGGCAATGTAAATCCGGCGGTTTTCCCCGTGCCAGTCTGTGCCGCCGCCATCACATCACGGCCAGCCAGAATCTCTGGGATAGCTTGTTGCTGAATTGGTGTTGGCGATGTGTAGCCAGTTTGTTGCACAGCTTGCAACAGTGTGTCGGATAGCCCGAGTGTATTAAATGTCATTCAAATTCTCTTAGTTAGTAAGTATGCCGAAGCATTGTATTTGTTCGAAACGAGAACGCATTACCTACTCCACAATAGGAGGAAGCTCGATGGTTTCTCGTTATGATTTTCCGAACTTTAAACTTTTAAAAAATAGTTCTATTGCACGGATGTGCATTCGATAGCTAGTTCGTAGTTACTCGCGATTTACGGCGAGCAGCCAGAATTGAGGTGGCGACTTGTAATTCGAGTCGGATCAAAAAGCGATTCGCTGAATAGAAGTCTACAGACTGCGATTTGGCGCAGTAACGTGACCTTATCTAAGTATGATGCACCGTCTAGATATTGCTGAAACAGGCTTTAGCGCTGACTAGCCGTGTCTAAACGTGGCGGCACTCTAGCACAAATAGAAGAGAAAAATCCTTTTTTATTGTTAATTCAGAGGGTTGGGGATAAAAGGCTGACTGCAACGGATCGCTGCCCTGCCCCTGAACATCTCAACTGACACCTACCACCGAAGCCTAGTAGAGAAAGAATCCGCCATCGATCAGCAGGCTGTCTCCGGTGTGATAGCTGCTGGCATCGCTCATCAGATAGGCCGCTATGCCTTCAAAATCCGATCTATCGCCCCAGCGACGTGCGGGAATCCGCGGCAAAATTGCATTGGCAAATTTCTCATTGGCATAATTATCTTCGGTCATCGCGGTTTCGATGTGACCCGGCAGTATCGAGTTGGCCGTTACTCCCCAGCGCGCGTATTCGACAGCCAATGCCTGCATCATCGAGATCACGCCTCCCTTGCTTGCCCCATAGGCTTCCACTCTCGCCATGCCCATCAACGCACCCAGAGATGAGGTGCCGATTAAGCGACCACCCGGGTCTCCAGCCTCTGCACGCTGCTTCATATGCTTGGCGGCACAGCGAAGCGTGTAGAACAGACCGTCTAGATTCACATCCATAACATGACGCCAATCTTCGGTAGAGAATTCTTCAAAGCGGCCGGATCGAGCGACCCCCGCATTGGCGAAACAGCCATCCACTCGCCCAAACACCTCCAGTGTTTCAGCGAAAGATTCCTCAACTGCCGCCTCAATCGACACATCACAGCATATGGCATGAACTTTAGTACCAAATTCACCGAGCCGCTCTACAACAGCGACGTTCTTCTCGGTATTGCGACCCCAGATGCAAACATCTGCACCCTGCTTCGCAACACCTTCAGCAAAGCCTAGGCCGATGCCGCTATTGCCGCCAGTAATAAGCGCAACCTTTCCACTTAGATCGAACAAACCCTTAGCCATCGTTTGCGTTTCCCTGTGTTCCCTGCCAGCGCTTAACTAAACCCGGATCTATGTCAAAAAGATCTAGCACCCTGCCTACATGATGATCCACAAGATCATCAACCGACTGTGGTTTTATATAATGTGCTGGCATGGGAGGCGCCATAATTGCGCCATTCTGGCTCGCACGAAGGAGTAGTTCGCAGTGCCCAGTGTGCAATGGTGTTTCTCGTGGCACCAAGACCAGCCGCCTTCGCTCTTTCAACATCACATCGGCGGCACGCACTATAAGCGAGTCTGCGTAACAATTCGCTACCGCTGACAGCGTCTTTATGGAGCAGGGAGCAATGATCATTCCGTCAGACCTAAACGATCCACTAGCAATCGTGGCGCCTATATCTTTGTTCGAATGCACATGATCGGCCATCGCCTGCACATCCTTGGACGACCACTCCGTTTCCACTGCGATGTTTAGCTTGGCAGAATCCGACATGATCAGGTGTGTCTCTATGTTCGACTCCTGCTGTAAAACTTGCAGCAGCCGTATCCCATAGATAGCGCCGCTGGCTCCAGACATTCCAATTATCAATCGCACGAGTTTCACCTGTTCCGAATCGGGCTTCGAATGTTGCATCAATCTATAAGAGCTGGCAAGCAATTGAAGTACTATCTCACAGCTTGTAAACTGCCTCTTCCTCGGACGCCCGCAATTACTGACGTCTTCACCGGAATTAACAAGCGAACAAATTCTATGAGCAAAGCTAACCTTTTCTACGCCCAGTCGGGCGGGGTCACCTCCGTTATCAACGCTAGCGCCTGCGGCGTCATCGAGACTGCGCGAAAAAACAAAGACAAGATTGGAAAGGTATATGCAGGTCTAAATGGCATTGTAGGCGCCCTGAACGAAGACCTCATCGACACCAGCAAAGAATCCAAGCATGCGATTGCTGCACTTCGCTCAACACCTGCCGGCGCATTTGGTTCTTGTCGCTACAAGCTGAAATCCTATGCCGAGAACAAACGAGAATACGAACGCCTTATGGAGGTGTTTGTCGCCCACAATATCCGCTATTTCCTTTACAACGGTGGCGGCGATTCTCAGGATACTGCCAACAAAATTTCTCAGCTCAGCCTCGAGAAAGGCTACCCAATTACCTGCATCGGCGTGCCGAAAACCGTCGATAACGATTTGCCACTAACGGACAATTCCCCGGGATTCGGATCGGTGGCGAAATACGTCGCCGTTTCTATCCGCGAGGCAGGCCTGGACGTTGCATCCATGTGCGATTCTTCGACGAAGGTCTTCGTCATGGAAGTAATGGGTCGTCATGCAGGCTGGATCGCTGGCGCGGCAGGTTTAGCGACAGAACAGGAAGGCGACGCGCCACATATCATCCTTTTTCCAGAAATCGCGTTCAACAAAGAAAAATTCATCCGCAAAGTAAAATCTAGCGTGAGAAAATATGGCTACTGCGCCATCGTGGTGTCAGAGGGCGCACAGAACAAGGATGGATCGTTTCTAGCGGATGCTGGCGGCAAGGACGCTTTTGGACACGTACAACTCGGTGGCGTCGCACCCTTCGTTGCAAAGATGATTAAGGATGAGCTTGGCTACAAATACCATTGGGCGGTGGCGGATTATCTGCAGCGTGCAGCGAGACACATCGCCTCCGCAACCGATGTGGATCAGGCCTATGCCGTTGGCGAAGCAGCGGTCGAGTTTGCATTGGCCGGTAAGAACGCCGTAATGCCAGCGATCGTTCGCGGCAAGGGCAAGAAGTACAGCTGGAGCATCGGTGAGGCAAAGCTTTCAGATGTTGCCAATGTCGAGAAGATGATGCCCAGAAACTATATAAGTCGTGACGGCTTTCATATCACCGATGCCGCGCGCGAGTATCTCTCGCCGCTGATTCAGGGCGAGGACTACCCCAAGTACAGGAACGGCATCCCGCAGTATGCGAGGCTGAAGAAACAACTGGAAAAGAAGAAACTGCGGAAGTGGAAAGCGAGCTAGCACAGCTCGCGAATAGAAGGGATTGGCTAAGGGGCGAGCCTATCGATGGACCAACTCGCGTCGTTCTTTAGAAGATAGCGAAAGCGGTCATGCAAGCGATTCGCACCACCCTGCCAAAATTCGATTTCCTTCGGCTCGACCCGATAGCCTCCCCAGAAGTCCGGAAGCGGAATCTCACCATTACTAAACTTTTGTTTCAGAGACTCGAATTGATTTAACAGAAATGATCGCGACGTCAAGACGCGACTCTGCTGCGAGGCTATAGCAGCAATCTGACTCTCCTTAGGTCGGGTCGCAAAGTACTTGAGCGACTCTGCAGCACTCACCTTGACAGCCTCACCGCAGACCTTTACCTGTCGATCGATGTTATGCCACGGGAAATGCAGGCTTATTTTGGAGTTTGTACCTAGCTCATCTGCCTTACGGCTACCGTAGTTCGTATAAAAAACGAAGCCGTTATCATCGAAGTGTTTGAGTAATACGATGCGCTGACTAGGCTGGCCGTCTGCCGAGACAGTAGCAATAGTCATTGCAGTAGGATCACCAATCTCTAACTCGATAGCCTGCTGCATCCACAGAGAGAACTGATCAAATGGATCTGCTGCAAGCTCATTGCGACTTAGGCCGCCGTGCAAGTACTCGCGGCGGAGTGATTCAAGATCCATATTGAATTCCAGGCGTTGCTTCCAGCCCAAAGGCTCGGAATAAGTGTTAACGCATTAAGTGCGTAGGTAGGTAGGCTATCTAACAAAATCGCCGAAGTCCCAAAGTTGCTGTCGCGGCGAACCCGTGACGTAGTAATAGGTTCCATGGCCGTGCTTCTCATTGGCAAAGAACCTACCTACGTACTTTTGCCCACCTGGCCAGCGATAGGTGCCCTCACCATGATAGAAATCGTCGACAAAAGTACCGCTATAGTTTTCGACATTCTCTTTCATCCAATACTCACTATGCTCGTTCTCACGCCACTCGGCCAAGCCGATAAAGTAAGAACCCTGACCATTACGCTCGTCGTCTCGCCACTGACCGATATACAGGTTCCCGTTTCCGTTCCAATAGGTACCGCGGCCGGAGCGAATGCCCCTATCAAAATTGCCCTCATAGATGGCCTTGGCGATGAACGAGATAGGAACCTCGAGACGACCCCTGCCGTGAAACTCGCCATCCCTGAAATTTCCAAAATACTCACCCTTACCCCATTGGGTGGTGAGCTCCAGCCTGCCTCTGCCCTCGGCGCAATCGCCAAGAACGCATTCTCTGGCAGTTACCTCCGCGAGAGATTGTGCAGAGATTGAGCTCGAAAACAGCGAAAACACTAAGCCTGCTGCCAACTGGAAAAGCGTGAATCGTCTAATATTCATAGGAATGACACTCGTTACCGTTCAACTTACGTTTCAACTTATGTTTCCATTCACAGGAACATGCTCTACCTGCAATTATAACGCTTCGCTGGCTGTGCTCAAGTATTCACCCACATCAGCCAGTGGTACCGATCTAGGGCTATACGACCCTGCGCAGTACATTGAGAGGACTCGTACTCACGACCTCTCGAGTTGAGTTCATGCCCAAACCAGCGATAAGCACCGTGCCGATTAGCGGTCCGGCTATCCATACCCAGTAGTGCATATTGAACTCCTGTTCAAACACCTCCTCCTGGAGATAGTAGAGACTTGCCTCCGCACCGACGGTTGCAATGATGCCCGCTAAAGCACCAATACTCGCAAATTCTATCAAGAGACTACTAAGTATAAGTCTCTTCCCGGCACCTAGTGTGCGCAGTATCGCGTTCTCATGAAAGCGCTCATCGAGTGTAGCGTTAACACAAGCCAATAACACAAGCGCACCGCACACAAGCACTAGCACCGAGATCAATTCGATAGCCGAAGTTACCTGAGCGATAATGTTCTGTACCTGTTCAATCAATGCATCTATTTCTATAACAACCATCGTAGGGAAGAGCCGAACCAAATCATTGAGCAATATCTTTTGATCTCGCTCCATCAATGCCGTCGACAGGAACGTCGCACCTAGGTGATTGATGGTCCCGGGCGAAAATATGATAAAGAAGTTCGGTTGCATATTGTCCCAGCGCACACTGCGAAAGCTGCTCACTTCAGCAAAGATAGTCTGTTGATTGATTTCGAACTCCACTCGATCGCCAATTTCAATATCTAGCCAACCGGCATACTCATCTTCAATAGACACATAGCCTGCATCAATAACTTCTCCCCACCACGCACCGTCGGTAATTAGATTGTCGGGAGGCAAATCATCGGCCCAGGTAACCTGACGGCGGCCTAATCGGCCTCGGACCTGCCCCTCTTCCTGCTCTTCTGCCTCTGCACCGGCTTCTTCGTTATTCTCTGTGGCGGCGTCGAGTTCACTGCGCGCCCGATCGTAGAGGCTGTCTTCTTCCGCGGATTGAGCGCCCTCTGTAATGCTGCTGCGCTCTTCATCCGCATCGAGTTCTTCTTCCGGTTCGGGTATCTCACCATTCACTGAAATGACTCTGGCGCTAATCAACGGATAGAACGCATTGCTGTCGACGCCATTTTCGGCAAAAAAGCTCTCGATCCCATCGATCTGCGATTCGGTAATGTTCATCATGAAATGGTTTGGCGTATTTTCGGGTAGCTGCCCCTGCCAATCATCGATCAGATCCGTGCGCAGCAAGGTCAGAATTAACAGCGACATGATCGTCACGGAAAACACCATTACCTGCAGTACATTCTGTTTACGTCGTCGTCGCGCCGCGGTCATGGCCAACTTCCAGGCACTGCCTGCCTTCATGCCAACCGATCCACTTGAGCGCAGCAATAGATATGAGACTGCCGAGAGGAATAGCGCGATAGCCGCAACCGCAGTCACCAAGACCGTCGTGAGCACCAGATTCTGGCTATACCAATACACAAGAAAAACAGTGCCTAGAATGCCGAAGACATAGGGCACGTTGGCACCTAGCTTCTGCTGATCGAGATCTTTGCGCAATACTCGCAGCGGCGGCGTGGCGCGCAGAGCCAGTAATGGCGGCAATGCGAATGACAGCAAGCATATGACAGCTGTCAGCGAACCAATAACGAAGGGCTCGAATCCGGCTGGGGGAAGTTCTACCGTTATGACTGCCTGCAGAAGACGCAGAATCACATGATGCACTAGCCAGCCGAGGATACAACCCACTACGATTGAAATGAAAACCAGAACCAACTGAATAGCCAGATAGATAACACCAATCTCGTTTGAAGTGCAGCCAAACGTCTTTAGAATCGCCACGTAATCATAGTGGCGTTCGCTATAGCGCTTGGCGGTCAATGCAATCGCCACCCCCGCAAGAAGCACGGCAAAAAGCGACCCTAATAGCAGAAAGCTCTCAGCCCTGTTCAGCGCCTCGCTAATCTCTTCACTCTCATCGCGAACATCCCGTATCCGATATTCGCCGTCGTATTCTTCTCCGATCCACTCGCTAAACGAATCCAATGTCTCTAGCTCTTCGCCCGCGAATAGGTAGCGATAACTAACACGACTACCGAGCTGCACGACGTTGGTCTGTACCACATCATTCATGCTTAACATGAGCCGTGGCCCCGCGCTGTCCATCATACCGCCCTGTCGATCCGGTTCCGCAATAATGATCCTGCTAACCGTCAATTCTGCCTCGCCAACAAACACAGAGTCACCCACATCGATACCTAGAGCGGGTAGCGCCCTGGATTCCAGCCACACTTCGCCGGCAGGAGGACCACTCCGAATAGGATATCCGCGGATAAAAGGCTGATCGGCGATGATCACTTCTCCGCGCAGCGGATAGGTATCGCTCACAGCTTTTGCTGAGACCAACATATTGCCAGTCTCAGAGAAAGCCATGGAGGTGAACGAGAGAGTCCGCGCGGTGCGCAGCCCTAAGGATTCCGCCTCCGCTAGAATTTCTTCCGGTGGCTGTCGACTGCTGCCCAATACTCTATCTGCCGCGAGCATGTTCGCGGATTCGAGCAGCAAGGCCTTCTCCAGCCGGTCGGTGAAGAGTGCTATGCCGGTCACGGAAGTTACCGCCATAACCAAGGCGATAAATAGCAGGCGAATCTCGCCGCCCCGCCAGTCGCGCCATAACAAGCGCAAAGCCAGCCCGAAGAGAGTTGAGAACGTTTTATTACCACCGCTTCTTGCTGTCACTGCGTCAGACACTCGCTACTTCCTCATCTCTGGCACTAGTTTTCTCATCGCTTACCGCTTCACCTGCGACTAGCCTGACAATGCGATCACACTTTTGCGCGAGAAGCTCATCATGAGTTACCAGAACTAGGGTAGTGGAGAATTCGCGATTCAGATCGAACAAGAGTTCTACGATCTTAGCTCCGGTCGCCGTGTCGAGATTTCCCGTGGGCTCATCGGCGAATAATATTCGCGCCTCGGTCGCGAAGGCACGGGCGATAGCCACGCGCTGCTGCTCACCCCCGGAGAGTTGATTCGGATAATGATGTCCGCGCTCTTCCAAGCCCACCCTCAACAACAGGCGCTTGGCCTTCTCTTTAGCCTGTGCATCGCCTTTCAATTCGATAGGCAGCATTACGTTCTCTAACGCGGTGAGGCTAGGCAGGAGCTGGAAAGATTGAAAGACAAATCCGACGAGTTTGCCACGCAATATGGCGCGCTGCTCCTCATCCATAGCATTGAGACTCTGCCCGTCCAATACCACATCACCAGAAGTTGCTGTGTCGAGACCGGCCATCAAGCCTAGCAGCGTCGACTTGCCGGAACCGGATGCGCCTACAATTGCTACGGCTTCTCCAGCATCAATATTTAAGCTGATTGATTTCAGGATGGTCAGCAGACCCTCGCTGGTATCTACACTCTTACATAGGTCTTCAATTCGAATCATGTACTCAGGGTCTCTTAGCGCTTCGTGTCAGGCAGCGATTATAGTCCAATTTGGCGGACCAGTATGGATTGCAATAGGTAATCGTCTCTATAGAATACAGTCTCAACCAGATCACTTTCGTTCTCGCAGGCACCTGCGCAGGCGAGATAGTACTGGTTTACCATATTAATCCACCACATATGCTTTTGATGCGATGAGACCCCTTTTAATTCGACCATGCGTTTAACTCGACTATGCGTTTTCTGCCTTAGCTGCTTGATCTATTGCAGCAGCTGGGCCGCAGATGAAAATCTGACCCTCCTCGTCTACGGCGACAGCCTGAGCGCGTCCTATGGCATCGAAGAGGAGCAGGGCTGGGTCAATCTCTTGCAGATTAAACTGCTCTCGGCGGAATTGCCGGTAGAAGTAGTCAATGGCAGCGTAAGCGGCGAAACCACCACCGGTGGCTTGGCACGACTGCCTGCGATGCTGGACAGCTATCAACCGGAGCTAGTGATACTGGAGTTAGGCGGCAACGATGGCCTGCGCGGTTTACCGCTGAACCTCATGCGCGAGAATCTCGCGAAGATGATCGATCTAGCTACGGCCAACGGCGCTGAGGTTATTCTTACCGGGATTCAGATTCCACCAAACTATGGACCACGCTATACAACTCCCTTCTTCGAGACCTATTCGGCTCTCGCCAAGCAGAAATCGCTTCCTCTGGTACCGTTCCTGATTGAGGGCATTGTGCAGCAGCCTGAGCTAATGCAGAACGATGGTATTCATCCGCGCGCAGAGGCTCAGTCGATGATCCTCGACAATGTATGGCCCATTCTCGAGCCACAACTCGAAAGCCTGTTAAGAATTAGAACAGAGAAGGATAGCTCGAAGTAGGAGTTAGAAATTTGAATTGCTGTTGCTTTAGAAAGAAAGCTGGATGTTGTCTACACTATCCAGATCGAAGCCCTTGCCCTGATACCAACGACGCAGCTCTTCAGAATCACCCTTGGCCTCCCCAAAGATTGACACTACCTGCTCGTCTTTGCAGAACCCGATAACTTCATCTAACAGAGCAGAGCCAATACCCTTATTGCGATAATTTTGGCTAACCTCAATTATCTTCAGGCAATAACTAACACCGGGTGCGGCATCATCAAAGGCCGCGCGCCGCGAGATCGATCGCCGGTGATTGTTCTCGGCACGGGAGCTCAGCTGTGCGAATCCAATGGCATTGGTGCCACTGTAGACATGAAAAAACAGGCTCGAGGCCAAGCCACTCGGCTTAGTGACTCTCAAGTCTGGCATGCCACACTGTAATGTCTGAAACATCGTTAAGGACCCAATCGGCTCTTCTATTAGACATCTGTATATTCATTCAGATGACCGAAGAATACCTGCTCGATGCCGGAAAGTGTGAGGGCTGTCACATAAAAAATGCCAATTAAACTAGTTATTTACGCACTTTCCCCCCGTGTTGGCTCAACTGCAGTGCCACAGTCCAGTTTCAAGCTTTCTGCATGGCTGGCGTACTTTTCATGCGATAAAGCATAATGGCAGAGGCGATATTGCAGAGGGCAATCGCCAGCAAGGCGAGGTCGTAGTTGCCAAACTGATCGTAGTAGTAAGCGACCAATACCGGCCCCAATGCCGACATGCCAAAGGTAAATGGCATGGCTGTAGATCTCACCGAGCCAAGATAGCGCCGCCCGAAGAACGTGGCCCATATCACCTCTTGCAAGGGTAACAAACCACCCCAGCCAATACCCATGGACAGAAACCCAACATAGACCAGAAGGTCTAGTTTATTCGCAACGCTAAAGACAATAAGCATCACCGCGCTACCGGTGATCGCCGCACCAACAGCGGCTAGCTTTCGCGGACTGTACCGGTCGATGAGAATGCCCCAGAGGGGTTTGCTAAGGAAAGCAGGAACTGACGCCAACGAAATCATAGTAGAGGCAACAAGCCTCGAATAGCCCGCATCCGTCATCAACGGAATCGTCTGAAGCAGCATGACAGTAATTGAAATTTGAAATAAGCCGAATGCGAGCACCAAGAAGTAGAAGCTAGAGGTGCGCATCGCCTGGGCACGCGTCATGGAATTCTCGAAATCGGCTTTCGCTGCCGCTCCATGACCCTGCAACATCTCTTCTTCTGATTTTCCATCGGGGTGCAAGCCGTGATCTTCTGGGCTGCGCCGCATGATAAATGCCATCGGCAGGGTAAG
>NVUL01000067.1 GCA_002401885.1 SAR86 cluster bacterium
GCCAAGAATCTGTAGCGCGACAACAGTCCTCACCCGGTTCGTCACGAATCCGGTCGGCTCCGCCAATTTCCGTAGGCAATGTGAACCTGCCACGCAGTCGTGGTCGCGGAGCGAACATCGTCGATTTGGCCCGGCTGGCGGAATACATTAGCCGGCAAAGCACCTTAGATATCGTTCAGACTCGAGACGAAATAAGAATCGAGCGTAACGGCGAGGCGGCGTTGATCTGCGGAGTTGAGTATGAGCTGAAGCAAACATTCGCCAACGAACACGGGGTTGAGGTATGCGGCTGGGATGGACAACAGCTAGTCTTCCAGATCATGCTACCTGATGACCTTATCATCATGCATCGTTTCACAGTGTCTTCGAACCAGCTAGTGCTCAACTTACTTACCAGCATCTACAGCAAGGGCGGCGAGCCGTTCAACCTTATTCAAGCGTTCAATAAATATGAGACACCGCGCGATGAATTTAACTGCATTCAAACCCTGAGCCGCGGTCAAGTTTGCAATCAGTCTGGCGCCGATCTATCTACCGTGCTGGATGACTAGTGAACACTTCGAGGAACACATCGAGTATTCGGATACTGACAGTATGCTTAGTATTGCTACTGACTGCTTGCGCACTGACGATACCGGAACCGGAACCGGTGGAGCGCCCCTTAAATCTAGTTGGCGATGTGAATCTAATTCAGGCGATTCAAATTCCTTCCGAGAACTTATTGCTAGAAGTAGGTGTGCAAGTATTCGGTACTCAGCAGAAAGAAGCTGGAGAGTACGAAATAGGCGATTGGGTATTCGACGAGATCATTCAGAAGGAGACACAGTTCCTTCCCCATCTTCTGAAGAACACTCTAGTTGATTCCAGCCAATGGGGGGCTATCAGAGTAATTCCAGAAAGTGATCCCTCTCTCGACCTCATCGTTGAAGGACAAATAATTCAATCAGATGGCGAGACGCTTGAGCTGCAGATTCGTGCAATCGACAGCAGCGGTCGAGAGTGGTTGAACCAAACCTATGCAGATCAGAGCATTCAGGAAGAGTACCCGGAGTCTACAAGATTTACGCTGGACAATACTTTCGATGCCATAAATTTCATCGACCCTTTTCAGGATATTTATAATCGCATTGCCAACGACCTCGTTGCTGTGAGAACGAGCCTGGGCGAACAGACACTTGTCGATCTGAATCTCGTTACCGACCTGCTCTACGCAAGCGATCTATCGCCCGATACCTTTTCAGGTTCAATAAAAGAGAATGCGGATGGCCTGCTGATAGTCGACAGGCTGCCATCACTCGACGACCCTATGATGGCTAGAGTCGCCGACATGAAGTACCGTCATCATCTTTTTATCGACACTGTAGATGAGTACTATCAAACACTCTACAACGACATTCAGCCTGCCTACGTTTTATGGCGTCGTTATTCGATTGATCAGATCGCCGAGATCGAAACGTCGCAGCAGGAAGCAAGCAGGAGCGACTATGGCGGCTCGAGTGGTTTCTTATCGCTTAGCCAGCGCTATGACCGTTTTAAGTGGAGCAAAATATTTGAGCGAGAATTTAGCGACCTCGCCGCTGGCTTCAACAACGAACTTGCACCCGCCTTTCTAGAACTGAATTCTCAAGTTCACGGACTAACTGGGACAATGGAGCAACAGTACCGAGAATGGCGCGGCATATTACGAAGGTTATTTGTGCTGGAGAATGGCGAACCAAATAGCGATGCGATTGAGTAAGAATTTGCACGCCGTAGGCTATCGTTTGGATTGTCGCGTCACCTAGACGGCGACTATAACCGCCCAGCAGACGAAGGCTACTGCAATGGGCGCGATCATCAGAAATACTAGGTATCTTACGTGGATCATGGTCTCGTCCTCTTCTTTTTCCTCTCTTTATCAGGAATTCAATATTACACTAAAAGTATTCGATTTTGTGTCGCCGCGACACTATGACGCAGCCGGTGACTTTCGTTTATTTTTTCGCACTGAGTTCTATTTAACTGAACGTTCTATCGGCGTATACTCTATTGAAAATAAAAAAGGTGCTGACCATGACTGATGCAGAAGCTCTTCCTGAAACGGACAGAAAATCACGCAATATCCTCATCGCCGCTGGCGGCACTTTGTTAGTTGCCCTTGTTGCCGGCTTTCTAATCTACTCATCAATTTGTCCTTGCGAGCGCACCCCTGGTGGTTTTCTATTTGGGGAACGGGCGAGCGAACCCGTGAATGATTGGTCGTTCGCAAATGACGTACCACTTTGTCAGCTTCAAATTTGGGCGGGAGTAAGACCCCATGCGATTAACCTCAACTGCATGTCGACTCCCGAGGGAGAACTCTATCTCAGCTGTTCGGTGTGCACGACAAAATACTGGGCAGGCAAAGTTGGAGAAGACGAATCAGGTGTTATGCGATTAAACGGCGTCGTCTATCCCGTAGTGGTGAATCGCGAGACCGATTCCGCCGCTATGGACCGCGCCTGGGCGGCTCGAATAGCGAAGCTACAAACCCATGGCGGTGGGCAGTTCAATCCGAGGCCAGCACCCGATGCGGAGCGACCGGATCACTGGTGGACCTTTAGGATTGTCTCCTCCAGTTAAAATTTAGCTTCGGCGACTTAAACAAAAAAGCCGATGCCTCTCGGCACCGGCTTTTTTGTTGCAAGCTTTTTATCTAGGACACCTATGCCCTAGGCCAGATTGTTTTCGAACAAATTCAACAATCGACTCCAGGCACGCTCGGCTTGAGCCTCGTTATAGACCTGCGAGTCTGGTGGGCACCAGCCATGCAGTGTACCCCCATAAACTTCGATCTCAGCCGATAGATCTGCCGCGGCGTAAGCTTCCCCTAAGGTGACTTTAGCCTCTGGATTACTATCGTCATCATTCGCTGCAACGCAGTGCAGCATCGCCGATTGCGTTTGAGGAATTAGAAGATGCGGGCTGTTATCAGCATCCGTAGCTAGGCCGCCGCCATGGAACGTGCCCCCGGCTCCGAGGCGATCGGGTACTGCTGCCACAGTGCGCATTACCATCGGTCCACCCATGCAATAACCTGTTGTGCCAATTCGGCGGCTAGTATCCGTAGCCGACTGCTGATCCAACCAGTTCACCATGGTCCGAGCATCGGTGAAATGTGTTTCCGCATTTAGATTGCGCGCCATTGGCAACACGATCTCTCTAATTTCAGGCTGCCCGAAGCTTGCGCCTTCGCCAACTACAGGCGAGACCGCATCACGATAGAAAGGATTCACAACCAAGACTGTGTAGCCGGACTGTGCGAGGCGCTTGCCCATCAGGCGAAAGGCGGGTCTTAATCCGAGAATATCTGGCCAAACGATAACGGCCGCGTGACTGCCGCTAGAGGGATGAACGAAATAACAATCGGCTACGCCGTCAGGAGTCGTGATGCTTACGTCTGACTCTGTTACGTCTTGCGCATTCGCGACTGGGGGTAACAACATCGCTACGCTCGCTGTGGCCGTCAGCTTATTGAACTTTCGTCGGCTGAGTTTTCCCTTACTAGTAAGAAATTTCTCCGCATCTTTCTGAGTATCTAGATCACACATGCTGCTCTCCTTGAGCGCTCAAGTTTTGAGTCAATATTGTTTTATTCTCCTGCCACTAATATGAGAGTATTTGGGACAGGGAGAAAACTCAATAGAATTCTCTACAATCCCTCGCGCAACCCTAATGGCCCTCTTGTGATTCCTATGAAAAACAGCCTCAGCAGACGACAACTACTCCAATTCAGCCTCGCAGGCCTCAGTACGCTCGGCGCACACAAGTTCAGCTATGCCCAACAGAGTAGTGTTCGAACCATTGCCGGGACCGGTGTCGCTGGCTTCGAGCCGGAGGGGGCCATTGGCAAACTTGCTCATATGACTCCGGTTAACAATCCCTACGGCATTGTAGCCGGGCCCGATACCGCCCTGTATTTCTGCGAAGTAGACACCGGGCGAGTCCGCCGCCTGGATTTGAATACCAGATTATTAAGCAGCGTGGCTGGGAACGGCGAGAAGGCCTATAGTGGAGATGAAGGTCTCGCCTTGGAGGCCTCCTTCTCTGCTCCTCATGAGATCCGTTTCGATGGTCAGGGCAACCTCTACATCGTCAGCAGGGACTCCCATACTGTCCGGCGCATAGATGGGGGCAACGGCACTGTTAGCACAGTTGCGGGGACCGGCGAAGCAGGATTCTCTGGCGATGGCGGGCCGGCAAGCGCAGCACAACTACGCCAGCCTCACAGTATTGCTTTCGATGCGCGCGGAGACCTACTCATCTGCGATATTGGCAATAGTCGCCTACGGCGAATCGATATGAGTAGCGGCATCATTAGTACACTATCGGGCACCGGAGAGAGGATTGCCACGCCCGATTCAGGACCGATTACTGGAACACCGCTACTCGGACCGCGTTCAATCGATACCGACGCAGCGGGCAATGCATATTTAGTTCTTCGAGAAGGTAATGCAGTGTTTCGATTAGATATAGCGGCCAATCGCCTTCAGCGAATCGCAGGCACGGGGGAGCGGGGCTATGAGGGCGATGGAGGTGCCGCTATCAATGCAACTTTTAACGGCCCTAAGGGAATTGCCTATTCAGAGCAGGATCATAGTCTCTATATAGTGGATACCGAAAACCATGTGATTCGACGCATGTCATTGAACACAGGAATTGTGGATACGGTGTTAGGCAGTTCAGAGAGAGGGGATGGGCCCGATGGCGATCCTCTGCGGTGTAAGTTGAATCGACCCCACGGCGTTTGCGTTCACGCGGGCTTGTTGTATGTGACCGATAGCGAGAGTCATCGAGTGAGAGAAGTATCGGGCTTGCTCGGCTAGAGAATTCTGGGAATTGGTACAAATTAATGGACGTGGCACGTTGAACTCTAGCAGATCAAAGAACTGCCACTCGACATAAGCTAGAATGGTTTAGACCATCGGCAAACGGATACTCATATGAATGAAGAAAAGGTAAAACAGCTCCTTAAGGAACTCTTGGAAGAAATTGGTCAGGGCGAGAACCCGGACGAAGTACTACTAGGGTCTGCACAGCGCCTGCAATCAGACATCGATTCGCTTCTGAACCCAGATGTCGATAGTTCAGACAATACGGTCATGGATGACATGATCGCCTTGGAGGCACAATTCGCAAGCAGCTATCCAGTGGCCGAGAAGATTGTGCGCGAGCTTGTGAATAGCTTAAGCCGCATTGGTATCTAGTTCTACGCCTTGGGCTACTCCCTGTCTCGTTTCTAATTTGCGGGATGCAGTTCGAGTGGAATAGAACCTTCGCGACTGCCCAGCATAGTTGCGAAGAAGGTATCTCCCCAGGTGTATTTCTCCTGCATCATGTCGTTGATTCTTTCGGACTTATCGGGCCTTTGAACCACGGTATAGCTAGCTGTGATCCCATCGCGACCAACTTCGATTTCTCCATTCTGTAGAATCCTGTCGAACCACCCCGACCCGTCGGCGCCCACCCGCAAGTATTGATAGCCCTCGTCATCCATAACCCACAACCGGGTGGTCTGCATCTCACCCGATTCGTCCGTGGTATAGAGATCAATCACCTCAATTCGCTCAGAGGCCAGTGTCTGCACCACAAGAAATACGAGCATTAAGCCGATGGGAACACCGATAGCCCAAAGTAGGTATTTCATTCAATCTCTCCCTCATTCGATTTCTTATCATTACAACATCGATGCCCTATGACTTCGATGATTTTCAAATACTTTAACATTAAACTATTTAATATTAAAATGTTTAATGTTAAAGGAATTCGAATTACAATTGTGGGACTAAGCCAATAGGAATTGACGTGACTAGGAAGAAATCTAGCGAGCCAAGCGAATCAACGCTATTCGCCTATTTCAATGAGATAGGCATCATCGCGCAGTTGAGCATCGTGCTATTTGAACGGAATCTGCCCGAAGGACTGAATAATTCACAGTTTGGCGTGCTGAATTGGTTCTGCCGAGTTGACTCAGAGGCTAGCCCCGGTCGTCTGGCAACTGCATTCCAGGTTACTGCCGGTGCCATGACAAACACCCTGAAGAGGCTCGAATCCAAAGGCCTGGTAAAGATAGAACCGGACCAGTTTAGCGGCCGCAAGAAGAAGATCACCATTACGGCGAAGGGTGAAAAAGTTCAAAAACAAGCGATCGCTGCCTCCGCCCCACTATTCCAGGAGTTCGCTGAGAACTGCCCGCAGGAAAATATCGAATTACAGATCGAACAATTACAAAAAGTGAGAGAATACTTGGATCAACGCCGCTACAACTAACTCGGGCTGCCGAGCAACTAACCAGGCAAAAAGGCTGCCTTGACCCATTTTTGACCGTCGGACGTCAACTTTTTGGGAAATCGACTTGAGGTAGCATGGAGTACCGTGCTTTGAGAGCCTTTAAGCTGTAAAAAGCACTGATACCAGTAATTAGTACGGCTGTTTTTACACTTGGATCAGCCATTCAAAAATTTTAAGCGCGACACTATTGGTTTAAACCTTTCACTACACACCACATTGAAATTATTTCGGGGCCCAAATTGAAGAAAATTTTGAAATGGATAGGTATCAGCATCGCATTGCTGGTGATCAGTTTCGCTGTGCTTCTAGGCAGCATGCGCTTTCACGATGGGCCACTCGAGATTCTAAGCGGCGGCCCCTTCAAGACAGGTACGCTCAGCGCCGCGCCAAACGATTGGAGCTTTCTCAAAGACCGCGCCACAATTGAATTCCAGACCATGGACCCGGCACAGTCGCGCACTGTGTGGCTCGCGGCCCACGATCAACGCTTATTCGTGGTGAGTGGGTATATGACAACGAACTATGGCGCCATTTGGAAACAATGGCCCCATTACCTTGAAGCGGACGATAGCGTAGTACTGCGCATAGACGGCAAGCTTTATGAGCAAAGGCTGCAGCGCATTATGAGCGGGCCAGAGGTTATACCGGTGTTAAACGAATTCAGTCGCAAGTACGGCGACGGGGACGCAGCGAGCGCCGATTCAGTCGCAAGCGGATATACATGGATGTACGAGGTCGTAGATCGCTAAGACCTCGCGATTCAGACTCTAAGCCAAGTGCAAATGTGGGAATGTGGGAATGTGGGAATGTGGGAATGTAATAGAGAGACGAATAGATAGATGAGCGTGATAAGAATTTTCACCGCAGGCGGCACCATAGACAAGATCTACTTCGATGCGAAGAGCAGCTATGAGGTAGGCCCTCCGAATATCACCGAAGTACTTTCCGGCCTTAATTTGAGTGTAGTCTATGAAGTTGTGTCACTGATGCAGAAGGACAGCCTTGAGATGACGGACGCGGACCGGGAGGCTATTCACCATGCTGTGAGCGAGACAATCGAGGACATGATCATAATCACCCACGGCACAGATACCATGACCAATACGGCGAAGGTCCTGAGCGATATCCCAAACAAGACTATTGTTCTTACCGGAGCCCTCAGCCCCGCTCTATTCAAAAACTCCGATGCGATGTTCAATATCGGTGCAGCATTGACGGCAGCACAGACCAAACACGCGGGCGTCTACATCGCCATGAACGGCGTTATTTTTGACCACGACAAGGTCAGAAAAGATGTTGAGAACAATCGATTCGTGGCATTATAAAAATAAAATTAGTCCACGCTAAACGTGCCGCCGGAGCTACAGATGACAACAATAAAGCCAATAAGCAAACTACTCACATTCTGTACACTTTCGATGGCACTCGCTGCCTGTGGCGAAGCCGACGACTCTGAATCCATGCAAAGCTTAAGCTTCGCTGATTCCTTTCAGGCTCAGCTTATTCAGGCACAGCCCGGCGACGTTATCGCGGTTCCTGCTGGCATCCACGAGTTCACCCGCAGCCTGTCGCTGACTGTTCCCGGAGTGACCATAAAAGGCGCCGGCATGGACTCTTCGATTCTTTCTTTCAAGAACCAGGCGCAGGGTGCCGAGGGTTTGCTAGTAAGCGCCGACGACTTCGTCATTCAAGATCTGGCAATCGAAGACACTGTGGGTGATGCGCTCAAGATCAATGAGAGCACGAATGTCACCATACGCCGCGTTCGCACAGAATGGACGCGAGGCGCCAATACAGAGAACGGTGCCTACGGTATCTACCCTGTCCAGGCGACGAATGTGCTCATTGAAGGTTCAGTCGCTATCGGTGCATCCGACGCCGGCATCTACGTTGGCCAATCTAGCCAGATCATCGTAAGAAACTCCCGCGCCGAATTCAATGTCGCTGGTATCGAGATCGAGAACTCCACCTTTGCCGATGTGTATGGCAACGTGGCAACTAACAATACTGGCGGCATTCTGGTCTTCGACCTACCTAACCTTCCAGTACAGGGTGGGCAGGCAACTCGGGTGTTCAACAATGAGATCTATGAGAACAACACAGAGAATTTTGCGCCGGAAGGAAATATCGTGGGCAATGTACCTCCGGGAACCGGCTTGCTAATTCTGGCAAACGACAACATCGAAGTTTTCGAAAATAATTTCCGCGACAACAACAGCGTAAACATCATGGTCTATAGCTTCGCCCTCGGCGGGCGCACGATTGAAGACCCGGAATACGATCCCTACCCTGAACAAATCTACATCCACGACAACAATTACGAGGGTGGTGGAACGGTGCCCGGGCACGCTGCTCTAAGGGCATGGCATGCAATCAGCGGAGAGAACTCACCTAACATCGTATGGGGCGGCCTGATTAAGCCCGGCAGCAATGGCGAGGAAATTATCTGCCTAGGTGAAGTCGGCGATGTGAGTTTTATGAATCTAAAGGGTGGCCTCGACCCAAGCGACATATCTTACGATACTGCGCCGCACAAATGTAATTTGCCGAGACTTCCGAGTATTTCCTTCGACTTTCCGGGAGATGATTAATTCTAGGTTACAAGCCGAGAAACTTTTAACTAGACAATCATTCTTTAACTCAGTACGATGCGCGCAATGAATTCTCACCTTAACAGCTTCAATCTCATGGACTCACTGGAACAAGTGGGTTTGTTGCTGAGTGGAATTTCATGACGGTCTAAAATAAATCGAATTTGAAAAACCCCGGCAACTACACAGTTGCCGGGGTTTTTTCGTTTCTGGAGTACGATAAAAGACAGCGACAAAGGAGAAAGAGAAGATGAATATCAAAGAGATAGTTAAGAACCAGAACGCACACTTCGTGTTTTATCGCGATCAGTCACTCTTCTATGAGACTGACAATGGCTTCCTGTTCTCGGTGCCAATATCCGACGCAGGTTCCGCAACAATAAACTCTGAAGAGAAGGCGATAATGCTGATGCGCTATATCCGCAAGCATATTGCGCGCACAGAGTCTGCGAGGTCGGCGCAGAATGCCAAAAACAGTGATGGCAATTAATCATGAAGTCAGACTCAATGAGGAGAGAAGCATAGAATGTACTGCGAGGGAAATTTCTTTTAGAGAGGGAAGATTTTCAGACGACCATTTTATGACGAAGCTCACTCAGCAGTGAACATTCAAAGGCAGAATTGTAGTCAGACTCTGCCTTTGAATGAATGGACTTAATCGAATACGATACTATTGCTGTGAGCAATGCCCATATACGTTTGCTTGAACCCTGGCAGCAAGTAGCCCTCGCTGATAAGCGTGTCGGTTGCCGCCTCGTACAGACTCAGATAGTCGTTAAATGACGAATACATAGCCGCAATAGGAGTACGTGAATCACTCGACTGTTCAGCCGCTGCCATGTTTGTTGGCAACGGTATGTAGCCACCCGATAATCGTGCCAGTGATTTCTCCGCGCCAGTGCTAACGGCACGAAGATTCCAAGGCACGAAGGTAGCTAGGGGAACCTGCGTGAGTGGTGGCAGTACCGTTGTTTTCGCCGAGTCATTATTATTGCTGTTCACTGCAGGCACTAAGGCCCTGTAATACATATCAGTTGTCAGCGGGTGTCGATCTACGATTCGCTCTTCCATCCAGCGATCACCGTAGTTGGCAAAGCCAGGCGTATAGGCCGCGTCGGGATGATTTACACCATTGAGCCGATTCCAGGCGCGGCCATTGATACGGCTGTCAATGTGGGAAGGTACCAGACTGCCATCTGCAATTCGCGGATAGCGAGACGCGGGCGGTGCCTCGTCGTTCGCTACCCAGTCATACATGGCAACGAGTAGTGAGTCGGCGATGGGTGCCCACATATTAGGATTAGGCGGTAGCTGTCCCGAACTCGCGGCACGTGGTCGTCCATTGCCCGAGCCATGTTGCGATCCGCCTATCGAATAGAAGCGCACCTCTTCAGGCAGCACTGCGTCCTTTGTTCCCTGCGGGTTTGTGTGAGGCAGTGAGCCGCCGCGCACCCAGTACTCATTCGAAGTCTGAATATGCATTACCTTAGGGACAGTGTTACTCGCCCTAGCCTTGCCGAGAATACTATCGGTGCGCCCCGTAAACGGATCTGTGCTTTCGCCGTAAGTAAAAGGAAACAGGTCATTGGGATAAAGATGGTTCGAATGTTGGCCGTTGGTTCGCGTGGGCATAGCGAAGCGATTATTGAACATGCCATAGCCACTACCGGCGATGACAGGAATGACGCCGTCGAACACTTTACGGCCATCTAAGTCTGCGTTGAATCCGTCATACATGAATTGACGCAACAGCCGTCCGCTCTGTGAGTTACCCCACGCGACCGTACTGTCGATATTCGGCAAACCTAACTGAGCTAGCTGATTCTCTGCATCATCGCCGAAGCGTATCGCCGAAACCATGTCACGAATAGCTGCCATTCCAGCTCCAGCAAGAACGGGATTGCGTGCCTCGTAGCTAAGCTCGTATAACACACCCGGCTCAAACCCACCATTGACACTCAAGTTAACTACGGGCTGGTTGCTGTCATTTTCCGCTACGACTTCAAGCAGAAACTGAGAACGCTCAACGGGTATTCGTGGGTCATCCTGATAGAGACGGCGGGTCAAAGTCGCACTTGCCAAACCAGCAGCAGTTGGCTCATAAGCTAGATGCCCACCGCCGGCAATGTTCACTTTCTCTGTCGCTTCCCCTACGCTTACTTCGTATCTAACTGCGCCAGTAATCCGTTGCTGCGCAGAACCCACGATGGGTGCATGTAGGCGCAGCCTTCCCGCTCGCGGGGAGAGCTCATTGATCCATCCGGTTGCCAGATAGGTAAATCCCATCCCACTCAAGGGGTGTTGTAGCGACCGCTCCGGTGGAAAAACGCTTCCGCCACGGTTGTTAACGTTATAAAGCAAACCTCCATTAGCGATCGAGTCGGCGGGGACTAGTACTCTAAAATCGGCAGCATACTCTATCAGGCCATCGCCGTTCAGGGGCGCGTACTCGATGTCAGTGATTGACTCATTCGATTCATCGCTTGGATCGAGCGTGAAATAAACAACCCCTGAGATCGATTGATAACTGAAATCGACATCCGAATCTGACAGAGTCTCTCGATTGGTGATCTCGATGCGTTCGATTTCCGCGAACGAGGAGACAGAAACCAGTAGAGCGATGGCGGCGGTATTGAAGAGGTTTACAAATAATTTCATGATGTTACCTGTTTGCTTTTCTTGTGTGGCTGACAGTCGTGAAAACACTGGAAGAGTAAGTCTTTAACATTTATTCAGTCGAGTCAACGAATTCGCACCTGACTAGACGGGCTCTATCAATGTCGCCCTTTTATTAGCCCGATACTGCTGAAATACCGGCATTAGAGCAGTTAGCGCGGATCCGACAACAAGTAGGAGGGCTCCGAGCAGGGATAGCATACTCAAACGATCAGAGAAGGCATAGTCTGGCTGTAGGAACACAACAAGCTTCAGTGAGCCTATCGTGAACAAAGGAGCGAGCGCGAGGACGGCGCTGACCTTGGAGGCATCCCAACAATTCAATGCTTCGGCGAAGCAGCCATAGGCGATGATAGTATTCAAACAGCAGAACAGCAGCAGATAGAACTGTACCTCTGTAAGCTCAAACAGACTTAGCGGCGAGATGAAGGGGAGCAGAACTACTATAGAAAAAGCGTAGATCAGAAATAGAATCTGAACCGAGGAAAAGCTATTCAGCAGTTGCTTCTGCAGCAGCGCATAGACAGTCCAGGTTATTGCAGCGAAGACAACGATGATCACTCCGATAGTTTCTCTGTTTTCCAGATTGAGCAATCCACTCAGACGATCATTGAAGAAAAGCAAAAGACCAAGCATGATTAATAGAGTGCCAAACTTCTGTACCGCGAAGAATGGTTCCTTGTATACGAACACGCCACCTAAGATCAGAAATAAAGTGGTGAGTTGAATTACCGCCTCGCTTGTTTCACCATTGACAAAATTCAGGCTATAGGAAAATAAAAAATAGTTGATACACAGTCCGATAGCAGCAATAAGTAGGAACCATTTGATCGGCGCAGTCTGTTGTAGCACCTGTGGTAATTTTCTTTGTACTGCCAACCAGGCAAATAGCACCACCCCGGCTACAAAGAATCTATACCAGACGATAGTAATGGCATCCATCCCTGAGAGCAGCTCCTTCAACGCAACAGGTAGCATGCCCCATAGCATCGCTGCAATGAGAGACAGAAAAAAGCCGGCCGTATGCCTTATTTTTGGATTGTGCATGAATGTATCCACATTCTGTGCGCTCACGCGCAGAGCGGTATCAAAATCGAAGGCTGAAAACTTAAAGCTATTGCTTCGCTAAAGCAATAGCTATTACTACCTAGAGTAAAGCCAGCAATCGAAATCTAGGAGAGGCTTAGAGAGTGGATCAGGACAGTTGTATATGACGAGAGAAACGCGCGCTTAGAAATTCCATCTGATCGGCTAGCACATTGTGATTTGAAAGATAGAGGAACTCGTATTGATTCGGCACAAAGGGTATCGCCAAGAGTTCCATATTGGCCTGTTCGGGAGAACGGTCGGCTTTTCGGTTATTGCAGCGCCTACAGGAAGTTACGACATTGGTCCAAACGTCTATACCCCCCCGAGAGAGAGGCTGCACATGATCTCGAGAGAGTTTGTTCAGGGCAAACTGACCGCCACAGTAGAGACAGATGTTCTTGTCGCGTCTGAATAGAAATCTATTCTCGAGTGGTGGGTGAAATCTATTTTCATGGACCTTGCCGCCACATGCAACGATGCTGGGCAGTCGCAGTACGGACTGTTCACCACTGCGATTTATACCTCCACGCATCTCGAAGACAGTGCTACCGAGAGACCAGACAACGAGATCTTTAACCAGCAGCGTTGCTGTCTCTTCTCGGGAAAGCCAACTTACCGGAATACCCGCTTTGTTTAACCTTAGAATCTTAGCATTCACGTAGAATCACCCTACGACTATCGCCCAAAATCTGGAAACACTTGTGGAGTTTACTCCTTCTTATTATCGGCGCAAACTCGGCTCACTGAAACGTTAAGGAAGGTATGGATAGGACGGTACGGGGTAGAAACTATGCTAGTTCTTTGCAGCTAGACGGGCTTTGTGCCGAGCCCATCCGCCATTGCTCAACCAGTAGCCCGTTTGTAGGACCAAGAGAAGGGCAAGGAAAAGGGGTAAGGTGCCATAATCGGGGCCACCGACCTGAAAATAGAACACCGCTGTATAGTATCTATCTTCCGTTGGGTGGTCCGCCGTGACAACGCCTATATAAGTGCCTTTGCTGTCGAACTCATAGCTTGCCGTATAGAAGCCGCCCGGCTCGATACGCGGGGGCTCGTAGTAGACCGTCGCCGCCTCGAGATCTTCGATAGCGAGAACATCTTCCAGCGTCGCATACTGCCCCACTTCATTTATGTCGCGGATGATGCGAAAGTCGATGAGCATTTCCGGCAATAAGTTGTGCAAATATTCCATGACGAAAACCGAACGCGAGACGTCGGGAATGTCTTCACAGAATTCATCTGACTCCCTAGTCTCCGGCTGGAAAACCGTGAAGTGCGCCTGCAGGAAGTCGATGTTGATCACACAGAGGTCTTCTTGGAAAGCAACACCGCCATGGGCGGCCGCATACTGACTCGACAGTGTCGAGGCGAGTAAAAGCAGAGCGAGGAGAATTCGGCGCGGTAGGTGAAAGCTCATGTCAAACAGGTTTGTGACTACTATGAGTGGCTACTAAAAGAAGAGTCTACCTTAGCATATTTGCAAGATCGGCGCTAAGCGCAATGCACGATATGCTCATTGCTTGGCTGAGTTTATCTACCAAGCAATGATGCTGCCATCGTAATTGAAGAAGCTGCCCGAAGACTGAGGATCTAAATCATCGACAACCTTCAGCATGCCCGTCACACTAGTTTCTGTGTCTATCAAGGCATTGGGTCCGCCCATGTCGGTCAGTACCCAGCCAGGATGCAGGACAGCGGCGCTGAAGCCTTCTGCTGCCAAATCTATAGCCAGGCTCTTTACCACGCTATTTAGCGCCGTCTTGGAACTGCGATAGATATAGGAACCTCCCCCGCTATTATCATCGATGGAGCCCATCTTGGATGTCAGGTACAGCATCTTCTTGTCTTTCCCCTGCCGAAGATTCGGCATGAGTAATTGACTGAGCATCAAAGGCGCAATCGAATTAACCTGCAATACCGAAGCCCAGACTTGCGCATCTACTTCTCCAAATTTGACATTCGGCGGCCCATAAACCCCTGCGTTATTAATGAAAATATCGATCGGCGTATCAGCCAATTGCTGTACTAACTCCTGCATCGACTCAGGGGAGGCGACATCAAGCTGCCGAACTTCCAATTCGTCATGACTACCCTGCAGTTGCTTCAAGCCGTCTGCCGCTTCAATATTTCTGCAAGTGGCGATTACACGATCACCCCGAGCGAGACACTGCTTCGTAAATTCCAAGCCAATGCCCCGATTCGTACCGGTTATTAAAATAGTAGCCATCTTCTCTGTTCCTAGCTGTTTTCAATCAGCTTGGAGTCTATCAAATCTAGCGCAGTTGGTAAGTAGCCAACCCAAGCTACGCTCTGCCTTTTGGGCCACTGGAGGGCCTTATCCTCGGTTAGACTGAAGTGCACAGTAACCTTCTGCTATAATTCTGCGTCTTATTCACCTAGCGAGTTAAATCGTTCCTAGTTAAGCAGTCTAGAGAGAGACCTATGCACAGCAAACCCGTGGCTTCAATACTATTATTCGCAGTTCTGCAGAGCGCAGGCTCGCTGACTCTCGCACAGGATGCAGAAGAAGTACTCGTCATCGGTGTAATCCCTATCGGCGCTGGCATAGATAAGGACAAGATTCCCTTTCCAGTACAGAACCGCAACGCATCCGATATAGAGAACGCCAATCCGCTGAATATCTCAGACTTTCTGAGGCAAAGTTTCAGCAGCGTGTCGCTCAACGATGCGCAGAACAACCCCATGCAACCTGATCTACAATATCGTGGCTTCACTGCCTCACCCCTGCTTGGCTTAGCGCAGGGCTTAGCGGTCTATCAGAATGGGGCGCGCATCAACGAGCCTTTAGGCGACGCGGTGAATTGGGATCTTTTACCGCAATCAGCGGTACAGGCGATCACTCTGTCCGGGGGTGCCAATCCACTATTCGGATTGAACAGCTTGGGTGGCTCACTGATCATAGATATGAAAGATGGTTTTAGTGCACCTGGCAGCAGTGTCGAAGTTAGCTCAGGCTCGTTCGGCCGCACCACAGCAAATATCGAGGTGGGCGGGAACAATGGTTCATTTGGCTATTACGCCAACTTGGAAAGCTTCCAAGAAGATGGCTGGCGCGATCAATCGGAGTCAGACGCATTAAACTTCTATGGCAGTGTCGGTTGGCGTTCAGATTCGACGCGCCTAAATTTCAATTATCAATATGGTCAATCCGAGTTGATTGGCAACGGAGCGGCACCGACAGAGTTGCTAGCACTCGATAGAGAGGCGATTTTTACGGGTCCAGACATAACCGAGAACGACATGCAGATGTTTAGTTTCGACTATGAACACGATGTCAGTGCAAACATCAGCTTCGGTGGCAATGTATTCTACAGAAAAAATAAGACTGATTCTTTTAACGGCGATGGCTCTGAATTTGCAGTCTGCAGTCTCGGTGGCATGCCGCAACTACTCGACGAAATTGAGGAAGATGATCTCGAAGAACTGGGCCTCGACAATGACGACATCTGCAACAATCAGTTTGCCAATAGCGATGCTCTCGAAGACTTCTTGAATCAAACTGCGTCAATGATGAACTCTGATGACGAATTCAATCTAGAAAGTTTCGAAGATGAAATCTCAGGATCCGGCGTTCTTTCCGATGAAGCGATAAATAATTTAAGCAATAGAAATCAAAAAAGTGTAGGTGCCGATTTTCAGTGGACGATCCGTGGAAATTTTCTTGGGTATAATTCGCAGATCATTGCTGGCGGCGCTTATTATAGGGGCGAGTCAAACTTCAACTCGGTATTGGAACTTGCCGATCTCGACCCTATTTCCAGACTGACGCTAGGTTTAGGAACTGGGACGTTCGTCGACAGCGAAGCGACTTCGATAAATACCGAGACTGAGTCCAGCAGTTTGTATATCACGAATACTATGGACCTAAGTTCGACTGTGGCGCTAACACTATCTGCACGCGGAAATTACACCGACGTTGTGTTGCGCGACAGGTCTGGCGTGCGACCCGAACTCAACGGCGATCATAATTTCACCCGACTTAATCCTGCACTAGGACTTACCTGGCAGGCCAGCGAGAGCCATACCTTGTATGCCTCCTATAGTGAATCCTCTCGGGCCCCAACTCCAATCGAGCTTGCCTGTAATGAGGGCGTCTTCGATCTAGCTGTAGCCTTCGCGATAGAGGCCGGCGAAGACCCGCGTGATGTGGATCTGGAATGCCGTCTACCCAATGCATTCTTAGCCGATCCACCGCTGGATGACGTAATTGCGAAGAGTTTCGAGTTAGGATCACGCGGCTTCATCAAAGACATCGCGTACTCACTAGGCATGTTCCACACGCTGAACAAAGACGACATCTTATTTCAGACTACCGGCCGTTCCACCGGCCTTTTCGCGAATGTCGATGAAACGAGAAGAGCGGGAATAGAGTCTAGCTTACAGGGGAAGTGGCGCGCGTTCAGCTGGCTTGCAGCTTACAGCTACATCGATGCTACCTTTGAAGACAATTTTCAGGCACTGAGCCCGAACCACGAATTTGCTGACGATGAAGGTGAAGTCACCGTACATGCGGGTGATCGCATTCCCGGCATACCGCAACACCAATTCAAGGTTTCCAGCGACTACCGTTTCACCAATGGTCTGAACATCGGCCTCGACGTGCTAAGTAATGGTGGCCAAGTTTTGCGTGGCGATGAGTCCAATCAACTAGACGAGGTCTCTGGCTATACGACTGTCAGTATGCGCGCTCGCTACAGCATTAATGAAAAACTGGAAGTGTTCGCGAAGGTAGATAATCTTCTGGATAGAGAATACGAGAGTTTTGGTTTGCTGGGCGAAGAACCGGGCGAACTGGGAGTGCCTATCATCGAAGACTTTACCAACCCTGTGTTCTTAGGCGCCGGAGCTCCGAGAGCTGCGTTTCTTGGAATTCGCTACAAATTCTAACTGCAAACTTAGATAGATCAGCCTTACCTGTTACGTAAAAAGTCCACAGCGCGATCTGGAAAGTCGGTAAACACGCCATCAACATTCGCGCGAAAATAATGTAGTTCTAATAGGTCTTCGTAGCTATCCGCGTAGGCTGGAACTTGCCCCGGATCTAAACGGTAGGTGTAAGGGTGAACTTGCAGGCCAGCGGCGTGAGCTCTCGTGACAAGATCAGACACTTGAATGTTTGCCTTCTGCGAGTCTCTAGAAACCACTAGCCCTTTGTCTGGACCGATACCATCGGCGAAGGTCGACAGTTTATTCATTCCATCCTCTTCGAACATCCACGGATTAGAAGAGACCCTGTCGATCAACTGCACGAGATTTATGTCAATTCCCACAGCGGGTAGAATCTCATCATGAATGATTTTTAATTCTTCAAAACTGAATGTCTGTAGAAACACTTTGTCTTGCTTGCTGGTGTAGCCATAGGATTTAAGCATCCTAACAACAGCGGTGCTGATATCTTTTCCTGCCTCGCGATGAAACTCAGGGCCTTTAATTTCTGGGTAGATACCTACATTCTTCCCGGTAGATTTGTTCATTCCCTGAATTAATTCGATCTCTTCTGCAAGTGTAGGTACGCCGAAAATTGATTCTCCCATTGGGAACCGATTGTCATAGCTCTGCACCTTTTCGCCATTCTCGATCCTGAATCCCTCGCTCGCCTGTAGCTGCCGAATCTCTGCTAGAGTGAAATCGATCGCATAGTAGCGACCATCCTCTCTTACTCGATCAGGAAAGCGCTCTGCGACATCGGTCGTTCTATCCAAGGTGATGTCGTGTAGCACGATGAGATGGTCATCGCTGGTCATTACGACATCTTGCTCTATATAGTCAGCGCCCATGGCGAATGCCATGGCCTTGGCTTGCAGCGTGTGCTCGGGCAAGTAGCCACTGGCACCGCGGTGAGCGATAACGATTTTCTGTGACTGCGCCTGCGTAGATAGTGTTGCTGTCATGAGTACTACACCGATTGCCTTAGCCGCGAAAGATCTGAAACGTGAAGAATGCATTAGAGTTACCTGAGTGCCTGCCTGAGAATATCGGATGCTCTCTCGGCGATAGAATGATTGACCGTAAGTCTAAGCGACGAACCCTGTCGTTTATATTACAAAGCGCACCGAAAATACAGTGTACTCCAATCTAAGAACCCAATCGGTAACGCAATTTGATCGCTATAGTATCGACGATTCTGTCGTTCCACGACTGCTCAAGAAGGGTAGGAAATGTGTCGAAGCTATCTCTTGGCAGATTGCTTCCTCGCGTGTATACAACAAATAGGTCCGATAGTGGGGCGATCTCCCAGCGATATCTCGCCTGAAAAGTGAGCCGGCTAATGACGAAGTCATCGGGGGTCGTGTCCGGATTCGAAACTGGCTGCAGGAAGTCTCGCTGACTCGGATCGACCCGCCAGAAGCGGTCTTCGAAGGCTTTAAGAGCAGTCCACTGCGCGGTGAAACGCAACTGCTGCTTCGCGGAGATGAAATAGTTTGTTTCTAGGCGGGGGGACCATTGATGCGACTCGAAGCTTGTGTAGTCGCCATCGCCTCTGTGCACGAGTAGCGCTTCCCTGTCGGTATAGTCTAGCCGTAGATCGGTAGAGAACCTATCGTTAGGACGCCACACAATACCTGCCGAGCCACGTGTTCGAGCCGGTCCCAACTCATCCTGGTCCAGGTTCAAATTTATGTTATAGGCAATCGATTCTGCGCGGTTCGTGCTGTAACCGAAATTTGCACCCCACCTGGCTTGAATGCGAAAGTCGCCAGTGCCTCTCCCTAATCGATCATCGATGCGCTCTGGAAAATAGCGCAAGCTGTAATCGAAACTATTGTTGTCGAGAGACGTATAGCTGCGATTAAAGAACAGCCCCATTCTTACCGGCTGGCCCTGTGTGTTCCACTGATTCGAGAAGAAAATACTTGTTGAACGCTCACGTATTCCGGGCACATCCGACTCAGTTCTGGAGTAGTTGTAATCCATGTTCATCTGATCGTTGCGCGTCAGAAATCCTAGATCATTGATATCCAGTGTGTCGTCTATGTAGGTCGAACGCAGAGTATGCTGCACGCCTCGTTGGGGGCGGAAGCTTACGTCGGCGAAGCCGCCGCTTCCCGTGATGCCTTGCACATCACTATGCATAATCTGACCATCGACCACCCAGCGGTTATCTGCGGAAAAATAATGCGCATCTATTGAGTTGACCGTCGCCTCTATGTCGGGATGGGAAATATCTGTGCCCATCCAACCTAGGGAGCGCCGACCGCCCGCGCCGGTATCTTCATATAACACTCTTGCTATGGTGAAGTCTCTGCCTTCGGCCTGCAGATCAATTCTCGTTCCGTCGTCGAGGGAGCCACGAATTTCAGTGTCGTCCTCGGAAGCAACTAGCACTCCGTAACGCCAGTTGCCATTCTGGCCTGCGAGCTTGGCCGCGCCTAATAACTCTGTAGGGCGACTCAAGTCGGTTGCAACGACATTTACATCATCAGGCACATCGTAGATTGCAGCCCCACCTATGCGGCGCGTATTTAGTAATGATATCGGCCCGCCGGGACCGCCGCGTCCAGAGGTGCGCGGTGACGTGTTAAAAATGTCTTGCCCCTCAAGGAAGAAGGAGCGCTTCTCCGGGAAAAATACCTCGAACGCTGTTAGATTGACTACCACATCATCTGATTCCACGTTTCCAAAATCTGGATTCAGCGTGGCTGATAGAAGTGTATTCGTTGTGGGTCGCCAGAAAATCTCTGAGCCAACTTTGAATTCTGTTTCATTCGAAATATTATCGATTACAGTCGAGGAAAATGGGTAGTACGTCAGTTGTCTGCGGGGTTCTATATCTCTCAGCTCATATTTCTCAAATGCAGAGAGATATTCATTCACAGTGCGCGGCAGCGCGGGATTGGACCAAGCTTCGCCACCGAGGTGGCCTACCTGCCGTTCAAAATAGAAGCCAATCTGTCTTACGTCATCGACTTGCGGCAGAGGCATCATGGACCAGGGCACGAAATATTCGACACTCCAGCCATCGTCCAATGCCTGTGTGCGTCCGTTCCAAGACCCATCCCATTGCATATTCATTTGTCGCTCGGGGAGCAGCGACGCATCGGTCATGGAGTCGCCGAGATTGATGCGCAAGAAATAGCCGTAAAGGCCATCTCCGGATGCATCTATGCCAAACACAAAGCCATCACGATCAAGCTGAGTATCTCGGGACGTCATTCGCGCTACGAGGGTGCCCGAAGGTTGATAATTTATTGCAGAGAGATAGATTCCGCGCTCTGTATAGAACATGCGAACGTGAGTGTCATAGGGTGTTTCCGCCAGAGTATCCGGATTGATGACGCGCATGCCATCCACAACCGGAATATCCTCCCAAACCGACTCGTCAACAAAACCATCTAGGGTGATATTTGCGTCGCTCTCGTCAATCCGAGTGAGTTGAGGGAGCGATTGTTGTGCCAATAGCGGCAAGGAAACCAGGGAAAGTAAGATGATAAGACAGACGCGAGGATGGAGCTTTGTCATTTTTATACCCTGATTTTTGCTCTTGATAGTGAGGCCTGCAAGAACCTCGGCTAGGCAGCTATTTTAGATATGCACTATATCGCAATAGTTTTTCTGAATTACTAAATAGAAACAAATAGTTACAAATTTCATTCAACAATGAGCAGACTAACTTTCCGGTATGTGGCCGCCTCACCTGCAGCTGCCATGTTTCATCATTATTGACCTGTAATTTGCCTTTATTCGGCCCATCGCTTGTCAGATTACTGCGTTGTAATACACGCAAATCAACTATCAAATGCAAAGGAGCATCCGGTGAAACTGTTCAAGAAGACTCAGAATTGTCTGTTCGTTGAGGAGGAGAGGTATAAATGGGCCGCTAAGAAATCAGGCATGAGTCGTCACCTGATTACGGTTTCTGTGCTCTGCCTGTTTGCGGCGTTTCTCTTTGGTGCGCTGCGCTAGCGAACACGAAGCTGAGTCCTAGCGCGCCAGCAAGACAGCTTCTACTGATAGCAGCTGAGTATTCCGCTGAATATCCAAGCGCACGGTGTCGCCGGGGGCCGATTCTCTCAATAGATTAGAATAGACTTGCAGATCGGTCATGGCTTGCCCATTGTAGTTGAGCAGGATATCTCCGGCCTGTAGTCCGGCCTGTTCCGCAGCACCGCCTGGAGTCACATCACTGATACGCACTCCGGAACCAGAAAAAGCGAAGTCTGGCACAGTGCCCAGGCTCGCAGATCTCTCACCACTAGCGCCGCTGACTCTCGACTGCACTCGAACCTGCGCACCCGCCAGTGTCACTCGCAGCGGTTCAATATTGTCGGCGAGATAAACTACAGCCTCTTCTAACCAGAGCGCCACATCAGCCATTCCGGCCAGATCGAGCTTGTCCGCGCTATCACTCAATTGATGATAATCCTCATGCACGCCGCTAAATAAATGGATGGCAGGTATGCCTGCATTTAGGAAGCTCACATGATCACTGCTTGCAATCGTGTTAGCGGGAAAGCTGGAATTTACACCGATGGTGAACCCGATGCCTTGAGCCATGAAGGGCCACTCATAAGCACTATCCGTAGCGAATACTTGCAGGTCTCTCCCATCGAGACGCCCCACTGCGTCTAGATTAATCATGCCGTAGAAGTCTTTAGACCCGAATCCGGCAGGGGGATTATCGACAAAATATTGAGAGCCAAGTAAGCCAGACTCTTCTCCACTGAATGCAACGAAAAGAATTGGCCTCTGTGGAGTGAATGTGCGCACGAGCTGAGTAGCCACCTCAATTAACGCAGCGATACCCGCCGCATTGTCATCTGCACCTGGGAAATGGCGACCAGATTGGGCATCAATTCCTAGGTGATCGTAGTGAGCGCCGATGATTACAGGCGCACCACTAAGCGAACGATTCACACCCGGGATCATGCCGACGATATTCACCATCTTGACATTGCCTTTCCCAGCTACGCTTTGGCTCCACTCCTGACTGTAGGTTCCATTAAGCGTCTGTAGTCCGGCGGCTCGAAATTGCCCAGCAATGTACTGAGCAGCCAGATCTATACCGTCCGTCCCTAGCCCTCTGCCCTGAAACTCTGCACTACTTAGCTCTGTCGCGTGTTCTCTCAACTGATCAATCATATACTTCGAAGGAAGCACCGTAAGCGGTTCCTGCGCAGGCAAATTCTCGAAATTTACTGCGCCCTGAAGATTCGGTTTTACCCATTGCATTGGTGATTCCGGGCTTGACCAGATTCCCTTCACATCATTCGTAGGTTCATCACCCAAGAAACTCAGATAGGAGTACTTGCCGTAGTGAGGCAATTTCTCAATCATTCCTGGCATCGCAATCATCTGGTCTACATCGATGAAGCCCAGCGCGAGGTCCGAGTTGCCTGGGTGGCGAGCGACTAGCACATTGCTCCTGTCTGCAAATTCTACATCTCTTCCACCCATGAGAATTCCCGATGGACTCGTCTCTACCCCATACAATTCACTTGCAGCGAATACAGATTGAGCGAACGGATTGTCACGCCCGAGTATCCACACCGATCTATCTTGCGGTAGTTCTGCGATATCTTCTGCGTTTACTATTTGCGCATCGACACCCGCGGCGAAAGACTCAACCATCCGCGCCCAATGCTGCCGGTTCGCTTGCGGCAATACAAAACTGATAATCTCGGCACCAAATAATTCGCCGATAGTGGGAGGCATCTCTTCCCGATCCAAAGTTCGGAACACATCGAAATAGGGATCGACCAACACAGCCTGCAATTGATCGTAATTATCAGCCATGACGCCTTCTAGCCGCTGAGTGATATCGATGTCATAGATTTCCGGGGCATCACTTCCTTCATAATAGAGAGCAACTGGCACCCTAAGCGCGTAGGGGTCTTCTGGCTGAATCTGCGCAAACATTATTCGAGCGCGATCACCAATAACCTCTTCCACTGAGATAGATAGTTCTGGCGCGCCAGTTCGATTAACCCACTGACTGAAGAAGCCACTAAGGTCCAAGCCACTCAGCTCAGAAAAATGTAGCGAGATGTCCTCGAATGTCGCACGCTTGAATTTGTAGGCATCAAAAAACTGCCGCAGCCCTGCTAGAAACAATTCATCGCCGAGTTGAATTCGGAGCATATGCCAGAGCATAAGTGTCTTGCCATAGCCGACGGCTTGAGACGCAGCAGAGTTACGTGAGGTAAATTGTGAGAGAGGAAAATCCGTTCCATCGGCGACATAGTTCTTGTATCTTGCTAACATTTCTTTTCGATACTCATGCCCTAATCCATCCATTTCTCGAAACAGATGGTCCGCAAGATAAGCTGTTAAGCCTTCACTCCAGTTTCCTGTCTCATAGTCAGGATAGACTCCGTTACCCCACCAATTGTGAAGAATTTCATGTGGGTAGGAAGACTCGAGTATAAAGGGAAAACGAATTACCTGTTCACCGAGGAGCGTAAACGATGGCATCCCGTATCCGGTTTCCCAAAAGTTTTCGATAAGCGCGAATTTGCTATACGGATATTCGCCGAGCAGTGGTTCGTATAGGGCTAGGTAGCGTCCTGTCGCATCCATGTATTTTGATGCCAGATTTGGGTCGGGTGTTCGCAGGTAAGCAATAACCTCAACATCATCGGCCTGCTGTGAATACTCGGTAAAATTAGCCGCGATCAGATAGACCTCTTCCATGGGCTGATCGCTTTGCCAACCGTTGCCATCAAAGCGATCGCCTTGGCTAACAGCTGTCCAGCTGCTCGCTGAGTCGGCGAATTCTACCTGCACGTCGAAGCTGATCAGGTCGCCGTCGAAGTCTGCAACCCAGGCACTGCCTTTGTTTAGATACACACCCTGTTCGCTGATGATGCCCGAGCTCTCCGCGAAGCTCTGCGCATACTCGGCGCTGGTCTGCTCGGCAGTATCGAAGATCGTCCCGCTATAGATGAGAACTAACTGATTTGAATTTCTGCGGCCAGGGCTAATGCTGTACGCGGTCGTTGCTGCGGCCAGACCACCGGTGTTGTTGATCCCCGGCTTATCTGCTGCCGGATCGGCTGTAAGTACTTGTAGGCGTCTGGAATTATTGCTGATGCGCAGATTGCTGTTCAGCGAGAAGTTTAGCGGGGAGCCAAGCATCGACTCCGGCAGGGTAACGGTGTCTTCTACGGAGAGCGATTGATTCTGTGGATCGAGGATTACCTTAAGACTGTGGTGGACAAGCGCGGGTTCACTTTCCACAACATCGGCAATTTGCGCTGATACGGCACCCCCTAATAATGAGAGCAGGCCGCATAGGCTTAAACCAACAATGACCGTTCGATGAAACACGCTTTGTGAAATCCTGTTTGTCATTACATTCTTAGAAACTAAGTAGCGCGACTAGGATTACAGTCCCAACAACTCCAGTGCTTGTTGGTGATTCCAATCGCCCATGTGAATTTGTGAGGTTCCATCAACAGTTCGCGTTGTACTCCAAGCCAACTGGCTTCCATCGGGTGAGAACACGGGAAGGATATCTGTGCCTGCAGTATTGGTTACACGTACCGGTGGATTCATTCCAATCGGATCTATCATGAACAGTTCAAAATTCGCATTTCCAAGGATATTACTGGAATAGATAATGTAGTCGCCGCTTGGATGATAGTAGGGACCCCAAGAGACCATCGCGTCTGCGGTCAATTGGCGCTGACCACTGCCGTCGATATTCATAGTCCAGATTTCAGCGCTGTTACCGTCTGGATTAAAACGACGCCACACGACCTTGCTATTGTCTGGACTAAAGAAAGGACCGCCATCGTAGCCGGGCGAGTGAGTTATCTGCCTAACGTTCGAACCATCAGCGTCCATTAGATAGAGGTCCATGAAATACGAGGCATCGTCGTCAAATAATTTCTGCTCGGCCTGGCTCAGATTGCGCTGATAGGCCTCCCGGTTTGATGCGAATAGAATTTGGCTACCATCTGCTGAATAGGAACCCTCAGCGTCATAGCCATCAAGGTTGGTAAGATTGACTAGGTTGTTGCCATTACTGTCCGCCTGATAAATATCGTAGTGGCGGTCGTAGTCCCAGCCATAGGGTCGGCTGATCCCACTCTCCCGTATGGATATCTCCTCTGCCTGCTTAGCGCGCGCATCTGGATCCTCATGTGTAGAGGAAAACATCACCCTATCCAGCGTCGGATGAATCCATGAACAGGTAGTGAGCCCGATCCCAGGAGACACTTTATGTGAGCTACCATCTGTTAGATTCAAGACATATATCTGGTAGAAGGGATTGTCGCCAACAGTCTCGCTCTGGTAGATGAAACGATCACCATCTGCACTAAAATAACCCTCCCCAGAACGCAGACTGCCTTCTATCAACTGACGGGTATTTGAGAGCAACTGGTCTTCATGGCTACTCTCCATTAGTGCATTTTCAGGCTCAGGTGCTGAGTAGCTCGCGGCAGCCACACCATCAGGCTGACTAGATGAACTCGCGCCAGAACTCCCATCTTGGGCTGCAGCCAATACGCTAAGCCCGAGATAGCCGGGTAAGATAAAGCTAGTCGCGATCAGAGTCTTGATGAGCTGTTCTCGAGAGATCTTATTCATAGCGATGTCCAGTTTAAAAATTTGAAACTTAATTGTTGTTGAGTCTATTCTGGTTTAGCCGGCTGCTCGCTAACCGAAACGAAAATTTTGCTGTTGGGGAAATACACCAAATAGACCGCCGGTGTGGATGAAAACCACATTTTTTGCACCGGAAAGCGCGCCCGCGTCGCCCTTTTGCAGCTCGGCTACCATGCCATGAAAGGCTTTTCCTGTATAGACTGGGTCTAGAAAAATGCCCTCGCTGCGGGCTAACTCGGCAATGCTGTCAAAAATCTCAGGGCCTGCAATACCGTAGCCTGGTCCTAGATAGCCCTCTACAGTTTTTATCTTCATCTTATCTTCATCGAATTCTTGATTGTATCGTTGCTTCCAGAGCGTCACATCCTCATGAATCTTCTTCTCGAAGTAAGCCGCGTCATCGCTGACATTAAAAGCTACTACCTGACTCCTCATGTCGAGTAGTTCTGTGCCGACAATCAGTCCTCCCTGCGTTCCTCCGGAGCCAGTAGCTGTAACTATATATTCGGGCTCCATCTTCAGGTCTAGGAAATTTTGATTTAGTTCTTCACTAGCTTTTATATAGCCCCATAGCCCAACTTCGTCGCTGGCTCCGACTGGAATGAAGAAAGCCTTTCGGCCCCCCGAAGCATAAAAGACCTGTAATTCTCTCGCGTAGTCCTCATGACCGCGCCATTCTGCCTGACTCAGGTAGCTGATCTCGGCGCCGCAGAGATAGTCCATTAACAAGTTGCCTTCCGGCACGTCAGGTTTCTCACCGCGAAGGATGAGATGTACTTTCAATCCTAATCGCGCACCCAGCACGGCGGTTGCTCGGCAATGATTCGATTGGATGCCACCGCAAGTAATCAGGGTG
>NVUL01000068.1 GCA_002401885.1 SAR86 cluster bacterium
GTGTAAACGAAAAAAGGAGCGCGCCCTTAAAAAAGGGCGCGCTCCTGTCTATTCGGACTCGCTGTAACTACTGCCGAGTTCCGGTAACGTTGAAATCTCCAAAATCGCTGCCGAATGCTCCAGTCAGGGAGTCACCTTCCACCACACCGCTGAAGCTCAGGCTCAGAGACTGCCCACCCGCATCGATAACAACGTCGAAGCTTACGTTATTGCCATCAACAACTATGCCATCGATAGCCTGTTCCCCAGCGTCGCCAGACATGATGCCAGTGCCGTCTTCGGAGATCGTCCACACAGAATCCTGATTCCCAACCGGAGTGGTTGCTACAGTGTCCCAACTACCTGCGAAAGGATTGGTATTACCCCCAGCACAGGCAGTAAGAATTACCAACATGGCGGCGGCGACAGAATTTCGAATTATTTTTAACATGTAAAACTCCTCAGGTTTTGCTCGGCATTACACCGTTTCATTGTTGAGATTTAGCTTATGCTCTAGCAGAAGTGTACCGCTATTTCAGAGGCTGGTCTCAAAATCCGAAATTGACTACGCGCTGGGAATAATCTGCAGACAGTGCGGAACACCGGGGCGCGGTATAGTTCAAGGCTTTTCTATAAAATATGAATAGTTATCAGATGCTTAGCTAGAAGACTACCAAATTTTGGCAGTCTCGCCGCTGGGGGAAACCGGATGTACATCTGGATGCAGCGCATGGGCCAAAACCTCCAGACTCTCCACGAGTCGCGGCCCAGCTCGGCTGAAATAGGCATTGCCGTCGGTATAGTAGACTCGCTCATCCCGCACACAGGGCAGATCAGCCCAACCGGGCAAGCGCTCCAGCAGAGGCAAGTCTTGCTCGGTGCGCGATAAGTCAAAACCACATAGCGCGACGAATAACACATCAGGCTGCGCCTCATGCAATGCGTTATCAGATAGACCCACCGAGGGCTGGTTGAGATTGCCTAGACAATCTATGCCGCCTGCCATAGCGACCAGTTCAGGTGTCCAGTGTCCAGCATTGAACAGCGGATCAACCCACTCCAACATGGCTACACGAGGCCTATCTTTATCTGCAATCGCGGCGGAGCGCTCGGCGACAATATCGACTCGCCGTTGCAAGGCTTGCACCACACTAGCCGCCTCTGACTCTCGCTGTGTCGCACTGCCAATCAAGGTAAAAGTATCCAACACCTGCTGAAGACTCATGGGCTCGAGATTTACAACTTGTGGGTTGCCGGGCAATCTACAGGCAACGTCTTCCACCTCAGCTGCAGATACCGCACAGACATCACACAGAGCCTGCGTCACAATATGGGTTGGCTTAAGTGCGAGCAGCGCATCCACGTTCAGATGGTAAAGTGCCGCATCGGTTTGCAATAGCTCGCGCACTTTCTCGTCAATGGCTTTGCTGTCCAGCCCCTTAGGGATTGCCGTGTTAGTCACGCTAGGCAAGTCTGCTACTCCGGCAGGATAGTCACACTCGTGACTGACGCCCACCAGGTACTTCTGCAATCCCAGCGCACAGACAATTTCTGTAGCGCTGGGAAGCAGAGAGACTACTCGAATATCAGGCGGGCTCTGTGGCATCGATTCTCGAAAGCGCCTGTTGCATTAACGCAAAAACACCGAAGAACAGCGAGCTATAGAGCACGTTCCCGAATAGTGTCCGTGCCAGATAGGGCAGACCCAAGGTATAGCACTCGACTATCCCAGCCCAAGTGTGCGGCTGATAGACCCACCAGTTACCCAGATTAGAAACCAGGTAGAAACCAACAGAGGCAGCGATAACGGCGGCGGGTAGACGAGTCGACAGCGCTCGATCACGCACCAGATAGCGACCGCAGAGCGCCGACACCAGATGTCCCGTGTACACGAAGAACATGATCAACACACTGTAGACACCTATCGTTGTCAGGTCGGCAAACAATGCCGCGGCAACTGGCAGCAACAGAAAGCCCTGCTTCCGAACATAGGTTCCTGCGAACAGGCCTAGAGCGCCAATGGGCGTGACATTCGCGGGATGAGGTAATACCGCACTTATCACCACTATCAATAGAAGAAACAGAATTTCCTTCTGCTCAGTTAAAAATTTCAACATAACTAGACTCCTAGAGTTATTAGCAACGGGTGTCAGAAGGAATAGTTCAGTGAAAGTTGTGCGGTACGATCCTGCGTATTAAACCCGTCGACAATCTGGTATTCCTTGTCGAGCAGATTGCCGATTCGCAGCCGCAGATTGAGGTCTTCACTCAATCGGTAGCCGGCTATTAAATTCACAACGCCGAAGCCACCCACCGTAGAACCGCCAAAGTTAATCGGGTCGATATCCGAGTGCTCGTTCTGCGCTAATAAATTCACAGTGAGGTCGAGCGCGCCGAATTCTCGGGCGATATTCAGCGAAAGCGTCTGTTCGGGTCGGCGTAGTAGATTGGCTCCAGTGTTGCGGTTCTCATGATCCAAGAGAGTGAGCGCAGCATCCACTCGCCAGCCCGCGATAGTCGAACTTACAGTCGCCTCCATGCCGTCGATTCGTGCCTGCTGGATATTCGCCAAGGAGGTGAACGTCGCATCCGTTGAGATCAAGTCATCGATGTCATTGCGAAACACATTGAACTGCCAGGTCGCGCCTAGGGCCTCAGCCTGCAAACTTAACTCAAGGCTCTCCGCGGTTTCCGGTTTGAGATTCGGGTTAGCAAAGAAAAAGAAGGACGGGAAATCCACATACAGGTCGATCAGATTCGGCGCCTTGAATGCTGTGCCGTAACTCACCCAGGCACGCACAGACTCACCGAAATCACTACCGATCGCGATGCTGCCAGTGCTGTGGTTACCGAAGCGTTCGTTGTCGTCATTACGCACTGATAGCGTAAAGTCCACAGGGCCACTCTCGCGAATGTACACCGCATACACACCGTCGTTATCGCGCGACGTGTCCGTTTGCAGCGCACCGAAGGTGGCGTAACGTAGCTCCTGCTCTTGGTGATCGATGCCAAAGGAAAAAAGATTGCTAGCATCGAACGTATAGGTGTTCTGCCAGCTAAGCTTCTTGTTCTCGGTGCTGCTGTTGGTGAGCCCGAAAGCCCCGACATCCATATTGTCTTCTTCGAATTGTTCAAGAATAAGTTTCGAACCCCACTGCTCGGTAAACGCTGCCGTCACTGTGGTGCTGAATTGCTGGCTGTCTGTGTTTACCACGCCATCGTCATAATTGGATTCTGCGTCGAAGCTGGAATACGTAGAAGACAGACTGAACAGCTCGCTAAACTGATGCGAGAAAGACAGAGAGAACGAATCATTTTCATAACCGTCATCATCTGAACTACCGCGCTCGCTATTATCGATGCCGTCTGTTTCTCGACGAGAGGCATTGAGTGACAAGGTGGTATTGCCGACTCGTCCTTGCAGGCCGATATTCGCATCACTGCTATTCTCAGTACCCGCCATCAACTTCACCGAGCCACTAAAGTCTTCCTGAATATTCGGCTTAGTAATTATGTTCACCACGCCGCCGATGGCTTCCGAGCCATACACGCTGGATCGAGGGCCACGCACAATCTCGATGCGCTCAATCTGATCCAAAGGAATGAATTCTAATCGGCCTGCCGGCCCGCTATTGGTCGTCATCTGCACACCGTCAACCAGAATCAGGGTATGGTCCGACTCGGTGCCGCGCATGAATAGACTCGTCTGCGCGCCCTGCCCGCCAGAAGGAGAGAACTGCATGCCAGGCACTCCGGCTAGCAGACCTGCAAGATTCTGCGCTTGAGACTGCCGAATGGTTTCTTTGTCTATGACTGTAGTAGCCGCCAAGACCGTACTGAGCGATTGCTCAATCCGATTGGCTGCCACGATTATTTCCTCAGGAGCGGTATCGCCGGGAGCCTGCGCCTGCACTAAAGACGCGCTCAGACAAACGCCCACCAAAAGAGATGAGTTTGTTACTAATTTCATTATTAAGACCTCGATGAAAATTACATTTCATGAGGGAGAGGCAAGAAGTAGAAGGTAGGATGCCTAGGCAAGAAACCGACTACCGATGAGCCCTCCGCTGCATCGTTGGTGTCATTGCATAGCAATGACGTAGTCTGTTTCAGGCCGGTGTCGGACTCACTTGTTCTGAAAAACTTCTTCGAACAAGCTTACCGTTGCGGGGGCAGTGTCGGTTTCTCACCGAACTTCCCGTTTACCCAATGTGGATTTGCATCCAGAATTGGCACCTGACGCAGGTGGCGTAACCATAGTCAAACTCCTTGGAGGGGTCAAGCGATTAACCCCTCCAAGGAGTACTATTAGAAACTTCTAGCCGCTGATTTTGCTTGAGATCAACGCCGTATGGACACCTCGGCGACTTGGCGAACGGCTTCGTCCTTAAATTCAGGTGTATATCGTTGGTTACTCATAGTCTTCCTCCTAAGCCAAAAGAATAGCCTGGAATTGTCTATGATAGTGCGGGAAGTCCATTTAACGCTATTTGGTGTCTAGCAAAGCCTGGGAAGTCCAACAATAATAAAATTCTAGAAAGAAAATCCAATATTTACCATCCAATAATCCATATCCAGGTCCTTATTGGACAGCCCTGAATAACTGACACCAATCGTGGTCTCAGGAGCCGGCAAAAAACTAACCCCAAACTCGTATTCCACGGAGTTTCTGTCAGGCAGGCTGCTTGTCGGCTGCAGGCCCTCGGTCCATGCTAGAAATGAAAAACCAGCCATGGGCATTTGGCGAAAAAATGAACCGTTAGGTGCCAATTTTTCACGCTCTCTGGAACGTTGAATACTCTGATGAAACACCAGGAATGAATCGTCATCAAGCGCCATTTCCTGGTTGAATGAAACACCTAAGGTAAGGCGATTATTTTTTTCTTCCTGAAACTTTTGAACAGTCCCTCCCCCCATATTTCCGTGCTCACGATATCCGTCTTGTTCATATTGACTGCCGTACCAACTAAGGTGTGGAGTAACTTGAAAATTCGCTGCCTCAAAAGTGTAACCTAACTCCAGATATGCGGCCGATTGGTCACCTTCATAATTTCCGATGATTATTTGATCATTACTAGGATCTATTGGGTCTAGTATAGATTTTACTGATTTGTAATCACTGAATGCCACACTGACGACCGAGCGCAGGTACCATCCATTGCTGCCAAACTGAAACTGAACTCCAAAAGAATTCGAGTCTACGTCCAGTGTTTTGGGTATTCCCGTGTATTCCGCATTCACCTCACCGGTGAGCGCGATGAGGTCAATACTGCCACCACCGAACTCAAACACACCCAAGCTAACGCCATAAATATCGTTGGCATAATCTAAATTCAAGTTGATTTCATTGGCTCTATTCAACTCGTTAGTTGAACGGACGACGAACAGATTCAAATCTTGTTCTACTTCGGCTGCATAACTGTAAGGAGAGATTCCAACCAACAAGAAAACAGCAATATGTATGTTATTTCCAATATTCACCCTTGACTCCTTGTATTCAATGTGGTCTGTTACTAACCATATAACAAAAATCGTGGGAAATCCTATTATTCCTGCATAAATATTAATTCTAAGTTTTGGTGGGGCAAACCCTGGTTTTTCGCTTCTTCCAAGAACTTACATGTCCTCAGGATTAAGTCAGTGAGCAGCAATTTTCTTAATATTGCTTATCAAGGTGAATTTGAGGACGGTGTTGCCTGCCTCCTAGAGCCTTCAAATCAATCTGACGAGATTAAATGCTATGCCTTGTTATACGTGCATGTAGATGTGTCCGCCGGTTATGCAAACCTCGCAGCTCTAATCAATCAACTTCGCCAAACTGACTTCTATAAGCTGGCTGTCTTTGCATTCACCAGCACCTCCGCTGGAACAACCCAGCAAGAATTGAAAGCTTTCAGTAACACCCTTCTTCAATGTGCGCAAAAAAACGAGTCAGGCAGCTCTGGTTTTAATACCCAAATTGTATGGTTCGATGATGTCACCACCATAGACCAGACGACACCGCCGTTCATAAGCCTGACCTATACCACCAAGGACAATTACGCTGGGCTCTACGTTGATGCCAGCAGTCCTCTTCTCCTGGGTAATGCAGGCGGTACAAGCCGATTCCTGTCTGTTGATTTCTCTAAGGCATCTAATAGTTTCTTGTATTGCGTTGAGAATAAATTGGCACTGGCATGCCTTAAAAACTCCGACACGACGTCACTAGCCTTTGGCACTCAGGGCAATCCAAATAACAATAAATCGGCACTAAATTTCGCGGCTACCAAGCAAAACATAGGCAATGGATTTTATTCCTACTTCACAATCACCATGGATTCAACTGACGGATTGGTCGGAGGCATAGATTTCACCGGCGTAGTTCAGCCAGGTTTTACGTCCTTTAATACCAGCATTCAGTACAGTGCTATCGACGATTCCAACAAAGATCTGGAAAGGTTTGAATACCCGCTAATGGTCGACACGAGCCAAATAGCACAACAGCAGCTTAGTAGTAGAATCGACCCTCTAAACCCCCTTAATCAAGCGCGCACCTATTTTAATCCGGGTGATGCGGTGAAATTTACCTCGTCGTTCAGAACGCTTTTGGGTTCGCCTATTAATCTGGAACCAAGCCAGGCTGCAACTGCGAAGCCTGCTCAGTTCATCTTCTATCTGGCCTCAAATGACTACGTTTATCTAAGCCCTATTGGCGATTTTGCAACGAGCCTACCTAAAGCAGAGCAAGGCTTGCTGTACAAGAATAACCTGCTATGTGGATTATCCGGCACGGAATACCTCCAGTTCACTGCCGGCACCGACGAATTTCGTTTCGTACCGTCACAGCCGGCAACAGTGGTAGTGAGCAGTGTCAATAACAAAAAACAGGTCAGCAATTTAATTGCTGGCAAATATGTAAGCTCCTGGCTAAGACTGGTTGATGCCAATAATGACTCCCGTCAATACTATTCAGAACCTAACGGCCAGCCTTTTTATGCCTCTTCGTCGAACGACGAGGCTCTACTGAGCTATTACCCATTAACCCAGAATACAATGCAGCAAGAAACAAGTTCCAGCGATCAGGCTATGGCTTTTCCCATTGCTTGTTATTCGGCCTTGAGCTTTGCAGACACAGATGACCCGGCACCGAAAGCCTACTACGAATATTTTGAATCTCAGGTGTTAAGCACTAATCGGCGTAACGTCATTACGAAGATATGTAACCCAGGTCCACCGCCGGCCGATGGCGGGTATCCAATTTTACAAGGCGATGCGAAGGCAGATGGTTTCTTCCTGACCCCGCTAGGTTACCGAGCGTCAGTTTCCGGCGGTGAATGGACTGACCTACGCTTTGCTCAAACGAGTACCGAAACACTAGAGCTGAATAAAAGCACCGATTGGAAGTCCTTGCCGCAACCTATTCAAGACGCATTCCTGACCAATCAGCAATTTATGGTAGTAAGTGTGGATAGCGGCAGCAATCTGGGTGTTCCGTCATTGAATTTGAACCTCGCCGGCTGGGACTTTAATTTGACCCCACCGCCCAAAGAAGACCAGATCCTGGGCAGCTATCACAATATTCTTATCTTTAAATCTTGTACCGGAAATTTACTGCAATGGATTACCACACCTGATAAGTGGACCAACTATGACGACTTCAACGATACAGATTCGGACCCCCAAGGTAACTACTTATCGAATTGGCTTATACAATACTGTAACGATGCCATCGCTGCATTTGAAAGCGGCAATCTTGCATTTAAAAATTTCAACCAGCTAATTAATGACGTAAATTGGAATGGTTTTATCGCGCTCAATGTCTCTATTGATGTGGGAAATCTTGACCCTGCTCTGGATCCTTTGTTGGGAGGAATTGTTTTAAGCAAATTTTTCGCTCATCACGTTGGCAATGAAGCGACTCGCGCTCAACCCCAAACCAGTACAGAGGACTTCGACCTCGAAAGCTCACTCTTTGCGCTCATTTACTACAACGACCCCGGCTACAACCCGAGTACTGGGCAAGTGGTTAGCCCTCAATCCAACAGCATCTATGACTTCAAAGTCTTAACCCTCACTGCTCTTTTCCTAAAATCGGGAATCGCCTCTTTCAGCAGCAAATTGATGCTAACCATCAATGAACTATTTGGTTCAAAAGTTCTAACCAATACATCCCATGAAACATTTCCAGCCACAACGCGACTGCTGCTGGACGGCAGTGTGCAAACTCGCGGTGGCGTCTCTGTATACAGCTTTCAGACACCGCCGCACAGTGACAATTATTTTTATCTGAGTTCTGGCGCTCTCTCAGCAGTAGAAATCACTCAAGCTGAATTTTCCATTACCAGCGTATCTGGCAAATCTACAGTCCCTCCTGGAAAGGCTATAGACAGTGATTTCAAGTTCTGGGGTAATCTTATTTTCGGTCAAGGTGTGAATTTACCCGCCCCCAATAATACCGACTACTTCGATATTTTTTCCTATGAACGACTGGCTTTTTCCCAACTCGATCTGAGTATGTCATTTACGCTATGCCAGACATTGACAGATGGCGAAAGTACTTTTACCAAATCGCCACTGGACTTCAAAATACATCGGGGTGCGATTACTGTTTCTAACCAGATAAGCAATATTTCAGACCAAGGCAATACGAACTTTAACAGCGGATCTAATTACATCAGGGAGGACAGTCTTCTTTCTCAATTTCCTATGAAGCTAAAAAACTTCGTAGTTGCCGCAACAGATTCCGGCCCACCATCCAACATGGGCTATAGCAATTTAACAGCGACACCAATTACCAAGGCCAATATGACCGGCACTATTAGTGGTGAGCAATGGTTCGGCTTGGAATTTGAAGTTGAATTGGGAGCCATGGGCGCACTGGCGCCCAGTGTGATTTTTACAGCAGAGCTATTGTTTGCCTGGGGCGCTACCAGCGGCAATTTATACACTGGTATCAAACTCCCCGGCCTAGGGCCCCCCGACAAACTTATCAACATAGAAGGCATTATTACTTTTGGCTCAAAAGCCATTGTATTCGACCGTGTGGAAATACAAGCCTTTTGTAATGGTAGCCAAACAACCAAACTGGCTTACGTCATTAACTTCGCCAGCATTGGGCTGCATATTCTAAGCCTGTCCTATCCACCTGCTGGCAGCACCAATGTATCTATCTTTGGCAACCCCTGTTCGGATAGCAATACACTGCCAAGCAATGTGGGTTGGTTTGGTAGTTACATCAAACCGGGCACCAAGCCCATCGATCCACCTCCTTCTCTTACAAAGGATGACTGATCCCCCATGGCAGCCGCAAGTCATACCATTCTGATCTGGAACATTGAAACTTATGGTCGACCGATGAGTCGCGGCGACTATTCAGGTGTCCACGCTTTCATCTCACAGGTGATTGAAGCCAAGGGCGCCGAAGTTTTGATGATAGAGGAATTTAAAAGTCCTGGGCGACATTATATTGGCAACTTAGCTACAGACTTAAGCCCTGCTGAAGGCGAGGAAGGACCGACTTGGTTCTATGACTATATCCCTGGAGCACTTATCGCACCTTATTCTGTTGGGGACACCGTAGCCTTCGATGATCTGAATTGGGGTTCGAACTCAGAAGGGTATGCAGTAGTGTGGCGCGATGGATCTTTGTCTGCATTGGAAGCTGGCCAGTCCAAAGGGAGGAATGGAGACTCTACAAAGGGGCAATATCTTGCTCTAAGCGTACTCGGATTGCTGCCAAACGTTGAAGCTCAGAGTGCAAGCCCATTCAGATGGGAGGGTGGCACTGTAACAGAGAATGACCTGATAGCCAGTGGGTATCCAACCTCGGGCTCTGCAATGGTGGGGGTTGAAGCTGAGCGAAAATCGAAACGCACAAGAGTAGACTACAAAGCCCGGAAGAACGCAGCGCTAATGTCCATCAGGCAACTGGAGCGTTGCCGGCGCCCCAGCTTTTGTAACTTCAATTTCGGTACCAGTGTTCCTGCCACCATCCTTGCCTACCATACTCCTGTAGCAAGCACATCCGCAGAATATGCTGTGCAACTATGCGGCTTAAGCGAGCAGGTCGTCATGCGTACTGCTGCTGATACTCGAAAATTGATACTTGGCGGTGACTTCAATTTAATAAGCAGCACTACGATAGATGCCTGTTTCAGCAACTTTACTCAATTTAAGTTAACAAACTCCGCGGGCCAAGGTGAATACCCACCGAGCACGGTCCACTATGATTCGCAAGATTGTCTGGACAATCCCACTGAAAAAGATAATTTCATGGGTAGCCCAAGAGACCAGATTCTTAACCGAAATTTAACCAACTCAAGTGGCGGAGTTTTCGATGTCATTGAGGAACTCCATAGCAATGGCGACTTTGCCAAGGCTATTCTGGGTGACGAGGCCATTAAGTTGATGGTAAACATTTCTCCTCACAAACTGCCCGGGGGAAATGCTGAATGGACCACTGCTTATGGAAAATTGAAACAATGCTTTGTGGACAAAAAGTTTGATACTTACTTGTCTTGCGCCATGCTTTTTCGCGGCTACATCAGCGACCACATGCCACTCTTCCAAGACTTTACACGCTAGAGGAAAAAACCATGGCTGATGATTCCTCAAAACTACAAACAAAGATATACACGGCGCTGACTTCAGGAAGTTCAGTTACGTTCGACTTTTGTGAATTCGATACGTCCAGTGGTGCGAAGGTTGTTCCTCAAAATGTGTCCTTCAAAGACTTTAGCCCAACTGGCGGCACACCCGCATCCACCTACCCAAGCATAAAGTCGGTACTTTCAGCATCGTCACTTATCGATGGCACGTCTCTCACTGACCTCATACCAGTGAACTCGTCTTATGTCAGTGTTGTGCTCGATGAAATCTGCCTGATGGATGTCAATTTTACACTCTACACACAGAGCAAGGGCATTGGCTCGTTTACCTGCATTCTGGGACTGGGATCTGATGGGCAGGGAGTAAGTTGGAGCCCATTTAGTGAAACCGGCCATTTCTCTGCCACCCTGAATTCCATCAGCATAGGGGTAATCAATCCATTTCAGAAGGGAGCCCAGAGCCTGCTGGCCAGTATAGCTGGAGAAATGGACATCGGTAGTAAAGGCAAGTTTGATGTGTCTCTGTCTTTTCCAGAGATCGAATTGGAAGTGTCTCAGGTTCCCAACACCTATTGCAGTATTAGTGACTTGCTTGCAGCCCTCGATATTAAAACCGGTTCTGGTAATGACTTCTTCGACTCTTTGCTCGCATTATCGATCGAAAATTTCTATTTGCAGGCCAATGTCAGTGAACAGTCGGCTTCGATAGGTGCTGATATCGTCGAACTCGATGGCGATTACTCTCAGCCTGTTCCGATTGTTCTCATTAAAGATCTTTTGGCACTCGACCAGTTAAGCCTGAACTTTTCCTATCAGCCTGGAAACACCAAAGCCGGCATTGTGGCAGCGATGGAGTTTCTGAACGGTACCAACACTGCCCTTAAATTCAATATCGGGGCAAGCTACGAACACACTGACCAGGGAGACACATTCACGGTTTCAGGAAACATTGATGTTGGCGGCACTCTTGCGGCATGGCAGGCGCAGGGTGCAGACGTCGGCACTATATCAGGCGACAGCAAGCTCATACTTAGCGATCTGTGCCAGCAGATGTTCGGTTTCAAACTGCCCGTGGCTCTGGAAGGACTCTACATCAGCGCGATGTCGGCCTCATACTCAACAACCAGCGCTGCTGGCAGTGGCACTAGCTCTACCACTAGTAGCGCCTATACCTTCTTCGGTGTCGTGGGTGGGGACTGGCAGGTAAGCGGTTTCGAGATAAAGGCCCAAATTCAAATCAGCTTGAGCAACACAGAAAACTCAATACTTTGTGATTTTGATTTCAAAGGTTTTGCCTTTGAGTTGGGGTATAGCTTCAACAAGAAAGTTGGCACGGTAGCAATTCCAGAACTTGAGGGCTTGACCGGCTCTTATGCCTTTCCCGAGGAGCTCGCTACCATAAATTTTGGAAGCACAATAAATATAGAGGCCTTGGTCGAATGGTTTGTAGGTTCCGTTACTGGCAATCCGGGTTTCGAATTTGGTGCTCCGTGGAACAAAGTCTTCGATGAAGTTTCTAGTCATCTCGGTACGGTAGAAAATCGCAATGTATTGGACAGCTCCGGCAAAGGCATAAGTTTCACTATCAGTTTGAAACAAGGCAATCGATACGTCGAAGTTTACTTGCCGGTGGCCTCACTAAGCCTGCCATTCGATATCACCATTTCCGCTATAACAATAAAATATAAGGAAGGCATCGGGTCCGGTAAGGGAACCTTGAATCTGGGGGTGGAAGGTAAATTCCCCTTCCTGATTATGGCCGACGGAAGCTCAGCCGATCCAAACAGTTTAAGTTGGGACCCTTCTCAACCCGGCACAGAACCTACAGTATCGGGATTAGGATCAAGCTTCCTCGACATTCAGGTAGTAGCACTCGGCCAACGAGTGTCCTATCCGCTGCCTGCGCCTGAGAGCGTGGAAGATGCCATTAATGACCTGATCGTCGCACTGCAGCCTGAAGAAGGCAGCGATGTTAATCCAATATTTCCCAACGGGCTGGAATTTAATCCCGATAGTTCGTGGCTGATTGGGAATCGCATCGTCTTGCTAGGCCAGATGGTGGTCGAACTGATCTTTAACGATCCACAGATGTACGGCGCGATGATAAGAATCGACGCGGTGAAACCGCCTTCCACAGGCAATGCAAAATTAAATACGTTCGCCGGTTTATATTTTGAGATCATGTATCGGAAACTCACGGACAACATTGGGGAGTACTATGTTGCCCTTACCTTGCCCGAGCAATTCCGGACCATAAATTTAGGTTCAATTGTTATACATCTGCCTTCATTAAGCCTGGCTGTATATACCAATGGCAATTTCAAAATAGATATAGGCTTTCCTTACAAGGCTGATTTTTCAAAGAGTTTCGGCGCGACCTATCTGGTTTTTACTGGCCTCGGAGGCTTCTATTTCGGCTCACTTGATGGCGTCACAGCTGGCAAAAGTCTGCCCTGCTATGACGAGGACCATTGGAGCGCCAATCCAGTCATCGAAGTTGGCCTTGGCATCGCGGTAGGCATACAACGCGGCTTTAGTGCAGGCCCAATGAGCGCCAAATTGACGCTCATGTTGCAGGCCATATTGCAAGGTACGTTTATAGAGTTTCGGCGTACCAGCGAGAGCTCCGGCACTGCTCTGGCAACCACTGGAGATAGCCAACAGCAGGTTCTCTACTACAAAGTGAAAGGAGTTATCCGCTTCGTAGGAGAACTAACCGGTTCCGTTGATCTTGTCATTATAAACGCGTCTTTTACTGTACAGGTCATTCTCTCGGCCAGCTTGACGATTGAAGAATACAAAAAGTCTGAAGCGGACCTGAGTGCTTCAGTGAAGATAAAGCTTTCGGTAAAAATCGGCATAGGCATATTTTCATTCCATGTACATGTAAGTTTTCATCACACCATATCCACTAGCTTCAGTTTTGGTAGCAAAAGCACGCCACCTTATCTAGGGCCGAATTGTCCCGGGTACAATGAATCACTACTGGCCATGTCGGCTGTTGCGGCGGGAGATGCCAAACTCGATTGGGTAGCAATCAAGCCTGACACCGACCCTTTGGAACTAACGACTTACTTCATACCACAGCTAACCTTTGCCAATGATGGCAATGCATCAGCCAGCCCTTACTACGTGAACATGCTGTATTTGAGCTATCCAAATAATAGCGAAGGGGCGCAAATATCGGAACAGGACAACGCCTTTCAAACTTTCGCCAACGGCGTATTTTTGTGGTTAATCAATGCCTACCATGGAGATGGAACTGAGAATACTGCATCTACCATAGAAGGGTGGTCGCTGAAACAATCAGATTTAATTGCAATCAACCAGCTGCTTGGTTGGTCCGATGAGCTGTTTACGCCGGACCAAGTAAATGGCTTCACCAAGGCATTTTTCAAATTGGTTCTAACAGTGCCAGATACCCAAGGAGAGTACGGTATTTGTGGATTCCCGCTGCCCGATGGGCTGAATATTAGCTCGTCTTTGGCTGGAACAATGTCTGCTATTAATCTGAACGAAGACTATCTGAAAATACTGACAGCCGCCCAGCCAGACGCTCATCTGAACCATATCGGCGTCGAGGGAAAAACATCTTTGCCTGCCAGCACTGAAGCACAAATCAACCAGCAGTTGATTGGCGAATTTGTCCTAACTACAGCGAGACAGTTGGCTTCAGCCGCAAAATTACTTTTTACGGGCGCAGACGAATCACTGGCAGTAAGTTCGATGCTAAATTCACTTTCGGACAGTAGTACAGGCCCCAGCGCTATAGATCAGTGTGCCGGGTTTTTAAGCCGATTCCTGCTACACGGAATTCGCAAGCCCGACTCGCCTGCTGCTGATGCGAAACAGACTCCACTGTTTGACTTAACCGGGCAACAGTTTGAAGTAAGTGGAAGTGATACCAGCTTGACTATCACTCTAAGCCAGAGCACAGAAAATCCGCCCTCTTGGCAAATCGAATTTCCAGCCAGCGAAACCGATCTTACTATCGATTCGAGCAAGACCACATTGATTCTTAGCCCGAAGGCACTAGAGAGCGTTGGCCATGACTTCAAGCCCACGGTACAGTCTGCCGGCGAGCTTTCAATCAAGCAGTCCCGGAATCAATTGTACAGATTTAACCTAGGCGGGCCGGCTAACTGGGGAAGTTCTATCTTCACCCTATGGCAACTACCTAATGAACTTCTAAAAACCATAGCAGACAATAAGGGCGCGCTCAGTTTAAGTTTACATCAATTATCCTTGTCCACTACTCAGGCATCTAGCGAATTGCCAGATCCCCTGCCTGCAATAACGGCAACCTATAAATGGTTTACCACCATCAAGTTCAAGCTGAGACAAATTAAGGCAGGGAGTTCTGCTTCAAAGAACCCCAGTTACCTGAAAAATGCTTACGAGTTTGCCGGCACAGACGCAGCTGATCTATTCAAACTGGTTTCTTTGCTTGGCGAAGCCTTAGGAGGTAGCGATAGTGCCCCAACAGTAAAGAGTGTAAATCTTGGTTACTTGGCTAACGACAGTACGAGTTTCACAGCGCTTGACGCTACCGGCAATACTCCTTTCTCATTGGTACAAACCAACCTTTCGACCGAAAGTCGACCCGCAAACTCACCAGCTTCCCTGTTATTGTTTGCTGAAAACGACTCGCCCTCAACACCGCTGGAAAATTTTCTAGCCTTGTTCTGGGCTGCCTCTGTTACAAACAACGGAGGCTACTACCTGCAATTCGATGTCGAGGGCCAAGGGCTACCAGACTCTCTGTTTGCCAGCCAGGGTGGTACCGCAGAACTCTGTTTGGCAATGGAAGTCGTAATCCCCGCTGGCAAGCCCGGCATCTACATTAATAGCTTCGCGACCGAAGACAGCACCGGAACTGCCGAAGCAGACACTGAAATCGCTTTCTTCGCCGAATGCGATCAAATAAAGGAAGTGCATGCGACCATTGATCCAGGACATGTAGGAATTGAAGTGACACGGGACTCTCCGCCCTCGCCCCCACCACCAAGCAATACACCGACCACAGACTACAGTGCCAGTTTACTGAACTTGTACACACTGCTTACTTGTTATGTGACGAATGTAGGTAGCTACAAAATGCCTGCACCTGACTTCACCAGCGGTATTAGTCCGCTCGTGCCTACCGACTCTTCAAGTGCCGATGACGACAATCTCTACTATAAAAAAATATTTCCCGTAGCAATGCCAACCAATGACGTCCCCAGTATCGATGCTCCGGATCTTGTTGGTATCGCGAATCCGTATGCAGCTGTAGGTCAAAGCACAGAATTTTTCTCAAGTTGGACGGATCTGTATGGAAACTTCCTTTCCGATACGTCAGCTGAATTAGGCCCTATTCCTAATGGTTATTTCGACCCGGTACCGAAACTGGCAGCATTGCCTAATTTAGCCTACGTGTACTCATTTTCTACATGCGCAGGGTCTCCATGCTTAACTGTTCAGTTCTTGTTCAAACAGCATGCGTACGATCTGCTCATTACGGCAGTTCAGAAGGCATATTGTGAAGCTTCTCCATTAGTTCCACAGGGAAAATGGTCCGCTTGCACAACATTGAGCGGCAGAATTGAAATTATCGATGAACAACTGGAAATTGAAACTTCCGCTGACAACATATCGACATTGAATGATGCAAAACAAAAGATCTTCGATACACAACGCAAATTAGAAAACAATGCACAGACATATGCCTATTTCTATTATCAGTTACTGCCTTATTCCAGTGCTAGCAAACAAGCGACTGTCGAAATCAGCAGTTCCATTTTAAAATCCTCAACCAGTGAAAAAGGTAACGGTCAACTTGCGTACACAGGCATTGAACTTAGGGAAAATAGCAAAGCCATCTACGAATATTTACTCACCCTCTATGGCGAACTTGGAGAAGGAAAATTCGGACCGAACTCTACTGGGGTATCTCTTAAACCACTGGAAATAAAGTCTGGATTCGAAAGTGACAAATTGGTGGAAGATTATCTCTACGTTCTGGACCTTGCCATTTGCATCAAGAGAAATGGTAGTTTTAATGCTGAGTTCGCAACCGTCCCGTCAGTGCAAAGCACCTCGACTTCAATACCGGCTATGCCGGATAAATGGGACACCACGCCTAGCAATCCAAGCACCAGCCTAATGACTACCGCCAACAATAACGAGACCGAAACGCCTGCCTACACTTTTACCAAATTTGCCAGTAATTTCGCTCTGGCATTCACTGAATCTTCAATGAAAATTGGCTCAGGTGTTGTATGGGATGCTGCCAGTAACGCTGATGGCAAACAACTCTGGGTAATCAGATACGGAACTGCTGGATTGGATCTGAGTTTCGATCCCAACAACATAGCGTTATTTTCAGCCGCCCCTATTTCGACGCAACTTGAAACCAAAGCCGGTATTTCCTTAGGGGAAACCTATAATCCGAGCAATGGAAAAATGGATGCCCCCTCACAAACTCTGAGCGTTAGTAATATTGACATGGATGCTTCCATGAAGAGCTTCCTGGCTAAAGTAGAACAGTACTTGAGTCCCGAATTCGCAGTTCCCGCAGCGCAAATACCTATTTTAGACGATCAGACGAAAACTCCATTCGAACAACTCACTTCGGCTAAAGCTATAATGGCCGAGAAGCTAAAAACAAGAATTACTAATCAGCTCGGCGGTAGCTCATATGGCAATACGCCGGTCAATGAACGTACAAAAGCTATGCTCGCGGTGGCTGAAAAGCTAGAGCAGGAATGCCTGACTTCGCTGAATAACTACTACCAAATTGACGCACTCGTATCTGCCGAGCTGAGCGGCAGTTTCAACCTACCCGAATCAGCAAATCACGGCACGGCCAAGACAATGAATGTGTTTGGCAACCCTACCATTAGTAATGCCGACGACAACTTATCATTGACATCAGCAAAGGCTTCCGTTGTCCAGGGCAACACTCAATTGGCTTTCGGTATCAAGAGTCATAAGCCAAAAGACCAGGCAAAATATCAGGATTGCCAATTGAATTTTTCAATCGGCGCCTTCGAGCACGATATGGAAAGCGTCTCGGTAGACAAAACAGATTATGTCTCCGGTTCCTGGTTAAGGTTTCTAAATAAAACAGATGCTCTACCCGTCGGGAGTAGTGATGTTCTCATTCCGTTGCGCGCGTACCCTAACCCACCATCACTCCTTGCCCAAACTTTTGATCCAACCCTGGGTTCAAAAGCTACCGGCGGAGCATCCATTAATCCTAATGAGACTCTGAAGCAAGCCAAAGAATGGAATTTTGTCGCTCAATACAATCACAGCTACACAGCGCAAGATAATGTTTACGTGCAATTTAACTTGAACCCTTTAGGCGATCTAATAGAGCTTGGCGTGGATAACACGATCCAGCTAATTGATGCGCTCGCGTGGTTCGACTCAAACTATGCCTCAATGGAAGCAACGCTTTCTTCGATAGGCACAGCAGGTTCAAGTGAGTCCAAAATCCAATACACTGTACAAAGTTTTGCACAGTTAGTGGCTCTTGTGGCTAACGCGACCTGGCCCGTTGAAGAAAATACCGACCAAAGGCTACAAGCAGCGCAACAATCCACCTATCGTATCAGTGAAGGCGCAAATCTGGATTCGGGCGAATTACTGCACCCCTCCCTTGCTACAGACAAGAGCGCAGACTTCTACATGAAAGTTACCGCCGTGGACAAACAATACACGGACATCTCAACAGCTAGTTCAGACTTGCCGACCGCTACAATTTCTGGACTTATCGCCGAACCAGTAGCTGATAAACCGGGCCTATATCAAATATTCAATACTGACAAAACTCCGGTAACCCTGGAAGAAGCAGAATCGATCAATGCACGAACAATCACCCTGCCTGGGATAAACATAATTGACCATCAAGTGGGTCTTAGCGCCGTACGCGTTGGTCGCAATGAATCTCTGCCACCAAACTTCTGGTACGAAACACCGTTTGTCCAGTTCCCCGACCATTTGAGACCACATTTAGATGAGGACACAAAGATTCCAATTGAGGGTTGGCTGCCAACTAATGATGCAAAAACACTAGGAAATTATTTGAGCGGCGCAATTGGAGAAATTCTTCTCGACAGCGCCAACAAATTTACTGCCCAACAAGGCGGCATTAAGATAGTCAGCTATTACGAATATCAATTACAGGAACAGCTAAGCTCTGATGCTGCGCAAACTGTGAGCATGCCAGTTCGGCTTGCAGTTCCAATTAAATGTACATTGAACCCGTCTACAGATCAGACTCTCGCAAATTTGATCAAAGAACTTGGGAATGATTTGAACAGCTGGGCTTACACAAACCAGCCTGCGCATCTGAATGATACTAGTGGCGATCTGGCTCAATTTAGATTTGATTTGTCCGTTTTTAGTGACAACAGCATTACTGGACAACCGTTGATGAGATTACGAAATCTTGTTTTGCCAACCTCTGCCATTAAAATTACATCAACTGATTCCTAGTTACTTTCAAATATTATATTTGAACATGTAGGAAGGTGGTGGACATTAATCAATAATCGAATTTTCACTACCTTCATAGCTGTCTGTAGATCAACTATCGAGCCAGAAAATCAGATCCGAAATACTTAAAGTCATTTACCAGGAGTAACAAGATATGTCAGAACAAAAATACAAGAATTTGGTGTTTGAAGGTGGTGCTGTTCTTGGTGTTGCATATCTAGGTATGTTGAATGTGCTGGACAGCAAAGGAATACTGCCAAACATTGAAAAAGTTGCCGGCGCATCAGCAGGAGCAATCACTGCACTGGTAACCTGTTTCAACCTCAGTGCCAGCGAGACCGGCAATATCGCAGCTACACTGGACTATGCAGAGGTTCCGGAACCCGGAAAACCCTCCAAAACAGAAAAGGAGCTTATCATCTTGTTCAAACTACTGGGAGTCGACCTCAGTTTCAAAGATCTCAATTGTTTGATACGTCTGATAAAGCACAATGGCTGGTACTCGTCAGACTATTTCTATAGCTGGCTAAAAACAACAATAGACAACCAATTTTTAACTAACAAAAAAGACGCTTACACTTTTGCCGATTTTCACAACCAAAAGAACAACAATGAAACTGCCTTCAAAGAACTTAGTGTAATAGTGTCCAATATGTCGACTCACAGCTCTGAAATATTTTCATACGCAACCACTCCAGATGTAGAAGTTGCTAAAGCGGTTCAGATGTCGATGTCAATTCCACTATTTTTTGAATCCCAAGATTTCCAACACCCCGGCTGCGACTCGATTAATACCTATAGCGATGGCGGTACGATGTGGAATTATCCTCTAGGTATATTTGACGGTCCCAGCGGCCCCAATTTCGAAACCCTGGGAGGGCGATTCAATGAAGCGCTTATCTCGCCTACTGTGGGCCCTATTGATAACCTGCTAGACTACATCAAAAGCCTGGCATTGACCCTGCATGCTGTACAGGCAAACTATTACAACAACACCCCAGACGATGCCCCACGCACTATTGGTATCGATGTGTCGGGTATTGATGGCCTGGATGGTGGTCTGAATTTTAATATAAAGCCCGGTGGACCTATATATGATGCGCTGATCGCCAGAGGAACTAAGGCTACTAACGAGTTTTTCAATCAATAGAATTGGAAAGCCAGAAAAGCATGCTTGTTAGCACTGAGGATGTGTACCGCTACAGAATCCGATGTAATTATTAGGCGCAACTACTAACTTGAAGAAAATACTGCAAACATATTTGAAACCATATGTCCTAGTCTGCGAGAAAATGATATGTCAAGAGAAGTAGAAGCTCTCTTACTAAGCAGAATTGAGAAATACGAACCAGAGAGTGGGGATTTGGAATAGCGAACGTCTCCAAATAGAGATGGTGGGGCTGAGGATTGAAATACCTCGTATCGATGGCTCGAATAACTGCGTAGCAATTAGGCTGTTTGGATTATTCACTCGTGCATCCATGCACTCGGCCTTTGGCCAGCCTACGGCTGTGCTAATTTGCTCCTAACAAATTGGTCACTCGTGCATCCATGCACTCGGCCTTTGGCCAGCCTACGGCTGTGCTAATTTGCTCCTAACAAATTGGTCCGTCCCTGTACTAGCCAACAATCTCATGCCACGGGTCTCCTGCCTCATAACCGGATATTCTGAGCCAGCGATAATTTCGAAGCATTGTGTTTGCTACAACCTTGTCTTGCAAGTTATCCAATATCCAGCCTTGAGCTTCAACCACTAGATGCCCCCTTCTTTCTATCTCGCAATAAACTAGACGGCTCGGTATTCCTACTTCTCGCAGCAGCTTTCGACATGCCAGGCAAAACCCGTCGCAATCATCTTCTATCCTCTGTTTGCCATCGTAATCAAGTGGCGGCATCTGCCAGTTTTCTCCATGGGGATCTCGCGCAAAAACAAAATTTTTGTTCACTCTTTTAAAAATCTTGCGTAGCTTTTTTTCCAAACCTGTAGCCATTAGCAGTCCCCGTTTATGTTGGAAATTCTGAGTTCAGAACAGCCAAGAGGCGGCGATATTTGCTTGCCAATCTGAAATGGCGAAGGCACCACTCTGCCCTGAGAGCAGCCTTGAATTGAAGAGATACTGGTAGCGATACACAATACAAGCAGGCTTTTGAGTACGAATCGACGAGTAGGCATTAACTACACTCCTCTAAACTTTATGGACACGCAAATGCGTTTCGATTACAAATTAATTCTTACTTAGTTTAGTGCACATACTAGGCCAACTTCCCCAAAAACTCCCTAACACATTGTATTTTAACATGTTTATTCCTATAATTGACGAATGGAGGCTTACGCCAGAGCGCGCAGATTCTCAAAAATGAAACAGTGGGTGTCCCAATATCGATCAATCTTGCAAGGGGGCGGGGTCGATATTTCCTGCTACATAGCCTGAACTAGTTGTACTTCGTTGTGCCGCATTGCAAGGTTTTGATTTAATTAATTCTTTAACAACTGACTCATTTCGGCTTACGAATAAACACTTCAGGTAAAGCTGATAACAAATCAAAGGGGTCAGGGTAATTTGAACCGTATTAATTATCGATCGAGTTACTCTGACCCCTCGGATTTTTTTCTAGAGCGTGGTCTGGCCCCTAATCCCCCGTTTATGCTGCAACTAAACTTGCTCGTGCCATTGCTGCTAAAAGCACTGCACCTCTAATGGTACAATAAGCATGTTATTGTGTGACTTCTCGCCTCCAGCAACGGCGAACGCGATTCAATATTAGACAATTAGGAAAAACCAAGACTAGGTCGATCAAGGCTCCAAATCATGGCAGAGGGCATACAAGTTCGGCTGAATCGAATTAGACCTCCCAGGGTCCAAATTACATATGATGTTGAAAATGGTGACGCCATTGAGAAAAAAGAACTTCCCTTCATAGTCGGTGTTCTCGCTGACCTAGCGGTAATGCCGGCAGAGCCGCTACCTCCACTTCGCGAAAGAAAATTTGTCGAGATTGACCGGGACAACTTTGACCAAGTTATGGCCGCGTCTTCTCCACGCCTTGAAATTTCTGTTCCCACTATGCTCCCTTGTGCGAGCGAGAAGACAAACCTGAAAATAGAAGTTGTCTTTTCGACAATTGGTGAGCTGGAACCGATGAGCATTGTTTCCAAAGTAAGTGAGCTATCGGACCAGTATGATTCTCTTGAACACCTGCACAATCTCCTTACCGAGACAGAAGGCAGCGATGCTAAGCGCATCGTGTCCGATCAGATAACTGAAATTGATAGTGCTTTGAACCGACAGCTCAATGTAATTATGCATCATGAAAGTTTTAAGAAAATTGAAGCTACCTGGCGCGGACTGTATTACCTCGTGGCCAATTCCGAAACCAATCACCACTTGAAAATTCGTATACTCAATGCGCCAAAAGCAGATTTACTGAATGATCTTAAGACAGAAGTGGAATGGGACCAAAGCGGATTATTTAACCTAGTTCACGAAAAGGAATACGGGACTTACGGCGGCGACCACTTCAGCATTCTGATTGGAGATTATGCCTTTGGTAGAACCAGCGATGACATAGAACTTCTGAACAAGATCGTCGGCATTGCGGCCGCCGCACACGCCCCCTTTGTTACAGCTGCCGATATCGATCTTTACGATGTTGCCAATGCTTACGAGCCACGGGACTTTTCGGATATTTTTGAGAGTTCCGAATTGACCAAATGGCGTGCATTTCGTGACTCGGAAGATTCGCGCTACATGACGCTTACGCTGCCAAGAGTGCTATTACGTCTACCCTGGGGGCATGAGAATAGTGCCATGAACGAAACTTTCTGCTTCGTGGAAGATGCAGGCAATACTCCAGGTAATTTCCTGTGGGGCAACTCAGCGTTCATTCTCGCCCAACGTATTACCAACGCATTTTCATTGCATGGCTGGACAGCAGCGATTAGCGGCATAGAAGGTGGAGGGCTGATCGAGAGTCTTCCAGTACATACTTTTGAATTCGATGATCACGAATTCCCGCCGAACTGCACTACAGAATCGACCATCAGCAATTGCAACGAAAAAGAGTTAAACGACCTCGGTTTCATGGCTATCTGCCACTGCAAGGATACCGGCAAAGCAGCATTCGTCGGCGGGCAAACTATCAACAAGCCCAACCTGGATAATGCGAGCTGTAACGCTCGGGCCTCTGCCACGCTGCCCTACATCCTGACTGCTTCCCGTTTCGCTCACTATATCAAAGTCCTCTTGCGGGATAAGGTCGGGACATTCCTAAGCAAACAAAGTATAGAGGAATATCTCAACAATTGGATATCCAGCTACGTACTGCTAGATGATTCCGCGACCCAGAAAGCTAAAGCCATGTATCCATTGCGAGCAGCGCGAATCGTTGTGACAGACACACCAGGCAAACCAGGAGTTTATTCAGCGACCGTGTTTCTGAATCCGCATTTTCAACTGGATGAACTCACTTCAGCGATCAGATTAGTGGTGGAACTTCCTTCATAATATTGCGGTAATTTGTGCACGGAAAAAAGGGGGTAGATTTATTTTCTCAAGACGAGAAACAGTAAAATAAATCTGTCCCCTTTGTTGGCTTATTGCGGTCTAATCTTTCCCGAAATTCTTCAATTGCAACTTTACTTTGGACATTGCTTCTCCAATGCTGTGGAAATTAATGTCAGTACGATAGAACTCCTCTATTTTCTTTTGCAATACTTCGAAACCTTCCTTGGTGTCAAAGCGTAAATTTCCCTGAGTCGATAACTCAGGTGGTTGTGCTACACAGTCATAACAACCCAAGGCATACAAATATTCAGAAGCATTGTTTCCTCGAGCATTGATGTAGAAATTTGGCTCACAGACTCGAGTTTTTATGTGGGATCCAGTTGGCACGAACTTATAGCATCGAACATCATAGTCATCATCTATGTTCAGTTCATTGAATTTGTCGAAGAAATCGTCTTCAATTTGAACCAGCAATTTCTTTAAGCTGCTTATCGTTACATTCGGCGTGACAACAACCTCATAGGGCAATCTGCCCTGCCGGTCTGAATCCTCGGGCAGCGAAGTGTCTTGCGCCAATAGCACCGGAGCAGCAAGAAATAGAATCAATAATAGAGCCAATTTCGCTTTTGTTAATTCCACAATAACGCCTCCTAGTCTTATATCTTAATTAATTAGGACTTAAGAAAACTTTATCTCTCATGATTCTCGTTGTCAACTAAGGAATTAAGAGATGAAGACAAATAGACTGGAAATTATCTGTCAAAATAAATGCAATCAGTGGTCGCTTTACAATTTTGAAGCTTACCGTGGGAATACCTGTAGTAGCTCAAGCACTACAGAATACCGAGTTAACTAGGCGCTTTAAGGCATCTTCTAGTCGCTGTGATGACCTTGTGGCGCGCACTACAGCTCATCCTGGTGATGATTAGGGCATTCTGTTCAAACTGCCTTGATTCTTGCTGTGGCTAAAATGAAGGATGGAATCTATTTCAAGCCATCTCCACTAACCGGCCTCTCAATCCCACCAAGACCTGGTAGAGCTCTAGCAAATATTGATTGCCCTGCATTTCTCTCAAAATTTCTGCAGCCAGCTCAGCGTACTCAGCTTTCATATCCTTTCTCAAACCAACCGACGTGTTGTATTCGCTCATTCTCGCTGCCGTTCCCATTGAGTGCCCGAAGTTCTCACTTCGGGCAGTGCGCAAAAATTCCGGCTCGCAAGTTGTCTGATTGATGTACGAACCCAGAATAGCCTGTGACTCACAATACATTTTGAGGTCATTTCTCTCGGTAACTGAATTGAAAACTCGGTATAGCTCGAGTTCAATCTCCATAATTTCGTCCACCAACTCTGCTCTAGAAAGACTATCCACAATTACCAGATCATTTTTCTCCGGTTGGGTATTACCCATAGTAAATGCAGCGTCAGGAAAACCTGCACGCTGATCGACAAACTCGTCAACTAAAACAGGAGCAAATTTAGTCAGGATTGGCTTGATAGTTTCCATAGCCAAAGTGTCCACATACTTTGTTTCGACAGCTTTCGAGGCAAACATAGAGCCGATTCTCTCAGCCCGAGAACGGCTTACGTTAGCTTCATCGCCTGCTAGGCTCCGATTGAACTCCGGTATGGGCAATGGCACATCATAAGCAACTAATTGCCGAAGGTGCGGGGCAGGAATAGCAGCTACAGGATCGCTATCGTGGGTCGAATTCTCCGACTCCACTGCAATCGCATACGGTGCTACTGGTAATACTGAAAGGGCTGCAACGCCAATCTCGCTGTTTTTCGGGAATAGACTAAATGGCAACTTGGGCAATAATGCTGATGAAAAAAATAGGAACCCAAGCGCTATAGAGGCCACCCACAAGTTAGACATGAGATTCACCGACGTCGAATGATCTGCCCGCCGATCCAGCAATATTCGAATGCGCTCTTGAAGTCCTGAGGAATTATTAACACAGGCAACGGAATGGGCTGGCGCAGTATGCGTGGTCAGCGATTCTGCGATGCTAACAATGCTATAGGCATACGCTTTAACGCCTGCATTGTCGTGCTGCGCGTTGTTACTGACCACCCAGTCATCACAAGCAATTTCGCGTTCATAGCGTATATTTTTATTCACGTAGTTAACCGCGGGGTGCCAAAAAAGAAATATGGACACTACTGCCTGTAAGCCGGCTATTAGCGGATCATGACGTTTTATATGCGCTAACTCATGTTGCAGTACCTGCGCGCCTGATTGCGCTAAACAGCTATCGCTCACCATCGCGCTCGGCAAGATGATGCACGGACTCAACACTCCACAAGTTGAAGGTGTGCTCACCCTGCCACTCTGTCTCAATTCAATGGATCTATTCATGCGCATTATTTTGGAGCTACGCTCCAACACATCTGTCCACTCTCCTTCAACCGCCTTAGACGAATAGACTAATAATCTCAATGCACACAATGAGCGAATGTAGAAGAAGAGTTTTAATAGGATCCCTAAAACAAGGAGAAAAAGTAGTACGAAAGACAACTCACTGGATAGCGGAAACTTTACAAACGCTTGACCGAACGCTTCAATGGAGAGAGGTTCAGCATTTAGAATTGCAACGTGCTCTGAAATAATGCCTACACTCATCGCGCCGAGGCTCAACTTCGCAGGTACTACAGATTGGGGTTCTTCAGTTCTGAATAAAGGCTCTCTCGTGATT
>NVUL01000069.1 GCA_002401885.1 SAR86 cluster bacterium
GCCTCGATCGCTTCTTCTAGCTCGGCATCAAGCGCACAGGCCAGCCTCTTCTCTACTTTTCCAGTTGCCGGATTAAAGACATCGAGTGCTTCACCGCTGCCTGCTCTCTCGCGTCCGCCGATGTAATGCCCAAGAGCCTTAGGCGTTTCAGTTGAACTCATGCAAGGACTCCCCTACAGCATTGATCAAATCATCGATCTGCTTCTCGTTGACGATGAACGGAGGCGCCAGTTGAATTGTGTCCCCACCCCAGCGCACATAGAAGCCCTTCTCCAGACATTTCAACCCGACCTCGAATGGACGACGCAGCGGCTCACCCGGATAATGTTCCAAGGAAATACCTGCAGACAATCCATAGTTGCGAATATCTGTCACGAAAGGACTGCCTTTCAACGAATGTACCGCCGCCTCAAACTTCGAGGACAGACTCTTCACGCGCTCTATCAGCTTGTCATCGACTAACACATCCAAAGCGGCGATACCTGCGGCACAGGCGACAGGATGTGCGGAGTATGTATAACCGTGAGGAAATTCAACCATATAGTCGGGGCCGCCGTTTTCCATGAAGGTGTCATAGACATCAGGTCCAACCACTACAGCGCCCAATGGAATAGTGCCGTTAGTGATTTGCTTCGCTAGAGTCATGATGTCTGGTGTCACTCCGAACTCTTCTGCACCGGTCATTGAACCCATTCGACCGAAGCCGGTGATAACCTCATCGAAGATCAATAGCAGGTCGTGCTTATCGCAGATCTCACGCAATCGATTCAGGTAGCCGACCGGGGGCGGTAACACGCCGGCGGTACCGGAGAGCGGCTCGACGATGACCGCGGCAATGTTGGAGGCATCATGCAGCTGCACCAACTGCTCCAATTCATCGGCAAGATGTGCTCCCGCTGCGGGCATGCCTCGGCTAAATTTATTTTCATCCAGCAAGGTATCGCAGATGTGATCTGCATCTACGGACTGACCGAACAACTTGCGATTAAAGCCAATGCCTCCCACTCCTACGCCGCCATAGTTTACTCCGTGGTAGCCCTTCATTCTGCCTATAAATTTGGACTTGCCCGGCCGCCCCTTGCTGCGCCAATAGCCGCGCGCCATCTTCAGCGCCGTATCGATTGTTTCTGAGCCAGAGTCTGTGAAAAAAACATGATCAAGTTTTGAGGGGGTCAGCTCTACTACTTTGTTTGCTAGTTCGAAGGAAAGCTCGTGCCCGTATTGAAAACCTGGCGAGTAGTCCAGAGTGGACATTTGCGCACTTACAGCAGCGGTGATTTCCTCGCGGCCATGGCCTAGGCCACAGGTCCACAGACCAGAGAGGCCATCGAATATCTTCCTACCTTCTACGTCCGTGTAGTACGCACCTTTGGCTGACGCCATCATTCTTGGCTGGTCTTTGAATTGTCGATTGCCGGTAAACGGCATCCAGTGTGCTTCGAGCTGTTCTCTACTCAGTGTCACGAGAATCCTCCTTTATTCATTCAGTGCAGCTTGGGCTAGTTATTGGCTACAGGCTCCACTTGCAGGGCATCAATGCCGCCTGCACCATGCCCAATGCTATCTAGGTCAGCCTGATACTGTGCTGCTAATTCATCGTCGGGCCAGAGAATAGTTACGACGTAGCCAACTATCAACGCGGATAGAAACGATGGCGGCATGGTCTCTAGCGCGACAAAAATAGGCCCAATAGATTCCATGTCCTGAATGACAAACTTACAAATCATCGTCATGGAGAATCCAGTAATCATAGAGGCAATCGCTGCCCTCTCCGTGAATCGTGTCCAGAAGAGAGACATAAGCATCATCGGGCAGAATGTGGCAGCGATCCCTGCCCATCCGAAAATAACGAACCAGAATATTGTTCTGTCCGGCGATAGTACTGAAACCGTGATAGCTAGCCCGAGAGAGACAACAGCGAATATAATCGTTATAACGCGACAGAGCCTCGCCGCCTGGCCATCGGTCAAGTCTGGATTGATCATCTTCGCATAGAGATCGTGAGTAACAGACCCAGCCGCCATAACTAACAGTGATGATACGGTGGACATAATCGCAGACAGAACTGCAGCTACATATAAGCCGACTATAAGTGGTGGGAAGGTAAATTCAACTAATTCAGAAAGTACATTCTGCGCCCCATTGCCCAACACAGTGTCGGGCTCGACGCCCTGCGTGGTGAAGATATAGCGACCAAGGACACCGATGCTCACAGCGGAGAAATCAACCAGAAGCGTAAACAACATCGCCACCCACTTGCCGCGATTAATCTGATCTTCGCTGCGAATTGCGATGAGTCTGGCGAATACTTGCGGCGAACCAAGGAAACCAAGACCGATTAACATCATGCCGACCACGACGGCAGCGTTCATCAACGTGAAGCCACCCGCACCCCACATATTTACCAGTCCAGGCTCTATTGCATAGAGACCGTCATAAATAGAACCGCTATTGGACAACGAGAGGTAAGCCACTGCTGGCAACAACATGAGACACACGAGCATCATGGCTCCCTGAAACATGTCGGTCCAGGCTGCAGCTAAAAAACCTCCAGCGATGCAGTAGGTAGCAACCACCACAAAGCCAACAACGGCTCCGGTGTGATAGTCCCAATCGAGAAAGCTCTCGAAGGCCGAGCCGGTCGCGTCGATCTGCGCCGAGATATAAATTAATACGAAGATAGAAAGCGCAACCGAAGACACTAATCGCAGCACGTTCGTTTTGGATTTGAAACGACTACCCATATAGTCGATCACCGTGATCGAATCGTATTTATCGGTAAGACGCTTGAAGCGATTCGCCATCAGGAACCAGGCTACACCCACGCCGAACAGTTCTCCTACCACGACCCAATAGGTGCTGAAGCCCAGCATCGCGCCCATGCCAGTAAGGCCCAGCAATAGCCACGCGGACTCCCCTGTTGCCTGTGCCGAGAACGCGGCAACCCAGAAGCTGAGAGACTTACCGCCAATCACGAAATCACTCATGCTCTTGACGCGCTTTGACGCTCGATACCCCAGATATATCAATATTCCAAAGTAGATAATTATCATCGAGTATTTCTCGATCATGTTAATTCCTCTGCCGACTTCTGCTAAATGGGTGGCTAGGTCGATAATACCTGCCAACACAGCAAGTTACACCATGGGATAACAGGTTTTCGGTGCAATCGAAAAAGCTCTGGAAATTCTTCAGAGAAATCGCTGCGACTGACTTTCCCCGTCAAGGGAAAGTCAGCAGCATCTGGATGTTGCAGCGCGCGTAGGGAGACGGCTCGCCTTTGATGCGTTTGAAGCCGAGCTTCTTGTATAAACTTATCGCCGGTATAAGTTTGGTGTTGCTCTCGAGAAATACCTGTCGATAGTTTAACTCTCGAGCTTTATCAACACAGTGTTGGCCTAATAAATAACCGATGCCCTTACCCTTAGCGCTGTCATCTACTGCCATCTTGGCCAGCTCCACTCGATCTGCATCATGGCGTATCAATGCACAGGCACCGACCACACTACCCTTGTAATTGGCAATCACGATGTAACCACCGGTCGCGAGTATGGTTTTTTCCGGATCTTCGAGCATCGCCGCATCGGACTCTTCAACTTCGAAATGCTTGTTGATCCACTCGTAGTTTAGATCACGGAAGCTTGTGGCATGCTCGGCCTTATATTCGATCAACTCAATATTCTCTCTGTCCCTCTCCGCATATTTATCTCTAACCCGGGAGAAGAGGTCTCGCTCTTGCAGAAGATACTCGACCTCTGAAATTGCCTCCCAGATATTGTGCTGACACTGTACTAGCAGTTCTTCGACCACTGCCTCCATGTCGCCGGTCTGACGATCAAAAAAGGGGAGGAGTGACCGCCCCTTATCCGTAAGGCAAACTTGGTTAACCCGAGCATCTCCCTCTAATTTTTCACTCTTGAGAATCCCTGCAGCGGTCATCTCCTTCGCTATCTTGCTAACGGAAGCATGGGAGTGACCGATTGCTTCGGCGATAACCGAAATTGGCAAGCAACTCCCCGATTTCAGCATGTAGAAAACGGGAAACCATTTAGGATCAAGGCTCACCTCATACAGCTCATAGACCCGAGCCGCCTGCTCTGCGAGCATCTCACTCAATTGTTTGAGGCGGCTTCCTAGCGCCATTTTCCCAGTATTCTCATAGAGTTGCAGCATAGTGACACCAGTTACGTAATTGATTACGCATATTAGTGTAATTCCATTCACACTACTATACAAAGATCTCAGACTAGGGATTCCGAATAAACTCGAGGGCGCTCCGCCAAGCTTTCTCTTCGATAACACAAGGACTATAGTTAGGCCGTATTTGCACAAAACTTAACTAGTTTGCAACAAGCTTTTTCAACGATTCGAGGCCCACATGACCAAGCACAGCAACACTCATGGCAACTCTCGCAGGTTCTCTCGACGAAAATTCATCGGTTCCAGCAGCGCGCTAGCAGCAGCTGGCATCGGACTTCCCACTCAGTCTGCATTGGCCGCCGCTGCACCAGCGCCTCTGCAGTCAGCCGCTCCTGACTATGTCGTGTTGAATGCACGCGTGCTCACGGTAGATAGCAATCAACCCACAGCCGAAGCGTTCGCCGTGAAAGGCGATCGTTTTACTGCGGTAGGTTCAAGTGCTGACATCAGAAACCTGGCCACCTCGAGAACAGAAATTATCGACGCCGAGGGCATGACGGTTACGCCGGGATTCATAGATGCACACACTCATGCCTCCGGCGCGGGCGTGAACGAACTAGTCCAGGTCAATGTCGATATGCGCTCCATTGCTGAAATAAAGGACGCTCTACAACAACGTGCGAATGAAACGCCAGATGGTCAGTGGGTAAGAGGTTTTAAATACGACGATACTAAATTGGCCGAGGGTCGTCCGCTAAATCGATTCGACATAGACGAGGTAGCTCCAAATAATCCTGTGGTGGTCGGTCATCGTGGCGGTCACACCGGCGTCTATAACAGCATGGCTCTCGCGCTGGCTGGCATAACCGCCGAGACTCCCGACCCTGATGATGGACGTTTCTACAGAGATTCCAATGGCGTGCTCACGGGGCTGATTGCGGAACAAGCCCGCAACGTATTCAGAGGAATGATTCCTTCCACCTCTACCAGAGAGCAGCGCCGCGATGGCGTTAAGCTGATCTCCGAATTGATGACCGAAGCTGGCCTAACATCTGTGCAGCAAACCGGCGGCGGACGCAACGACATGATCGCGTTTCAGGATGCGCGCGACAATGACGACATGCGTTTCCGCGTGTGTCTATTCCCGCGCGGCCAGCTCTTCGAGGACTTAGTCAATGCGGGCGTGCGCACCGGTTTCGGCGATGAGGTGTTTCGCATAGGTGCTGTTAAATTCATGGCAGACGGTTCCGCATCGGAGCGCACCATGCGCATGAGCACTCCCTATGTGGGTCGTCCTGATGACTACGGTATTCTCACTATGTCACAGGAAGAAATTCACGAGGCGGTTGAGAACGCACATCGCAATGGCTTCCAGATTGGCATTCACGCCAATGGCGATGTCACCATAGACATGGTGTTGAATGCCTACGAGAGAGTGCAGTCGCTGTGGCCCCGCCCAGATGCGAGACATCGTATCGAACACTGCTCTCTGGTAAACCCTTCCATCCTGCGGCGCATTAAGGCTGCAGGAGTCATTCCGGCACCGTTCTATACCTACGTGCATTACCACGGTAACAAATGGGTGGAGTACGGGCAGGACAAGATGGCCTGGATGTTTGCGCACAAGTCATTTCTCGACTATGACATTCCAGTCGCCCCTGCCTCCGACTATACGCCCGGGCCCTATGAGCCCTTGATGGCACTGCAGAGCATGGTGACGCGAAAAGATTTCGACGGACGCGTATGGGGGCCGAATCAGCGAATCACACTGGACCAGGCCCTGAAGATTTGCACAATGAATGGCGCCTTCGCATCCTTCGAAGAAAATATTAAGGGCAGCATCACCGCCGGCAAGCTAGCCGACTTTGTAATCCTGGCTGACAACCCGCACGACGTTGATCCAGACACCATCAAGAACATCGAGATTGTTAGAACGGTAGTGGGTGGCTCTACCATGTACGGCGCCTAGGTTTATTGTCACTATTCGATCTAGGAAAAAGCAGCCGAAAGCGATAACGCTCCAGCCGCGCAAAACTTTACTATGAGGCGATCTGCAGATTCCAGCAGATCGTCCTTGGAATTTCCTCAATGTCACCGCTAATCCTTTCAGCCGTCTTGTTTGCTGCTCTGCTTCATGCCACCTGGAACGCCATGATCAAAGTAAGTGGCGACAGGCTCATTATTATGGGCGTGACTACGGCGACAACTTCCGTTCTGGTTCTACCGATTCTTTTCTACCTACCCCTACCAGCACCTGAGAGCTGGCCCTATCTGATTTTGTCTGCCTGCGTGCATACTTTTTATATGCTGGTGCTTGTCAGAGCGTATGGCCTCGGCGACTTCGCTCAGGTCTATCCGCTCTCGCGCGGATCGGCACCTCTGCTTACTGCAATTTTGGGTTTCTTGTTATTGAATGAATCGATGGAGCTGTCCGAACTCTCCGGGTTGCTAATAATCGTCGCTGGCATTTTTGGACTCGCTCTCGAAACAAGCGGCGGTGTATTGCAGCTCTCACGCCCTGCCCTTTTCTACTCCCTGCTAACCGGATTGTGCATAACAGCCTATTCCCTCGTCGATGGGATCGGAGTTCGGCTATCGGGAAACAGCCTGAGCTTTATTCTATGGATGTTTTTTCTCGATGGTTTTCTAGTCCCTCTGATCGCGTTTACGCGGAGGCCTCGTGCGGTATTTTTCAACACGATAAAAACCGTATGGAAAACCGGTCTTCTCGTTTCCCTCCTCTCAACCACTGGCTACGCTATCATCGTCTGGGCATTTAGCCAGGAACGCATTGCGCCGGTTGCTGTCTTGAGAGAAACCAGCGTCCTGTTCGCAATGCTGATCTCGGTGCTATTTATCAAAGAGGCCTTCTCCACTCTCCGCGTACTTATCGTAAGCTTAATTCTTGCCGGCATAATCTTGCTCGGCCTCTGAAGAAAAAGTAGCGAAATCTCACAATAGTTGGCATTTCTACACTTTGCTCCAATCACAGCGCGCAGTAAATATTCATTTATTTCAATTACTTAAGATTGTGGCATGAAATGTGTAAGTCCACTAAAGGAATAAGCAGTCAAATGTAACCTTAATTGCATCTGTTTCGTCTAACTCATACATCTAATAATAAATAGAATCAGGTTGAGACAAGAGATTGAGCGCATCTAATAACATCATTAATTTGTTCACCAATCATAAGGTGGCATCGAATCTGGTCATGATCATGATGATCCTGTCCGGCCTTTGGGCGGCTGACCGTATTAATACGCAACTCGATCCAAGCGTGGAATTCCCCGTTATTGTGATTCAGGCGAACTGGCCCGGCGCATCTGCCGAGGATATCGAGCAGCTCATCGTCGTTCCTGTCGAGCAACAGATCGCGAACATGCCCGATCTAGAGAGCTATCGTTCCTTCAGTCGCAATGGTTCAGCCACCATAGTCGCCGTGTTCTACTTCGACTCCGATATAAGCAAGAACTTAAATTTTGTAAAGAATCGCGTAACACAGATTCGCAACTTCCCAGCAGACATGGAGCCGATTCAGATCTCGCAGGAGATCGACTATGAAGAGATTGCAGTTATCTCTGTTAGTTCCGACGGATCCCTGCAAGAACTCATGCCTCTGGTGCGAGAGATGGAAGATGATCTCTATGCCCGCGGAATCGAGGAGATTCGCTACGATGGCATGCCGGAAGAGGAGATCGCGATCCAAGTCAGCAGCAGCAGGCTGCTTGAACTAGACACAAATCTCGAACAGATTGCGAGCGAGGTACGCCAGCGTAGCGCGAACTCCCCGGCCGGCACCGTCGGTCGAGGTCAGGCTGAAATGCAGCTGCGCAGCCTTGATCAGAAGCGAGAAGTATCAGAATTCGAACAGATGCAAGTTGCGATTGAGGCTGACGGTCGATTGGCTCGACTTACAGATATCGCAACTATCGAGAAGCGACCCAAGGTCGGACAGCCCGCACTCTATCGTGAAGGAAAAGTCGCTATCGAGATGGAGTTGTACAGACTGACCAGCTCAGACGCAATCGACACGGCGAGAATCGTCAACGAATGGATAGCAGAGACTGAACCGAATCTTCCCCGGGGCGTTGAAATTCACAAATATCAGGAAGCGTGGCTGCTGTTAAAAGAACAGCTGCGAGTTATCTTCGAGAATGGCACCTCTGGCCTTATTCTCGTACTAGTCACTCTATTTCTTTTCCTGAATGGCAGAGTGGGCTGGTGGGTGATGATGGGCATTCCCGTTAGCTTCCTCTTCGCTACACTTATCTTCTATGGCGTCTTCGGCGGCAGCATCAATATCGTCGCACTTATAGCTTTTATTATGGCACTGGGTATCGTCGTGGATGATGCCATCGTAGTAAGCGAGGACGCCGTTACCCTCTTCGAACAGGGGATGAGCCCTAGTGACGCGGCTGCGAATGGTGCCAAGCGCATGCTGCTGCCAGTACTGACCTCTTCCATGACTACGCTAGCTGCTTTCGTACCACTTATACTCGCGGGCGGAGAAATGGGCGCGATCATCACCACTATCCCGATGGTGATGCTGTGCGTGATCATCGCCTCGTTGATTGAATGTTTCTTGGTTCTACCTGGCCACTTACGCCACGCCTTCGAGAATACAGATCGCAACAAGCCAAGTGCGTTCAGGCAGAAATTCGACAGCTGGTTCTACTCAATTCGTGAAAACTACTACCAACCGCTACTCAACAAGTCACTCGCGGCACCGGGCACAACACTTTGCGCCGCCCTTGCCTGCGTCATTCTTTCTATCAGCCTCATCGCGGGCGGCAGAGTCGGCCTTAATCTTGTTACCGGCATGAGTTTGGAGATGCTGGAGGCGAACGTGAAATTTTCCGCGCAGGCGAGTGAAGCGGATCGACAAGACTACATGCTTAGTCTGGAACAGGAACTCGAACGCATAGATGCGGAGAATGGTGCCACGAACATCAACGGTTATATCTCGAAGACCAACAGCGCGCGGTTGAATCAAGAACGCAAAACTGGCAGCCAATATTCCTCTATCAGTATCGAATATGGCTGGGAGGAAGATCGCAGTATTCCGCCACAGGAATTCGTGAACCTCTGGCAAGCGGCAGTACAACCCTCTCCGCTGGTCGAAGAACTATATCTGGAGGTTCGTGGCGGCGCCAACAACGGTCGACCCGACCTAACACTCATTCTGCGTGGACGAGATATCCCGACACTAAAGCAGGCGTCCGAGGAGCTTCAAGATGCACTAGCGGCTTATCCCGGCGTCTCGAATGTCTACGACAATCTACCGTACGGAAAGGATCAGATCATTTACTCGATCAACTCTGCCGGAAAATCTCTCGGCATAACTACTGAGTCTCTCGGCCGACAGCTACGCGCAGCCTACAACGGCGGACGAGTCCAAATCTTCAATCAGAACGATTCGGAGCTCGAAGTCTCTGTCATGCTGCCGGACGATGAGCGCGACAGCCTGCACTCCCTCAAGCAATTCCCAATTCAGACTCCGAGTGGCGAGCTCGTCGCAATGGGCCTGATTGCCGACATCGAGAACCGCAGCGGCATCGATCTAATCAATCACAACAATGGCTTCATGTCAGTGGCTGTTAGCGCGAGTGTCGACCCGCTGCAGAACAATACAGAGCAAGTAGTAGCGCATGTAACCGACAACGCCCTTTCTCAGATCCGCGAGAAGTACAACCTCACTTCCGGCCTAGGAGGCGTATCCAGACAGAACCAAGAACTACTCGATACGCTGAAGACAGGCGCAATTCTAACGGTGATCTTTATCTATCTGATACTTGCCTGGTCTTTCTCGTCCTATATCTGGCCGCTGGCGGTAATGACTGCAATTCCTCTCGGACTAACCGGAGCGATAGTTGGACACTGGGTGATGGGTGTCGACATTGGCGCGATGTCTCTACTCGCATTCTTCTCTCTCACCGGCATTGTGGTAAATGACTCGATCATCTTGGTTAGCTTCTTCAGGCGCGAGCTTGCATCGGGCAAGCCTTACATCGACGCAATACACGATGCCTCGATATCGCGCTTCCGCGCGGTAATACTAACTTCACTGACAACGATAGCCGGCTTAGGGCCTCTGATGTTCGAGACCTTTAGCTTGGCCATGTACATCGTACCGATCGCCATTACGCTCTGCTTCGGCCTGGCATTCTCGACCTTGCTGGTCTTAGTGGTCATCCCGGCACTGCTAGTGATGATAGAAAACGCATCGGTCAAACTACGCAAGCTCTCTCCCTTTACGAGACTGGGGTCCAGTGTAGAACCCACTCCTGGCAGCGAAGCGAACATTGTCTAATAGAATTAAACGGAACTAATCATGAACACTGACAAATTGAAAAAAGTGACAACCTTTTTATCGGGACTTGGCAAGAAATTCACGGGGCTTCTGCTTCTGCTCTTGTCCCTGTTTTTCGGATTCATCATGGTAGCAACCGGGCCGAGCGCCGAACCTCTCGAGAAAACCGAGCGCGCCTGGCCGATATCAGTCATTACCGCGGCGCCGGTCGATCTCCCCCCCACCCTGCTCACCTATGGCAAGGTTGAGTCGAAGCAAGTAGCGAGACTGAACACCAATATCTCTGCTCCAGTTAGCGAGGTCTTCGTGCGCGAGGGCGATCGCGTGCAGGAAGGCGATCTGCTTATCCAACTGAATGCCTTGGAAGGAGAGCTCACGCTGAACGTTGCGCAGGCTAATCACAACCGCAACGTGGCGTTACTGGCTTCAGTGCAGACCGAATCCGAGCTAGCCAATACCCTAATCACTCAATATCAAGAACTGAACAATATCTCGCAGTCGAAACTGGGACGCTCCCTCGACTTAAACAGTAAGCGAATGATTTCCGATGCGCTTCTCGACGAAGCTAGAACGGAAGCGAGCCAGGTGAACATCACGCTGCAACAACACCTTTCACTAGTAGCGAACTATCCGAATAGAATCGCACAGCAGCAAGCTTCCGTAGACGAATCGGCGGCAAGGCTAGAGCGAGCGAAGCTAGACCTACAACAGACACAGATACGCGCTCCGTTCACCGGCCGCATAATTCAAAGCAGCGTCTCAAAGGGAGACAGGGTATTAGCGGGCGCGACGCTCATAGAGATTGCGGACTACAGCGGACTTGAAATCCGTGCATCGGTCCCATCCGAGATTGCGTTCAGGCTCAATCAGGTAATGCTGCGCGCTCAGGATGTACACGCTAGAGCAACCGTCGACGGCAGCAAAATGAATTTCATACTCGACAGACTGTCCGGCGATGTGAAAAGCGGCCAGAGTGGCATCGATGTGTTCTTCAAAAGCAGTACCGGTGAGGCGCTTGATATTGGCAGAGTGCTGAACCTGACAGTAGACATGCCGATCGAGCAGGACGTTCTCTCAATGCCTAACTACGCGCTATACGAGAATCAGACAGTCTACCGAATCGATGAACAACGATTGCAGGCTGTACGCTACGAAACTATTGGCGACTATGTCACCACGGACAACGAGCTAAGAACCTTGATTCGCTCCGATGAGATTGACGCGGGCGATCAGCTGCTTGCTTCGCAATTACCGCGGGCAATCACCGGACTCTTGGTTGAACCAATCACCAATGATGGCGCTAGCCTGGGCATCAACTAGATCTGCTGCAGTGTGTGATGGCTAGTAGCTGCCAATCTGAAGAAGTTTAAAAACTACCAATGAAGTTTTGGCCAGATAAGCAAATGAACGCTCACTGCGCCCGCAGTCGAGCCTCAAGCTCTTGCTCTCTATCTGCTGCCGAATCCAGCAAAGTCTGTTCAACACTTCTCGCAGCGTCTAGGGCCTGTTGCTGCTGGTTGCTCAATATTCCTTGCTGCGATGGCTCTGGCTCTTGAGTTAAATTAGGCTCTTCACTGTCGGCTCCACAGGCGTTTAACAGAGTCAGCAAAGTGGCGATTACTCCTAATGACAATAATCTCATGAGTTTCCCTCCAATATTTGAAATTTAAATTAAAGAGTTAGAATGAATTGATGGAGCAATACCAACATCAAAGCACTCTGATCCCTTCGATTCTCGTCAAATCACGTACCGGTATACCGCGACAAAATGGCAGATGCTGCCGACCATTGTGAATACATGGAAGATGGCGTGATTGAGTGGAATTTTTCGGATCGCATAGAGTATAGCGCCGAGCGTATAAGCCAGACCACCCGCTACCAACCAACGCATCCCCACGACAGGCATTTTTTCTATTAACGGAACTATGGCAAACACGATCAGCCAGCCCATGAACAAATACATCAGCGTGGACAGCAACCGATAGCGCCCGGTAAAAAAAAGCTTGAGAGTTATACCAACAATCGCCATACCCCAGGAAATGCCGAAAATAATCCAACCGATTGAGCCTTGCAGGACGATCAGAGCAAAGGGCGTGTAGGTGCCGGCGATAAGCAGATAGATACTGGCATGGTCCATGACGCGCAATCGACTGCGCTGTAGCGGCGAGCGGCTGCTATGGTAGGAAGTCGAAGTACCGTAGGCAATTATCAAACTGCAACCAAAAATCGTGACACTCACGATCTTCAATATGTCGCCACCGGGCACTGAGTGAAGCAGCAATGCCCCCAGCGCGATAACACTCAGGACAAAGCCCAGAGCATGGGATGACACGTTAATAGCTTCCTCTAGGTTGCTATACTGTGAAGTACTTGTATCGGATACCATGGTTTGCAGTATGGCCGGAACTATTGGCGCTTGCCAGTCTCCCTGACTTCAGTCCTTTTGCGTATCACTGACATCCCTTTCCTTATAAAGGTGAAATAACAACTGGCCTTTCTTTGCCGACATAGACGGCATCGCTAGCGGTGTCGATAACTACGATGTCTACTAATTTCCCCGGTTCAATTCTTTATTGGCAAACCTATCGCGAAAGTTTTAGATTCGTGAATGCAAACTAGAGATAGCGATCCGCAAGCTCTATCCAGATCGGAATCACGAAAAATGCCGCGAGTGTTTGCACGGTAATAATATTTGCCATCAGGCTCTCGTTACCGCCGAGTTGCCTGGCCAGGATATAGGCCGAGGGGGGCGCGGGCAGCGCGGTAAGCAGCAACAAGATCACCGCCACCGAATTAGGTGTCTCAAATAACAGGCAGGCGGCCAGCACCAAACCAGGAAGCACGGCAAGTTTGTTGACTACTGCCACCAGCAACTGCCAACTCTGTTCCCCTAAGGCAACAAATCGTATGCCCGCCCCTACTGCGAGGAGGCCTATGGGCAATGCAGGCTGACTGAGTATCTCTATCACAGACTCGGCGAGTGATGGAATATTGAACCCTGTGTAGCTAATAGCGATGCCGGCTATGCAAGCCAATACCAAAGGGTTTGTTGCAACTGAGTTGATGACACGACTGATCCTCCTCGTTCCACCCTCTCCACCCCCAGTCAATGAGACCACACACAGCACATTCACCAACGGTATATAGATCGCGAGACATAACGCCGCCGTAGTTAGTCCTCTATCACCATAGAGAACATCGATGCAGGCGAGCCCGATATAAGTATTGAATCGAATACTGCCTTGATAGACGGAACTCAGGGATGCGGAGTCGCTGCTGACAAGTTTACGTAGGGACAGTATGAGCACTGTGATAACAAACAGCGCTAAGCCGACGACCTTGCCGATATCGCCGATGTCTTGCCAATCGAAATTTGAGGCCGCCAGCCGTAGCACAAGCAAGGCAGGAAAGAATATATAGTAGGTGAGTCGTTCCAGTTCCGACCACACGGCCTGACTAGATAGCGGTGTACGACTGATAAAGAAGCCCAGCAAGATAATGGCGAAGATGGGCGTTAGCGCGCTTAAAATCATGGCGGCATACTAGCGTCACCTGCCCCGCAATACCACCCTCTTCTTTCTTGCATAGACTCTCGTAAGTAGCGAGTGGCTTGACAAAAATTGCGGTCGGGGAGATACTTCCGGCCAGTCTAAGAAAGGCCTTTCTACCAAGGCCACGCAAAAATACCTCGAACGAAAAACTAATTGAGTGCAGTCGGAGAATCGCAAATTCTTCTGGCTCGTCAACCTGTTCCTCTTTAAAACCAAGAGCTCGAAAAAGAGCTGAAACCAATAAACAGACTCGAAGCATCACTATGGAATATCTCGCAATCATCGCCTTCGCCATCACCACTTGTGTGACACCCGGCCCCAACAACGCCATGATCATGGCATCGGGATTAAATTACGGCGTGCGCCGTAGCATGCCCCATTACGCCGGCATCATTCTGGGGTTTCCAGTTATGGTACTCGCTGTGGGTCTCGGCATCGCACAGTTGTTCGAGGTGTACCCGACGATGCATTTAGTCTTAAAGGTTGTAGGTGCCGCCTACCTTAGCTTTCTAGCTTATAAGATAGCTACTGCACCCGTGTCAGAGTCTAGCGAGGGCGAAGGTAAGCCGTTCACGTTTATTCAGGCCGCCGCATTCCAATGGGTCAATCCGAAAGCTTGGGTCTTGGCGGTTGGGGCCACCGTCACCTATACGACTCTCGGCGAAGGTTATGTGTTGCAGGTTCTCACTATCGGGCTAATCTTCCTGATCTTCGGAGCACCCTGCATCATGCTCTGGCTATGGGGCGGCGCCTCGCTTAAGACACTGATGCGAAACCCCAGCACCGTGCGGATATTCAACATCGCCATGGCAGTTCTACTCATGGGTTCTTTGGTACCCGTATTCATCGAACTGTATCAGCAGCTCGTTGCTTGAGATCGGCTGATCATTACTTAGAATTTTCGAGTTAACTGGATTTCTTCACTGCCGACATGAGACCAAGAGGCCGACCCTCGGGATCCTTCAGAAACGCCATCCACTCTTCCGTACCATCTTCATGGGTATGAATCAGATGGGGCTGATTTGTGATTTCCACATCGGCCTCTTGCAGGGCCTCGCAGGTCTTAACGATGTCGTCCACCGTAAAATAGAGAATGGATTCATCCTTGTTTAGCTCCTCCGTTTCATTCAAAAACAGGCGCGAGCCAGCAAGCTCAAAAAAGCCCAAGTTGCCAAAATTATAGAGATGAGGGATGCCCAGTTTATGTTGGTAGAATTCTTTAGACTCCTCGAGAGATCGCACCGTGCGCGAGATCTGACCTAGGGATTGGACTGCTACTGCAGAATCGAATTTATTGGTCATAGCTTTTCCCTTTCTTGAATCATCATTGTCCGAACCATCCATACGCTGCATCAACGCGCTGTTTCGAGGCACCTGGAACCAAGATTTCAGTGCGCCCCTGTTGGGTAGGTCCAGTTTCCCCAAAATATTTGCCATATGATACTTAACACCATCGGCACTGATACCCAGACTCGCAGCAATCGCACGATTGGTTGAACCATGCTGCACCGCGTGGAGCGCGCGCCATTCCATTGGAGTCAGCACATCGTCGTGGGGCGGCCTGCCTCTCATCCTGCCAACTCGTTCTACTGGCTGCTGTTTATTTGGCTTTTTCTGCTCCGACATGCTGCCATGCTATCAATCTAAGCCAGCATTTTCCCTACCCATTCCAATCGAAAGCTGTCAGCCAAGCTTGTTCTTTGTCCACGCCGTGAGATAATCGCGGCACTTCAGACAAGGACTAGACACTATGCAATTTATGGTTACCGCCTATGACGGCAAAGATGACGGCGCGCTGGACCGACGCCTGACCGTACGCGACTCTCACATCGAGGGAGCGAAACAGCTCAAGGAAGCAGGGCACTTAATCGCGGGAGGCGCGATACTCGACGAGACAAAGCAGATGATTGGCTCGACTATGTTCGTGGAATTTGAATCGAAGGCGGAGCTAGATCAGTGGCTGGCTAGCGATCCCTATGTAACCGGCAACGTTTGGCAGGACATCAGCGTCCTGCCTATTCGCTTAGCAATCAAATAGCTTATTCGCCGGGCTGGAGCCGCTCGAGCTTCAGTCCAATCGCCGTATTGGGCCCGAAGCCTTTCCAATAAGTGTGGTCATCATTTTGTTGGCCACGCGTCACCGAATACACAGCATCGGCGCCATCGGGAACGACGTCTAGATAGGATAAGCGACCCTCGATCTGTTTTAGGTAGTGATCGAAATAAACCGTCGCGAAATGATCCATGATATTGTTCATGCGCGTGTTATCCCAGACCGGATCGGTGTAGTGACTCGCGCCCATTGTGTCTTCACTGTTTAAGATCTCAACAGGCACTGGATAAGGTGCACCAGCATTGTGGCCAGCATTCTTGAACGTTAGCAGGTAACGATCACTGTTAACTGCACCCTCATAGATTGCCCGCACACCCTCCTCGTAGCCCGCAACAGTGTCGTTGTCGCCTGCCAAGTAGAATGTAGGCACGTCGATGCCAGCGAGATCTTCGGAGCGCCAGAACCCCGAAGCCATACCCCAGGGAGCTATCGCGAAGCCGACCTTTATTCTAGGATCGAGATTCGATCTGTAGTCAGGGTTACCGGTAGCATGTTGATTAAGAAGTTCGTTAGGCGGCGCCAACAAGGAAGCAACTATTTCATCGCTGTATCCGCCACCAAGATTGTTCACCAAGCCATAGCCACCCATCGAATAGCCAACAACACCCGTAGTCTGAGCATCTAATAGGCCATTCAGGAAACTACTGGAATCGTTCGAGAGATTGTCTAAGGTATCGAGCACGAAGCGCTGATCCAGAGGACGGTTGTAGAGCGTACTCTGAAATGCCTGCTGATCATCGTAGGTGCTATCGGTGTGATCGATAGAGGCTACAACGTAGCCCTTACTTGCTAGATTCTCACCGAGGTGACTAATTAGGAAACGATTGCCAGGGTAGCCGTGAGAGATGATAACGAGGGGATAGCGTGCGTCTGCGCGGTTCGGCTGCGCATCACGCACCGCCGTACCAAGCAGCGTTGCCGTAATCTCAGGATTGCGTGTAATTGCCTGGTACTCGCCACCTGCAGATTGGTTCGCAGCAAGCTGCGCGGGGTACCAGACTTCGAGGGTCAAGCTTCTATCGTAGACGGCATTCTCGCCGCCGCGGACCGTATTCAGGATATCGATTCTCTCGGGATCGACAATATGCAGCGTCCTAACACCAATATCGTAGTCGCCGAAGCTCGCCAATTCCGGCGCATCTGGCCTGACGATATCGATTCGATTTTCCTGAGCTACCAGGCTGGAAGCCATACTCACAAACAACATCACTATGCCGAAAAGTCTCATACCAAGCGTCCTGTCAAATAGAATCAAGCGGTTCGCATTATGAATCGCTTAATGCTGATATGCCAGTGCTCGCTCCTCAGCTGAGTCGGTGTGGCCAACAAAGTCATGCAGAATTACGTACAGGCTAGGCACGAGAAACAGCGTAATTACGGTGGCGAACAATATGCCAAATGACAGAGAGATAGCCATTGGCACCACAAAAAACGTGGCTGGATTGGCGCTGATCATCAAGGGGACCAAGCCGATAAAGGTTGTCAACGAGGTAAGAAATATTGGTCGAAAGCGCATCATGCCAGCCTTGGAAACGGCCTCCACAATGCCCGCTCCCTCCTCCCGAAGCCGATTGATAGATACCACGAGCACGAGACTCGCGTTAACAACCACCCCACTGAGGGCGATGATGCCAAGCAGCGAAAAGAATACCAGATCGGCACCCATGATGAAGTGCCCAACGATGGCGCCGATGGCACCGAAGGGGATTACACTCATTATGACAAGCGGCTGTGTATAGGATTTGAGCGGTATAGCTAACAAGGCATAGATAATCATCATCGCCAACGGAAAAGTAGAAAACAAATCTGACAGCGAATCAGTTCGTTGCTCACCTTCACCACCCACTCTCAGTACTATATCCATATCTCGCGCCCACTGGTCCTGATATTTGGCGAGTATTTCACGACTTATTTCTTCGGGCTTCACGGTGCTGCGATCTATGTCTCCGCGCACGGTAATAATACGTCGACCATTCTGTCGATTGATGCTGGAGTAGCCATTACCCAGTGAAAAATCGGCGATGCTCAGAAAGGGTACTTCTGCGCCGCTTGGCGTTCTGATTAACAAATCTTCCAAATTACCTAACGATTGCCGTTCGTCTTCGGGGTAACGCACCATGACTCGAATATCGTCCGAGCCCCGCTGAATACGCTGCGATTCAGCTCCGTAGAAGGCTTGTCTAACCTGAGTGGCGATATCGTTAAGGGTCAGGCCTAGAGTCTTGCCGCTCTCCAAGAGCTGAATCTGCACTTCCTGTTTCCCAGCACGAAACGAATCCGAGATGTCGAAGACTCCGGGATAACGCCCCAGTTCAGCACGCAGTTCAGTTGCCGCTCGCTTCAGGTTTTCTTCGTCGCGTCCTTCCAGACGATAGTTAATGGCTTCGCCGGCGGAGAATGAATCCGACACGAAGGTCACTTCCAAAGCATCTGGGATGGTACCGACTTTTTCGCGCCATCGATCGCGGATCAATGCTGAGCTAATCTCGCCTCGATCGAAGAATGGAGTCAGGTATAACACTACTTCGGCGATCTCACTGCTACCCGCATTTCGCCCAGGGTTTCCCGGTCCCTCACGAGGTGCGCGCCCACCGATAATAGTCAGGATGCTATCTACCACACTCTCAGTTTCTGCTGGCGCCATACCGCCGGCCTTCAAGCCGATCAGTTCTTCTTCAAGCTCGGCTGATAGCTCGATAGCCTTCTCCTCCAGAATGGCAACGGCTTCCTCGGTAATATAACCGGGGACACCCACAGGCATGACTACTGTCCCGTAGATCACGTCACCCTCAACCGAAGGCATAAACTGAAAGATTACTCGCCCAGACATTAACAAAGCAAAGGTGATAATGATGACACCAGTTGCCGTAGACCAGGCCGCGTAACGGTATTTGAGGACTTTCTTTAAGGCACGCTCATAACCGTGTTCGGCAAAATATTCCATCGAGTGGGCGATCCTGCCCTGAAATTTCTGCCACGCAGTTACTAGCCAGGTGTTTTCCAGGAAATAGCCCTCAGTCTTACGGTGCGCAATATGACCAGGAAGAATTAGCTGGGACTCTACCAGACTTGCGATCAAGCAGAAAACGACCACGGCACCGATAGCATTGAAGAAGGCTCCCATTTGCCCGCCTAGCAGCAGGATCGGCAGAAAAGCAGCAATAGTTGTCAGCACGCCAAAGATTACCGGCACCGAGACTTCTAATGCCCCTTCAATCGCCGCCTCTTCCTTAGAGTAGCCCTTGCGTTCAAACGCGTGTATGCGCTCGCCAACAACGATCGCGTCATCGACGATAATGCCCAGCACCAAGATAAAGCCCATCACCGTAAGCGAGCTAATAGTAAGCCCCACTGTCGGAAACAAGGCCAATGCACCTGCTATCGCGATAGGAATACCTGCCGCAACCCAGATGGCTAATTTGAAGCGGAGAAACAACGCCAAGATCACTAACACCAGCATCAAACCCGTATAGGCATTCTTAGCCACGGTGAAAATGCGCTCCTGGGTCGCAACCGCTGAATCGGTAACTACATTTAGTGTCATGCCTTCAGGTAGGTTGAAATCTGTAGACGCCATCCATTCCCGCACCTGCCTTGCTGAAGTGACAATATCTTCGTCCCCGACGCGCAGCACGTTGATAATGATTGCGTTCACACCATTGACTCGAGCGTCCAGATAACCTTCCTCGAAGCCATCTTTGACAGTAGCTATTTCACCGAGACGCAGCTGTGTGCCATCCGGAAACGACTGCACCACGATATTCTCGTATTCATCACCACTGTATACCTGCCCTTTGGTACGCAGCAGGATTTCACCCGAGGCAGTTCGTATGGTTCCACCCGGTAAATCCAGCGATGCTCTATCGATAGCGCGAGAGATCTGATCCAGCGTAAGGCCATACTGCCGCAGCGTAAATTCTGACACCTCGATAGATATCTCGAAGGGTCGAAGGTATTCGATGTTTACGGTGGAAACACTGTCGAGATCCAACAGATCGTTGCGGATATTTTCCGCCACCACTTTTAGGTTACGGTCATCGGTATCGGACGCCAAGGACAGAGTCATTACATTTCCGCTAGAGCTGAACGCTCGTACTATGGGTTTTTCTGTTTCCGCTGGGAAGGTACTAATCGCATCTACCTTGCCCTTGATGTCGTTGAGTGCGCGATTGATATCGGCGCCACTGGTGAGCTCTAGAGTGGCATCACAACCGCCTTCTCTGGCTGTACTGGTAAGGCGTTCAATGTCTTCGGCACCCTCTAACGCCTCCTCAATTCGCAGGCATACCGCCAACTCAGATTCCTCCGGAGTTGCACCCAGATAGGCAACGTTAACCTGAATCACGCCAAAATCTATGTCAGGAAATTCTTCCTGATTGAGATTGAAATAGGAAATGACTCCACCCGCCAGAAAAATCATCATCATCAGATTGGTGGCGACTGGGTTCTTAACAAACCATGTGATTGGAGTTCTCAAAGTTGACCTCTATCTCGATAATTCTGTTGCCGAAGGAGTCGGACTCAAAGTTAAATAACTTCTATAATCGGCTGTACAGACATGCCGTTAACTACCGCCTGAATCGGCGAGGTGCAAATAAATTCTCCCGGTAATATGCCGCCGCTTATCAGCACGCGATCTTCCTCTAATCGAAATATCTCGATATCGCGGTAGTACATTTTATTTTCCGCATCTACCACTAACACCTGGTTGTTATTGCGAATGACTGATCTAGGCAGTGAGATAAGGTCGTCAACACGCCTGCCTTCGATACTCGCCTTTACATATAGGCCAATGGGCAGAGGTATCTTGGCTTTCCTATTAGAGGAAGACCCTGAAGAGGAAGGTTTTGCATCCGGCTGTGTAACGCGAATGATTGTTTGAACCGTGTTGCTATTCGCATCGATTACGGCTTCTGTGCGCACGAGCTTGCCGAACCAGCTGTATTCTTCACCACCGTAGAAACCCTTCAGCGTAACATCCGGCGCTAGCTCCGCCGCTAACTCGCCACGCATGCCCAGTGGCACATCGAGAAATCCTAATTGACGAATGGCGAGAGGTACGCGCACTTCAACCTCGTCTGCCCCAAGCAATACTGCTACGGTCTGTGCACGGCTAACGTACTGACCAAGTTCGACATCTCGAGATTGGATAATGGCATCGAAAGGTGCACGGATATTTACCCGTTCCATATCGAGCTCAGCCTGTCTAAGGCTTGCTTGAGCGTCAGCGAGTTTCGCCACATTTACCTCTGCCGCTCTCTTAGCATCCTGCAACTGGGAGTCACTCGCCAAGCGCCGTTCTGCCAACTCCTGAAGACGGTTCAATTCGTTGCTGGCATGAGATGCCTCCGCCTGAGCCTGCTGCATCGCTGCCAGGCTACGCGCCTTCGCGGTCTCATAGTCACTGCTTTCCAAGCGCAGCAGCGACTCGCCTTCCGCAATGAAGCCACCAGCCTCCATCGCAGGCGATATCCACTCCACCGGGCCCGCCACGGGAGCCGACAGGCTAGCAACACGTGAGGCCTGCACCTTGCCCTGTGATTCCACATGCAACTGCACAGTTTCGGCGCGAACTTCAGCCACCCTGACACTGACCGGAATGATCTCAGGCGCCACCTCTTCCACCACCGTTGGGCTGCGGAGTAACAATGCCGCGACGAGAATACTGCTCAGCATAATACCTATGGGAATCATCACCCGCTTCATGCGTTAGTTCCTCTGGTTAACTTCCGTGTATTTAACTTCCATGCGTTAAACTTTCCTGCTTCTAATTTTGTTTTCATTTGTCTTTTCAGTTTTAATTAAGCAACTACTATTTATACGAGGGAATCGATTAATACCCCCGCTCTGTCTGTCTTTAATCCAGCTCGCCTCGGCTCTTCAAACCTATCCAGCTCAGTTAACCGCGCGGATCGATGGCTCCTTATCCCTAAATTTGATCGCTTCGCCAACCGCCGCGCGAAGCTCTTGAAAATGATTCTGCATCGCTTGGCCCGCAATCTCACCATCTTGCTTATTCATGCCCACCCTTAGACCGGTCAATAGCTGGTCTATCGAGCTTCTCTCTATTTTTGGATGAATTCCGAGCTTCATCATCTGATCCACAAACTGCGCCTTTAGGTCATTGCTTATAAGCCTAACCACTAAGTTGTCCGCAATAGTCGACATAGCCTCTAATAATTCTCGCCAGCGGGGCTGCATAGCTTCAAAATCATCAGAATGGTCGGCTAACTCTAGGACCAATTTCTTCAGCTGAATGAGTTGCTCTGGTGACGCCGCGTTGACGGCGTTCTTCGCAGTCATGGCGGTCAATACACCAAACGTCTGCAGGAACTGATCAACGAGAAGCGGATCCGGATAACCATCAAGTGCCATCAAGGGGCCAAGAACCGCTAAACTAGCGGCATTCACGCTCTGCACGCGAGCTCCGCCAGGTTGAGTATGAATAAGCCCTAGCTGTTCCAACTGCGATAGCGCTTCGCGCACAGCCCCGCGGCTGGCATCGAATCTTACCGCGAGATCTCGCTCAGAAGGGAAGCGATCGCCGCTTCGATAACGCTGCCGAAGAATTTCATCGCGCAGGGTATCAGCGATTTCATGACTAATTGTGTTGGTTGAGGACATCGATCGCCTTTTATTTCGAGCGCTTGGCGCCAGAATCTGCTCATACTATTTGGTCGGACCAAATTGGTCAGACCAAATATAAAGCCAAAATCCTATAGTGCAAGCCGCTGGCGACGAACCGAGCGATATATTTGCTGACCAGAAGCAATCTAGGGCTACAAGTATGCCGGCGCATACAACTACGTAGTGAAGTAGGAGGGGTGATGAGCTCAGTGAGTCAATTCGATGCGCTGTAGGGCATGATTTGAATCGAGGCTTCCATATCGAGTTCACTGGTCAAGATGCTCAGTGGTATCTCACGAAGATCGTGATACCCATATTCTCACAGGCAGTGGCCGACACCCTCACTTTCTCGCTAGTTGAAAAGATGCAGTAAACCGCGCCACTTGTGGTCGAAGCAGTTGTTCACCTGTAGCAAATCTGCTTAAATCTTACCCTCTTTCTCCCTATGGACCTCAATTGTCCCGTAAAACCAATATCAATAAATTCGGGCGGGGTTATAATCCGGCCAACGTTACCAACAGCCCCCGTCCACGCGCAGCTAGACAGAAGAAAATTATTATATGGAACCGATAAAACAGTATTTGATCGATAACTTCGAAGGAGTTTTTGTCCTCGTCATTCTGGTATTCGTGAGCGCCATCGTGTGGTTTGTGGAAGCGAAGCTGTCTTTCCTGAATTTCTTCTATCTTCCGGTCTTATTAAGCTCCTACTACTTGGGCATTCGCTCAGGTGTGTTAGGCGCATTTTTCACGTTTCTTATTATCGGCATCTTCGCCATCATCTACCCGGATCGCTTCACTGCCCCTATGGACAATTTTGGCCTTGCGGCTTCAGTCCTAACTTGGGCCGGCTTCTTAATCCTAACTGCCGTCATCGTAGGTTTCACCCACCGCGAGTTGCAGGAGAAGATAACCGAGGCACTGCGATCGAAAGCTGAGGCCAGTGGTAATGCTGAGCTGCTTGAACAGACCATGACCACAATTCGAGAATTCGAATCCGAGCTTGACTATAAAGTAGAGGAAAGAACCCGGGTACTCGAAGAGAAGACGAAATCCATCAGGGCCCATAAAGAGAAGGTAGAGGAAACGCTCTACTCAACAATGGATCCAGCTGTTGTTAAGCTGATGATCGAGGGCCGCATCCGCACAGAGAATCGTCGCATCAGCGTAATGTTCTCAGATCTTAAGGGCTTCACCAAGTATTCTGAAGATCACTCCGCAGAGGTCGTGATTACCGAGCTGAACAAATACCTAGCGGACATGGAAACTATCCTGCTTAACTACAACGCCCATATCGACAAGTATATGGGTGATGGCATCATGTCCGAATTCGGCGCACCCATTCGTTATGAGAAGCACCCTCTTCTCGCGGTGGCTTGTGCCTGGAAGATGCAGGAGAAAATGCAGCAAGCCAAGCATCCTTTCGAGCTAAGAGTTGGCATAGCAACTGGTGTCGCTACTACTGGGATCATCGGCGCAAAGCGTCAGTCGTTTACGGCATTCGGCGACACCGTGAATCTAGCCTCACGTATCGAAGGCATGTGCAAGCCGGGCCAGGTTACAGTCGATGAAGCTACGTTTAAAGAATGTAACGATATTATCGAATTCAAACCTGTCTCTAGCCTTGCGTCCTATACACAATCGGGTAACCCCGCTCTAGTCGACGAGATTACAGCCCTGATCAAAGCGGTAGATGCTAACGCCAATGATGTCTCAATGCGCGTCGAGTTGGCCCGTCTCTTGAGGGAGGCGAACGATCCGGAGCAAGCGCACCTGCATTTAAAGTTCGCCATGGAACTCGAGCCCGACAACAAAGATGTGAAGGTTGCCTATGCGGAGAACTCTGTATTAATGGAACAAGAACGGGATCTCACCGTCCGTGGTCGCCGCCGCACCGTCCATCTCTACGAAGTTGTCGCATTTAGGAATCCTCTTGCTAAAGCGCTACAACTTCCTTCGCTCCTGCTAGCAGAATTACAAGAGAAACTGGACAAGCTCATTATCTACCCGGAAGATTTCATCTTACCAGTTGAATGTATAGATGGTTCCGTTGGCTTCGGTCGACTTACGGGCATTACAGCATTCCTGATCGCAGATCGAATGAATCTTGTCGATCAAGAAAAGCACGATATCCTCGAAGCCGGCTATCTGGCTGAAATCGGTAAGACCATCGTGCCCGAGAACATATTGAACCGTAATGGCGGCCTAACCGAAGACGACTTCACTCATATCCATATGCACCCTCGAGAGGGTGTCCGCAAGCTGCGCAATGCCGGCTACGAAAATGAGAAGATGTTGGAACTCATAGAGTGTCACCACGAGAACTTCGATGGCTCTGGCTATCCCGCAGGCATTCAAGGCGAAAATATCCCCATCGGCGCGCGCATACTGGCAGTAGCCGAGGCCTATATCAGCCTAACCTCAAACCGACCTTACCGTGATCCGTGGGATGGCAAGGCGGCACTGACTGAGATCGGCAAGTATGTTCGCACAGGCAAGTTCGATCCTATGATAGTAGACACACTGTCTGAAATCGTTGGTGAGCTCGACAAAAAATAGCC
>NVUL01000070.1 GCA_002401885.1 SAR86 cluster bacterium
GCAAAGCACGATCTGCTCTCCGATCTCTGTGCCAGAACTGAACGGCTGATTCATCTAGGGGAATTGAATCTATTCAATGGAGATAAGCGATTCAGTTTTTATCGAGGATCTGCACTGCACAGCATTGACAGTCTCGAGCAAGTTCAGACATCGGCCTGCCCATTCCCCGCCATCGCCTGGATTGATGCTCCGATGCGAGGCGCCGAGCTTAGCGGGATAGTCGATGTGAATGGCTGGGCTTTCAACGAAGATATCGGTATCGACAGCATCACACTACTCATCGATAGCGAGGCCCTTGGCCTAGTTGATTATGGAGGAAGCCGCCCCGATGTCGTCGAAGTAATGCAGGTACAGAGCGATCCCAACCGTCCCAATATCGGCTATAACTACAGCTTCGACAGCAATCAATTGGACAACGGTTCTCATCTACTAGAGATAGAGATAAGAAACCATCTAGGAATCATACAGCGCTACGGCGAGCGAACGATTGAAGTGAATAACTAACGCGTATTACCTAATAGGGGTTTAGCACTTCGACTGCAATCTTCCACTCGTTGCTTGCAGTGAAACGCCACAATCGCATATAGCTTGTTCGAAAACTCTGCTGTGATTCATCCTCTAGAGTTTCCATCGTGCCGTAGGTATAACCTACCTCCTTGGATGCAGATAGAAAACCTCCCACATGAGTGAGACTAATCTGATTCGTTGTTGATAACTGATTATCTAAGAATGCACCATAGACCGAGCTTGCTGCGTCGGCACCTACAGCTGGGGCCATGCCTGGCAGGTAGACCCGTGTGTTTTCCAATCCGTACCGTAGCAGCGCACGTTGCCCTCCTCGAAAATTTATCGATTGCCCAAACAAGTTGTCGCGATCGATAAGTAACTGCATATTATTGCTTTCTGCTTTTGCCATGACCGGATGGGCGGTTTCTTCCAACACGGGTCTGGTGTCATCAAAATTTGGCTCAACTTCCAAGCTCAGAAATCCTGGAATGTCGGCTACGATATCTGCCAACAAGACCCAGCGCCCCTCCTGTTTTTGCCAAATTGAAATAAGGTGACCGAATCGGTCAGGAGACTCATCAGCGAGCATGTTCAAAGGTCCTGCTGTCAGACCCAAATCTCCGGCACGAGAAACATCTACATAATGTGCCTCCCAACTAATCTCACTCGCGCTGTTCTGGAAGGTTTCAGAACTGTACAAGCCGAGTGCGTCGACTGGGCCATCTCGGAAGACCGTAGACCCCTGCCCTAGAAATTCGAGAAACGCACCGGTCCTGCCGATCTCGGCGGAGCGATCGGCGAAGCTCTGATCGGCGGCCATTAAATCCAGCCAGTGCTGATATTGACTCACCTCTTGGTCAGACGCCTCGACGGATTCTCGTTCCTGCGCCTCCAGCGTTATAAATTGAAAGCCAAGCAGCAACAGCAGTATTAACCGCTTATTCCAGGCTACGCACCCAACTACTTCAATTCTTTCTTCGACCCCAAGCATGGATCAATAGTAGTCCTATTCTGATACCTTAACTAGCCTAAATTGGCGTCAATCAACTGCTATGCCACGTCAGCGCTTGGCTGTAGCTAATAGATTTAGGCTCGAAATCACCCCCCGACAAAGGGCCGCATCCGTACTATTGATTGTTCTGGGAGTGATGAACAGCTAGAATTGACATGCTTTGACAATGGAGCAACTCGCTGTATCACTAGCGTTGATATTATTCAGCCAGTCAACCCTCACCGAAACCCGATTGTGCAAAGAAAAATACGAAATTTTGGCTTTAAAGAAGCCCTATTGGCAATTGCCGCTTTGCTTTGCATAAGCCTAGGCCATGCCGACACTGTGCTTGTTGATAGAGAGTCAAAGTTTCTGGCTCTTGCCGACGCTGCCGACTACTACGAAGACAGCTCGGAATCACTGACCATCGATGATGTGTTAGCACCAAACTTTGGCGTAAATTTCATAGCTCACGATAAGGATATCCTACACTTCGGCATAACCAGCTCTGCCTACTGGGTTCGGTTCGATCTCGATTGGTCTGCGCTCGAACATTCTGAAAGCAAGATACTAGAATTTGGCCCACCGAAACTTGTTGCCGGTTTTGTTAGAGGCGGTATAGAACTCTTCATCGTAGATGATGATGGAGAGCTTGTTTCGCAATATACCTTGGGCACGCAAGAAATCGCGAACGAACTAAAAACACTCAACCGAGGGTTCGCATTAAAGATAAATGAAATGTATGGCGAGCATTTCTATCTGAGGGTAACGAGCGCACGCCCTCTACGATTGCCAATTTCACTCTGGAGCGAGGAAGCATTTCTTGAGCAATCTATAAGCTCCGATGTCGGCCTTGGATTGCAATATGGCATTCTGCTCGCCATGATTCTTTACAATCTATTTCTATACTTCTCGATTCGCGAGAACAGCTATCTTTTCTATGTGATTACTATCGCTAGTCAAGCCACGTTTCTTTTCTTAGACTCCAAGCATTTGCGCTATCTACTCGATGAGCTTTACACGGGCAGTTGGTGGGTGGACATGTCCGAACGGATAATTTATCCGCTGATGGTTATAACTGCACTGCTATTTCAACGCTCTTTGCTGAGAATATGGGAATACAATCTAAAGTTAGATATGGCTATCAAAGTTATGCTCGGCGGCTTCGGTATAGTCATTCTGCTGACATTCGTACCGAACGAAAAAGTATTCCAGTATCTCTTTATTACCCTGTTAATCGTTGTGATACCACTTGCTTTCTATAACAACATCGATGCTATTCGCAGAGGAAACCTGACTGCGGCAGTACATATGGCTGCGATTGGTGTCTTTCTAACTGGGACCATCGTCTTGATGCTACTGCAGCTTTGGCCCGGTTTTCCTAGCAATACTTTTACCAATAGTGCCTACAATGCCGGTTTAATCATACAGTCACTACTCCTCTCTCTTAGCCTGACAACACAATACAATCAAATCAAACAAGAGAAGGAAGATGCTCAACGACAAGCTATCGACAACCTAGTTAAGTCTGAAAAAATTAAAGACGACCTACTCGCCAATGTCTCACACGAACTTCGAACACCGCTCTACGGCATCAACGGCTTAGCCGAAATCGCCCTGACAGAATTTAAATCGAACAGTAACAATGCCGAACTGGTCACTCAGAACCTAGAACTAATTCAGGCCAGTGGCGACCGACTAACCAAATTAGTTAACGACTTGCTCGACTTCTCCAGCGCGAAGGAACAGGCGGCTTATATTAAGTTTCGTCCGGTGGATCTTAATAGCATCTCTACTCTGGTAGTCGCCATATGCAAGCCAATAATTGGAGAAAAGAACCTTGATCTAAGAGTTGAAATAGACCCTGACCTACCGCTGGTGGCTGGCGATGAAGACAGGCTGCAGCAGATTCTAGTGAACCTCACCTCTAACGCCATTAAGTTCACCTATTCTGGCGAGGTGGTGATCTCAGCAGAGCTCACATCCGACTATAATGTAACCATAAAAGTTCGCGATAGCGGCATCGGCATACATAAAACCGACCACGACACCATCTTCAAGACATTCGAAAAACTACCATCACAGCATTTAAATGCATCAGGCATTGGGTTGGGCCTGCCACTCGCTAAGAGCATGGTTGAGTTGCATCGCAGTGAGCTGAAGGTAGAAAGTGAATTGGACTTGGGTTCAACATTTAGCTTTGATTTACGCGTTTCACTAGATCAGACCAGAGCAATCAAATCACCAAGCATCCACAAGCAAATGATTCGGCGCGCTGACTATATTGAACAGGCCAACAAAGAGCCGGTAGTTCCAATACTGCGCAGCGAACAAGACATCACCATACTGGTTGTAGACGATGATGAGATAAATCGCGTGGTAATGGGTCAACAGCTGGATGAGTACAATGTCATCAAATGCTCGAATGGACTCGATGCATTGACAGTAGTGGAAGGAGAGAAGCCAGATCTAATATTGCTCGATTTGATGATGCCAGGCCTGAATGGGTATGAGGTCTGTCAAAAGTTAAGGCAGAAATACAGTCAGATCGAATTACCGATAATCTTAGTGACCGCGAAGAATCATCTCGAAGACCTCACTCAGGGCTTCAAGACTGGCGCTAACGACTACCTTGCCAAGCCATTCCACCATGAAGAACTGCGCTCCAGAGTGGAAAACCAATTACGACTCAGTCTGCTGCATAGAGTCAGTGAAGACAATCTGCGCATGCGCTCACAAATTGAGTCCTATGCGAAGGCGGACTCCGAATTGCGCAGCTCACGTTTTAGACTGCAGCAGGTACTGGAGTCAATCAACGCTGGCTTTATCGCTTTCGAACTGCCAGGGAAAATATTCAGTCTCAATCAGCGAGCAGCTGAGCTACTCGGCACTGATCGCGGTGCCGTTTTAGACAAGGACATACACACATTATTTTCAGATTCGGCAATAAACAATGAAATATTGCATGCTCTTCAGAGCTGGGAAGGGGGCGAAGATGATGCAGGTGAGCAAGAGACGTTACCGAATCATGCCGCTAGTTTAAGCCTCAATGTAGAGGTGATCTATCCCTACAGCAGCTCAGGCAAGTCTTCCGCCAAGGCAATTCAATTCAACAGCAAACTAAATCTGTTTGGCAGCGATGAGGGTACAGGTGTCCTTTTTCTAGAAGACACTGAACCCTTGCAATCGCTCGCGAGCAACAAAATCGTAAACGACACCGTTGAATTGGTCAGCTTCCTAGGACAGGCACAGCAGAATATACGCCGCATCGGAACTCGCTTGAGCGTGCTCACACCATCGGAGATAACCGACCACCCCGCTTTACTAGACAAGTTAACTGGCATCGAAGACCTGATTAACTTTATAGATGAGCAACTTCCAAACGTTAGCAGCGAGGGAGAATATCGTCAACAGCTAGTCACTCTCATGCGTTCCGCCCTGCATACTTGGGAAGTGACGACCCAGAAGTCAAAGATTGAGCTCGCGGAAGAAAGTAATATTTGGGCTGTAAGTATTGACGATGGCCGATTGAGAACGCGGACTTTCGATCGCTATCTGAGAATTGAACAGCTACCGAAGATTCCGCGCTGGCGGGAAGTTGTAAGAACCGCCTATTTCGTTCTTTCGAACCCAGCGATAGAGCCCGAAACGCGGATTTCTCTAGAATCTGAACTAGAGAAGACCAAATCAATCCTGAAGAAAGCAGCGATTAGTTGACCACTCCCGCTCGCTGCTGAAGTTAATCTTCAGTATTCCCTTAACAGTGCATATTGGTTACCCTTGCAGCGAAGACCGTTTGCAGGAAGCCCTTTACACAATATTTCCGGGATTCCTGGAATTTTTTACCTGTTTACCCGATCACTCTTTAGGCTGACACTCCAGACTCAAATTCTGCGATCACTATGTATATACAACATTTTGGCCTAGCCCAATATCCATTTTCGCTGACTCCGAATACGCGGTACTTTTTAAAATTGGCGAGCCACCAACGCGCTTTCGATTTCATCGTCGAATCGCTTCAGGAAGAAAGCTGCTTCACGAAGATCACTGGAGAGGTAGGAACCGGTAAGACCATGCTCTGCCGAAAGGCATTGAACGCACTCGAGGCAGTTGGAAACAGATACGTAACAGCGTTTGTTCCTAACCCGGTCTTAGACGAGGAAAGCATCATGTATGCAATTGCCGAGGAATTGAAACTCGGCTTCGATCCTGCTGCGAGTTACTATGAGATTTTAAAGGTAATCAGCGAAGAACTAATTCGCCTATCCACACTGAGGAGGACTACGGTATTGTTCATTGATGAAGCACAGGCGATGACAGAAGAATCTCTAGAAGCAATTCGCCTTCTAACTACAATCGAAAAAGACCCCGGCGGACCCATGCCACTGCAGATAATCCTCTTTGGCCAACCGGAATTAGATGAGCTGTTGCAACGGCCCGCATTACGCGAATTGAACCGTGACTTAAGCGCATCCTATAACTTAGCCAGCCTAGATAGGAATGAAGTTGAAGCCTACCTAAATCACCGCCTCATCAAAGCGGGATACAATGGCTCGAACCTGTTTACTGAGAAAGCCGTAGAACTTATTTTCCGTGGCTCCGAAGGAATCCCAAGGCTCATCAATATACTCGCCCACAAGGCTCTGATGGTAGCCTTTGGGAAAGGCGATTATGCCTTGACCGACAGACACATTAAACTTGCCATAGAGGACACGGAATCCGCACAGCAACACTAGTCGCGCGCTCGCCGCCACTTCTCAAATTAGCGCTGTACTTGATAGCCGAGATTTCATCCCAATAGTTACTCTATACGCTATAAGATAGCTGCGCCCACTTAGTTGTATCGAGGCTCGCAAACCTTATAATCACCCATCTTCACTTCATCTGGAAACTAGACTATGCCCCAAGAACTCTGGCAGCAACTCAAATCAGAGGCCCAGCAGGTCATACAGCAGGAACCCCTTCTAGCAAGTTATGTTTCCGCCTGCGTTCTAAATCACAACAGCCTGCAATCCGCACTCAGCTTCATTCTCGCGAATAAACTATCCGATGATGTAATGCCGGCGGCGACTGTTCGAGAATTATTTGACAAAGCGTTCAGTGAATCACCAAACATTATTGAGGACGCTGCCTGTGATATTAAGGCGGTATTTGAACGCGACGCCGCGGTGAGCACACACTTAGCTGTCATTCTCTATATGAAAGGGTATCAATCTATCCAGGTTCATCGTCTAGCGCATTTCCTATGGCTGAACAACCGCAAGGAGCTTGCACTATTCGTGCAGAGTCAAAATTCCGAAGTATTCGGAGTCGATATTCACCCTGCTTGCAAAATTGGTCGCGGCGTCATGTTTGACCACGCGACCGGTATCGTAATTGGAGAAACAACTGTCATTGAAGATAACGTTTCGATTCTCCAGCAAGTCACTCTGGGTGGCACAGGCAATGAGAAAGGCGATCGACACCCTAAGATTCGATCAGGTGTGTTGATTTCAGCAGGAGCCAAGGTACTTGGTAACATTGAAATTGGCATAGGGGCAAAGATCGGCGCTGGCAGCGTCGTGCTAAATGATGTTGAGCCACACACTACCGTTGTCGGAATCCCCGCCAAGGCTACTGGAAAACCTTGCACAGAGACGCCCTCAGAAACGATGAATCAGAATTTCTTTGACTGACACCCATTCGATGGCGGGCAGCGATGCTGTTTTTTAATTTGCTACGATCGATCTTAAGTTTACTAAGGTAGGCCGCTAAACGAGGCACTAGGAGCGTCGTTGGCGAGATGGTATTTTAATCGACCCGTCGCCTGCTGCAGGCCTCCATCGACTAACTTCGGCCGAAAGGTCAAACTATTCAACTTCTCTAGCAACTGACCCTCTTCTGGAGGAGACTCCAAATAATGCGCGAGAAGTTCTGCCTGCTGAATCATGCTTACGGTACTGCTGAATCGATGGCTATACCAACGAGACACTTTATTCACTCCGGCAAGGCTGAAGGAAAACAGGGCAAAGTTTGAATCTGCGGCTTCTCTATCAGCAGCATTGCTAGGGATTGGGCTGCGCACATTCGGTAGAGCAGCAGACCATTCACTGAAGGACAAATAGGTATCGGGATTTCCATCGCCTACCGTCACCATCCTATTACGTTGAGCCGCGACCGCCGCCTCGACACTCGGGTAGAACTCTGTATCGGGTATCACCATTGGCTGACTAAAGAATTCATTCGCTAGGGTCGCATCTACACCGGCCGCCAACATTTCTTGATACGCCTGCCGGTAAGTTTCTGCGGCGACCTCTGGCTGGCTATAAAGAATATGCCAATCGGCGAGGTACACATTCGTCATCGCTATGGCTTCCGGGTCCCGTGACTCACTCTCGGCATAGATCGAATACAAATTGTCGACCAAGCCCATTCCCGTGAGGTAAAAACTCTCATTTACGTCCGAACGATCACGCATGATATTCGAGCCTGGCGCGACCTGCCTAAGCGAATAGCTAGTTGACCCACCCCGCCACAATGCAATTGTCTGAAGATGATACTGGCGCAGCTGCTCGTAAATTATTGGCACGAGCCGCTCGTCTGTCTTACCCCAAAGAGTCTCAGCCACTCCAAGTGCGATCCATCGAATCCGAGAGGATTGTCTAAAATGGTAGCCCTGCCAAAAGCTGTCATCTTCCGCCAGAGCGCGCTGGTGTGCTCGTGACAATTCCAGCAGACCGTCAATCAAAACCTGATCTAGGCTTACACTCTTCTTGGTATAGAGCCAGAGCAAATACTCCATACTCTCTCTAGCCGAGTCCCAATCTCCTCGATTGGTAAAGTTTTCGATTTTCTTTTCAAGTAAGGGGCGTTGAGTTTCGGTATATAGTCCATCCTCGACACGGGCAATTTGCATAGCTCGGTCGAGTAGCGCGTGCGCCTCATCAAATTGATTCAGCAGCATTAGTTGATCAGCCAGCTGCTCGAGTGGCTCGAGTAGGCGTGAATCCAAAGACCCAAAGCGGTTTAGCTGATCATTTAAAAAAACACGCGAAAGAGCCAATTCATCGAGGGAATCCAATAATGGCTCAGACTGCCCGTAAACAGACCCAATGGGACCTGCCAGAAAAATAAGCAAGGCTGCGGTAAGTCGCTTCTTCATCGCGGTTCTCGGCTCAACTCTTTAAGCTATAAGTAGGATATCAGGCTGCATTCGGCTTGGATAGCAACCAGCCTCACGTCCCCAAAGCCCCTGTTTTCGGGGCGTCCTTTGAGTCGCTATTTGTCAGTCGCTTGATTATACTGGTTCAGAATATTAAAAAATGACTCTAACTAGGAGAGTAATGTGGGCAAAATCAGCAAAATTGTAGGCTTTTCCCTGCTATCACTGATGATAGGCTTAGGCGCCGGAATATTCGCCAGTTCGTCTGCGCAGGAAGACGGCAAGGTATTTGAGCTTCGAATCTACACAGCGACGCCAGGCAACTTGGACAATCTTCATGCCCGTTTCCGTGACCACACCATCAGAATATTTGGCAATCATGGCATGAAAGTAGTCGGATTCTGGTCACCTTTGAGCGAAGAAGAAGCCGGTGACACACTTATTTACGTCCTAGAACACGCAAGCCAGCAAGCTGCAAACGCTTCGTGGCAGGCATTCGGGCAGGACCCAGAGTGGAAATCGGTCTCTGATGCATCGAACGCGAATGGACCAATATTAGCAGGTGTCGAGCGACGTTATATGCTCGCCACGGATTATTCACCGCTGCAGTGAAAATTAAAGCATAGAAAGTAACAGCAGGCTTTAAGGGCTCCGTTCCTCTGTCCCAGTTTTGGCCCTTAAAGCATTATCCATAAGCTAATTCGAGCAGCTCTCTGACACTGTCTATCTGAATGATCCAATACACCACAAAGAAAATTATGATAGTCGCTGAAATGGTAACAGCCGCATATTGAAGATCTTTAATGCTTTCTGTACTACCTTCTACTTCAATCATTTTTCCCTCCAATCTCTCAAGACTAACGCATTGTTTCCGATGCCCGAATCAATTAGCTACCTGCAAAACCAATCCAACGTCCAGTCGCCGCCACAGTGAACCACAACAACATTGACGAGATAGCAATAAGTTTAGTTACCCTAGGATGGATTTCCTCCAAGGGGTGCCGCAACAAAGGCCGCCTAATGAAAAAAACAAAGAATATACCAGTCGCAAGTGCCAGCATCTTGTACCAAAACACTGGAAGCCAATAAATTTTCCCAGCCACTCCACAAGCCATAAAAATACCTGTGATTAGAACCACTGTGAGCCCGACGACAAAAACTTTGTGCGCCTTGTCTAAAATCTCTCTTGCAGGAACATCAATGAATAGCCACCCAAGCAATCTTGCATCACCTACTATTACCGCCCCTCCCAACAACGCCATGGCCAGCAGGTGAATTGCCTCGACAACCGCGAATACTGCCCCCCAAGTTTTCCCGATAACACCAAATGGCGTCGTTTCTAACCACAGGAAAAACTCATACAAGCGCAGCCACGTCTGATAGCGCAGGTCAGTAAACGAAAAGGTCAGCAATATAAATAGTAGAACAGCTACTGTGATCGTTTTCCCGTAGGAAGTAGAACTCGTTGAACCTAATGCCGACATAAACGATACCTCTGTTAATTGCCGTGTCGATAATCCTGCTCGGCAACTGGAATCAATGACTAAAACCTCTCTTGTCCTGCAATGCAGCCTGAAAGTAATTGAGAAAAATTGTCGGAATCGGTGTATTCGCAATCGAACCAATCATAGGCGACAAGGCGTCCACAGATAACAACAAGCGACCAGAACCCTAGAGAAAAAATCGCACCAAAGCGTATTCTGTCTGGAGCTTTTGTATCGTGGTCCCAACTAGAAACAGATTCATTCATGCGCCTGTGAAACAAGTAAGCATTGACGGCGCAGGCCACCAATAAAATCATTTTCACTCGAAACCAAACACTCTGAGAGGTACGTACAGGAACTGCGTAGAACAGTAAAATACCGGTGATGAACATTATGGCAAACCCGATTAGCATCGGCATGTTTAACCGCCGCGCTATGTTGCTGGCTGGCACATTGGGCAGCGCATACCCAAGCATCCTTAAATCGATCATAAATAGCATGCCGAGGCACACGACTAGAGTGAGCACATGAATTGACTCAACCCAGTTATACATATAATAGGATTCGTGGAGTAATGTGCTCCAAGCCGAGTCATCTAGCCATATGGCGAAGTCATAAATAAGCTCATTGATCACTACGCCCTGCTCCCTATATCTCAAGCTAAAGCCTGAGCTTAACTATAAGGCGCGCGTTGACGGACATATTGAGGTCGATCAATAATTAGCTATTACAAAAAAATTATGGAGAGGAGAATACTGCGGTGCCTGACACCCTGCTCTGATGGCTGGGCTCTATGCTGAACAAAAAGACTAAAATACCAGAGGATTGTTGAAAAATTTAACAGAGCCATAGGCTAACTCCAATAATTCTAGCATAGACTGTCCCTCGCCTACCCAATAGTACAATAGGGCTCCCAATATAATCACAGAGGAACTCGCAGCTGCGATTGTTCTGTCATCCCACTTACTATCGTTCATACGCACTCCTAACAATTGAGATGGCTGTTGTCTTAACTAAACCCAATCCAGCGACCGGTAGCGGCGACTGTAAACCAAATAAAAATAGATGCCGCTGCCAGTATTCGCAGCGTCCATGGATCTATCTCATGATGTGGCCGACTATTCAGCAAGGGTTGCTTGATGAAGAACATGAAGCCGGAACCTGTGAGCAAGGCTAGCATTTTAATCCAGAACACCGGCATGTAGTAAACCTTATCGGCTACACCAGCTGCACAGAAGATGCCGGTAGCAATTGCAACCATCAAACTATACTTGAAACATTGATGAGTACCCTTAGTGATGGTCTCAGACGGGATATCCTTAAGGAGCACTCCCAGCAATCGCAGATCGGTAACCAATACCGTTCCGCCGATAATCGCCATGGAAATCAGATGCCCAGCTTGTATAGTTGCATACACTGATCCGTAGGTTATTCCTAAATAACCAATCCAAGACGAATATTTCAGCCATTCGAAGAAAGGCAGTAAACTCGGATAGATTGATGCCCTGACTTCGAAGAATTCTACCAACACAACTGCCAGCACGACGAATGCCAAGCCTGCCACAGTCCTATAATTACTCAGAAGATTACTTAACATCTAAAACTCCGAATTAGTTTCGACTAGCTCTCTATAGCGCGTTCAGTTGTTCCACACAGCCTGAGGCCCAGAGAAGTGCAGTATTGCTCACTTTTGGACAATCTACCCAGTCGTAAGGAATAAAACGCCCCATAGCAATGACACCGCACCAAAGACAAAGAGATATAATTGCCCCTGTTCGCAGCCCCTTCGGTGCTACGCGAGCAGAATCCCAGGTACCGTCTGCCGCCTTCATCCTCGAATTAAAAACCCAAGCATTTATAAAAGCCATTACTAGCAGTATCATTTTAATGCGAAACCAGAGGCTCTGAACGTTCTCAACTGGCTTCGCATACACCAGCAATATCCCGGTGATAAACATGATGACAAAGCCAATAATCATTGGTTTGTGCAATCTATCGGCAATAGCGGTCGCTGAGACATCCGGCAGCACCCAGCCAAGCATGCGAAAATCTATGATGAAGAGAGATCCAATACTAATCATCAATGTGAGAACGTGAGTCGCTTCAAGCCAGTTCCAACTGTAGTAGCCTGAAACCAACATTTGGCTATATTCCTGCGCTTCTAACCACTGAGCAAATTGCAGTAATAACTCATTTATCACGCCGATAGACCCCTTTGATTCCCAGAATTAATACTCTGAATATTATTTTAACGGAAGGATAAACATCCTTGCGCCCAGAGTCCACCGCAATGATGTCCAATACATCGGGGTGAGACGAATTAGTTGACTTAGGATTGAGCTGCAATCTCGCGTTTTCGATATTCGGAGGGAGTCACACCCATAATCTGGCGGAAGGCATTGTTGAATGGAGTGATCGATTGATAACCAACAGAAAGGGCTATCGTCAGCACTGGCACGTTAGGCTTGTCTTTATCTGCTAACGCGTCGGCAGCGTCTTCGATGCGGTATTTATGCAGCATGGCATTGAAGTTTCTATAGCCTAATTGTTTGTGAATAAATGCGCGCAATCTATACTCGGGTAGATTTAATTTCTTTGCCAACATCGAGATTGTCAGACCCGCTTCCCGGTACAGCTTTCCTCCTTTAAATACTGTATTGAAACTGTCTTTATCAAATGGCGCCCTGCATTCTGGCTCCGTTTCCTCTGTCAGTTCTGCTACCTTGCGAATCACATTGCTAAGAGAAACATAATCAAAACGCATAGCCACCAGCAACATACCCATAGCCAAAACCGCTATTGAACTTACAATGGTTGCCTGGGCAGTAGCATAGCTGCTTGAATCACCATCAAGTAGGAAGTTTTCAACGAACACAACACTGAATATTAGTGCGCCCTGCACGCCGATGATGAACCAACGAAGAATCCTGCGATCATCTACCAAATCTGCTCTCCAACCTTTGAGAGTCCAATACATCGCGGAAGCAACGAAAGCCAAGGTCATGACATCCATGCAGGTACTTAGAAATGCTAGTGAACCCGAACCGATGCCAGCGCTAGAGTAAAAAGACATGCCCGAAAGCATGGAATCGAGTACTACTTGAGTAGCAAATGCGATAATCAGCAAAATTGGAAATTTCTGCTGCTCCTGAAAGATTAAAAAGCAATAAATCATGAACAGTCCCGGAATTGTATTCACGCCTATCTGTATGATCAATTGCCATCGACTTAAGTCTAGCTGAAACTGCGGGTCGATATGCTGACCTGCCATTCCGTTCAGCAAGTAGAAAATAATGAATACCGCCATTAGGGCAAATACCCTAGCACTTTCTGCACGCGGCTCTGCCTTCAAGTAACCCGCCGCCAAGAGCAAGACCGAAAGCATCGCAATAATCTGTGCAGTGAAAAGAAAAAGTGGGTTTGGCAAAAGAAATTCCTGAAGATAGGGGGCTAGCGCCTAAGACAATAACCGATCAATTAGTAAAATTCAAAGGACTCATCGCCCAATTAAGGCAGAAATTTTAGTTCTGCCTAGGCGGCCTTGTCGAGAGCTTAGCGCCTAAATCTATCCTCTACCTCATTGATAATGCTATCGACTGAGCGATCTCCCCTTTCCTGTGCATCGAATTGATTAAACAGGTTGATTGACTTCTCCGTTCTTCGGCCAAAACGAAGTACTTTTTCAAAGTAACTATCGGGCCCATCATTCTGCTGAATGAGATCAATGATAAATGCCCCCAGAGAAAGCGCGCTAAGCAGTATGTCTCTAAATGCATCGATATATAACTTGAGTTGAAAAACACCAAATTTACGTAGTTGTGGCCACAGCCTTTGCATCGTTTCTATCCCCTGTGAACTTGTCTCGAGACTAGTGTCATTATCCATCTGTTGCTCCATTAGCCTTCAGGTTGGCTCCACACGCAAGCAATTTATCGCGCTTAGATTAAAAAGGGCTCGGCTACGAATCCGTGAAGAACGGTTTCGTAGCCGAAACCAAGCGCAAAAACCTACTATGGCTGTATATGCCGGACCGATTGGCCTATTTCACCCACTCCAACTTTAGACGCAACCAAGCGCAGAGTAGTTACATGACTGAGTCGGCGTAACTGTAGGTCCGCGCCCTGTGCTGGCTATCGAAGTAATATTCACTATTTGTGCCAATACTTTAAGCCATTGTTTTAAATCGCAATTTCTAGAAAAGAAAGGAATCAAGAGTGGGCAAAGTAACCAGCGAATGACTAATTGCGCCAACTGAGGGTGGCGAGGGGATACGTCGTGCGAAACAGAGTTGGAGCAGAGCTAGCAGAATGGAACTTCTAACAGAGTCGGGCCCGGAATTCCGTATAAGACTGCCGCGCCGAAGTTCGGCGAAGCCCTATTAATTATGTAGGAGAGGTAGGCTCGTCAACTGCGACCACGGTCGATTCCTCGATTGCAGTCATCGCCTGCGAAATAGACTCCAATTCGAAATCCATTCCGGCATAGTCGACTAGGCGTGTAATCAGTTTTTCATTAAATACCGTTGCTGGCGTCCAGAAACCACCACCAACTTCCCCCTCATCGACATCGCGACGCAGACTTATTCCAGCCTGAGCCAACATTTTTGCCGTGGACCCATACCCAGGATCTCGGTCACCAGTCACCTTAACGCGCACCCTCTCCCCGCGCTGAGTCCTTCCGAGCAGCCGCAAATCATAGCAACCATTCAATTGTTGTTCGGGAGTCGGACCCTCGCCAGGGCTGGGCAAGAAGAAACGAGTCGCCAACCAGCGCATGGGAGCGAATGCCATCATGAACATCGAAACCTTCGTGCCAAAAGAAATTCTCTTAGCCGCTTTTTCGCCTTTCTTTCCCGAGCTGGTAAGCATTGCTTCATCGTACTCAAAATTTTCATCATAATGCCCATTGAGCAGGGCATTGCTACGCAGAACAATTCGCGTATTGATAGACGCCATAATGAACGGGCCTGCCCAAGAGTCGAAATCCTCATCGAATTCCACAGACACATTGTGCTGGCGCGCCGTAAATGCATGCTGCGGCGGACATAGCGAATAGGGATCGCGCATTTCCTTGCGAATTTCAGGATCGGCAGAAGCTTCCTTATAGAGGTTTAAGCCGCTGGCGATAGTTCCACCCGATGCGCCACCCTTTAAAACCTTCACGCGCAGTTTGACTTGATCGCAATAGCTACCAAAGTGTCGCTGCGCATGATCTTGCAGAAACTTAACTCCTAAATCGGAAGGAATGGAATCGAAGCCACAACAGTTCACGATCCTGGCACCACTGCGTTTCGCATCATCCTCGTAGAGGCCAATCATTCGGCGAATCCATTGCGGTTCGCCAGTGAGGTCACAGTAGTCAGTTCCCAGTTGGCAACAAGTCTTTACTAACAACTCACCGTAAAGAGCATAGGGACCAACCGTAGAGATAACGAGTTCGGTCTTCTCACACATGGAGTGCAGTGTCTGCTCATCTGAGGAGTCTGCAATAATGAGAGGGATCGCAGCTGCATTTCCACCTAACGAAACTTTCAGTTCATTTAATTTTGTCTCTGAGCGAGCGGCCATTGCCCATGTCAAGTTCGGCTCGGTGTATTCATTCACGAGATAGTTACAGAGGATTTTACCGACGAAGCTAGTCGCACCGAAAATCACTATGTCAAATTCTTTGTTTATCATTTCGCCTGTTCCTGAACTTTAGAGTGCAACATTGTGACCTGCCGACAATTCAGACTCACTCTATGAGTGACGAATTGCTCGCATTGCCATCTCGGGAATGACGATAGCTCATCCAAATTAGAAACTGCAATCCGAAAAGCAGGGATGCTGCTAATAAATGCGTAGGTTGAACGAGCGCTGGCATTCCCAGATGCCCCAAGGTCGCCCCTGAAAGTACGGCGGCCCCTATTACACAGATCATAGTCAATGTGAGTTTACTCAGCGTGTGCTGCCATCCTAGCGACATGACTAGTAGTCGAGCGAGCCACAAATTAGCGAAGAGAACGACAGCGGAGAAGCTTCTGTGCACATAGAAAAACCAGGGCATTGCCTCGATCCAACTTGAACGCAGCTCTTCGCCTTGGGATTCACGTAGAAAATCTGTCATCTCTCGAACCTGCGTACCCATCGCCACCTGCAAGATTGTAAGCCCGAGTACTATATACAGCCATTTTCCAAAGCGCGGGTCTACGTTCGCCACAGACTGTGATGCCATAATCCCCCGCCGTGCTTGCGCGAGGGCATAGAGCAGCGTGCCTACGATGGCTAAGGCCATTAACATATGCACGGTAATCATACCGGGCTGCAAATTCGAACCCACCACCTTGGCACCAAGCCACCCCTGAAATCCCACCATTAGGAAAGCGGCGACTGATGCATTGAAAATCCGTGTGTCATGCGATCGACAGGACCAGGAATAGATCGCCGTTAGGAATATCAAGAAACCAATACTTACACCTACCAGCCTATTGGCATATTCCGTCCAGGTTTTAACCACGTTAAAACGCGTATCGGAGTAACCCAACTCTGCGTATATTTCCTGATAGTTTGCTGGCAACTGCGCTTCGTTCAATGGTGGGACCCAACTACCAAAACATGTCGGCCAATCCGGGCAGCCCATACCGGCGCCGGATGCGCGCACTGTGGCGCCAACTAGTATTAAAAAATAGACGGCGGCTAGGGTTATCCAAGCCATGCGCCGGTAGCGCTGCAGCGCGGGATTGTCTGTTTCTATGTTCATAAAACCTGAAGAGACCTCTGAATAGGCCCGCTCTGGGCAGAGCCAATTTCAATAAAATCATTGTTGATAGTTTTAGCTGCGCAGGGCTTCCAACAGGGATATCGATGCGTAGCTGTCCATCGGTAGACCCTGCTGTTCTTGATACGCTCGAATGGCGCTTCTGGTTCGACTTCCTACTCGACCGTCCGGCTCTCCTGAATCGAAACCGAAGCCGTTGAGCAATTCCTGTAATTCCTGTACCTGATCGATACTCATTGCCTGCTCGTTTTCCGGCATGCGCTGTATTGGAGCGCCACCGGCAAACCTATCTGCTAGATGCCCAACCGTCAGCGCATAGAAAATTGGCGGATTGTAGACGCGCGTGACTCTGAAATTGTCGTAAGCAAGGAAGGCTGGCCCCTGTGCACCTGCCGGAATAACTACCGAGGCCTGCATATCTGCTACTGGTATTGGAGCACCCGACGTCTGTAATAGACCGATATCACGCCAGTCATATAGCGATTTACGCGAGTTAGTGCCGGCGAGTGCAAAATTAAAGTCAGCAGGAAGCAGTATTTCCCTACCCCAACGCTCGTCACCCTTCCAACCCGATTTGGAGAGGAAGTTTGCTGCGGAATTAAAAACATCCGGCAGACTATTCCAAATGTCGATTCTGCCATCGCCATCGCCATCCACGGCGTACTGGGAGAACACGGAGGGCATGAACTGTAGTTGACCCATGGCACCCGCCCAGGATCCGCTCATGCTATCTGCAGAAATATGACCATCATCAATGATCTGTAAGGCAGTAAGCATCTGTGAACGAAAAAACTCGGCTCTTCGTGGGTCATAAGCCAAGGTAGCAAGCGCTTGTAAGACGGAGAAGCCACCTGTATTACTGCCGAAATTAGTCTCAATTGCCCAGAACGCCACGAGGTACTGCGGCTGAACACCATAGCGTCGGCGCACCTCCTCTAATAATGCTCCATGCTGTCGTAACAATTGCTGGCCACGTTCCACCTGCCGATCTGTGACCCTCAGACCTAGGTAACGAGTAAATGTCTGTACGAATTCAGGCTGACTGCTATCTAACTCAAGGACCCGGGGTAGTGGCGCTTCTAGATCATCAAGCGCCTCTAGAGTTGCCGCGCTAATGCCAAGCGCAGCGGCTTCGCTGCGCAACTCTGCCACCCAATCGCTAAACGATTGCTCTTGGGACAATGCTGGGGAACATACTAGGAGGAACAGTAGGAATGCAGCTGCTGTTTTCATGCCGCTATGATAATGGATATTGCCGCGAATGGAAATCTGCAATAGGTCTAGCGCTCGCTCACTTGACCTCTGCGCTCCCGATCAGGCAGCGACTTGGTGGCTGAGGTATTCACTGAGTTGTTTCTCATCCTGGGCAGCCAATGCTCGAAAATTAAGACCGAGGTGATAGCTGTCCTGACGTTGACGACGACAATAAGAAACAGTACAAGTAGATTTGATTTTGCGAGTACAGCTTCCTTGTGCTGGCAGACTAAATTCTAATTCGAAGTCTGGGTAAAGCCCCGACTCTGACTTGAATTTTCTAAGCTGCTCGACCAATTGGTGACGGCACTCAATTTGAATGCCGGCAGGACATAGATTCATCAAAGTGCCATTTCGCACAACACCTGCCAGACGGATATTCGCCTCACCGCGCAAGCCTACACGTGGATAGTTTCGTTTTTCATTGTTCATAACATTGGTCTTCGAATGATTTAAACAGGGTTACAACATTACTCCAAATACCCGATTATCCTAGCATTTGTTGGTCAAATTTAGACCTGCCGCACATTTTTCGAAGTCATGAGCACAACAAATGCAGCTGGAAGGAGCTTTTACAGCTTGCATCCATAACTCAACCCAAGAGAAGCAATATGGCCCGTTACGAAATAACTGCTATTCATTCCAATATCAAAATAGGGAGAATTCCTACATGTTTTTTCTTGCTACTGCTATTAGGGCCAATCGATAATCTCGCCGCCCAAGACATTCTCGTTCCTCTAAGCCCCATTAGGGAATATCTCGAACAGGAACAACGGACAAACTACGATGACCTGCTCGTCGAATTCGGCAACAATAAGAAGTTACCCAAAAGTTTTCAACTACAGGCCTTGCTTGCCCTTAGGCACTACCCAGAGCTACGAGACACAAAAATAAATTTCATAGTTAGCGATGTGTCGATACCTCTTTCATCACGCCCCCACTGGAGCAGCATGCTTCGCTCGGCGAAGAACAGAACCTATCAAGTAATCATAGACAGCGAGCTAGAAGGACCAAGAGAGGCTTTGCTGCTAAAGAATCAACCTTTCAATGCTCAGATTGGAATCATCGGCCATGAACTCGCGCACACGGTCTACTACCTGAATCGCTCGTTCTTCGGGATAATCGGCGATGCTTTGTGTCAATTAACTGACTGTCGAATCAAGTTCGAGCGCGCCACCGATAGACGCCTTATTGACTACGGCCTCGGCTGGCAACGCTTCGACCATGCTACATTTGTTAGGAGTCGAATTTCGCAAGACCGTGCATCTGCGTTTACTGCCGAAGGTGGGGATGGAGCCTATATGAGCCCCGCCGAAATTATGCAAATCATGGAAGGCCATGAGGCTTACTCGGAATAGCAGCAGTCCTCGCTTAAGAGAATCAGTTTAATTCGGCGCTATTTTGAAGCTGACAATTAACTCTGTCAGTGAGCAAATGTCGCTGGGGTTAGGCAAGCCGATGAGGGCGCCTGATAATTCTGACCACCTCTACGGAGTAATTCTCATTACAGGAGCTCGCTTAGGCAGCGTGCTCCGACTTCGCATCCCGCAGCTTGGCGACTACTGATTCCATAGCTCGATCGATAAGCGGCGACTCGCAAATAACCTTGACTGTGCCAGCTTTTAATTCTCTGGCCAAGCCCATTTTCGATTTCTCGATTACTTTTACACCCTGGCCATTTACGAAGACATATTTCTCGATCGTGTCAATCTTGGCCGCGAGAGTACAGCGAATGGTTTGCTCTGCTCGCACTTGAAACTCTAGCCATATCCCTATTGGATACTTCGATACTTCCTGAAGGTGCTCATCATCGTCGGGCAGGCTTGATCGTGGCGCCACGCCGCTAGGTTCAGCGCCTTCATTATTTAGACTCGGACTGGATTCCTGAGATTCACCTTTCGCCGAGTCAGGAGGCTTCTTGAAACAGGCTTCCTGCACACGCTGCAGTTTACCAAGCACTTCCTCGGCCTCCGCCTTCTCCACGCCCGCGATATCCAATGCCTTGCCAAGGTTCAGCAGAAGTCGTGGATTGACCTTTACGAATCGCTGCAGATCGCCTTCCTGCTTTTCAGTGCCAACCGTCCAGAGAAAAACATCAATCGTGTTCATCACCGGGCGCCAGCTGATGCCGCCGGGACCTTCACGCAGCACTACCGGCACAACAAACTTATGAAAATAAGTTAACAGAAAGTTCTTTGCGAATGAATCTACCTCTTTGTCTAGAATGCGCTCTTCAATCTTATGCAGTGCATATCGTTCGACTTTTTCTAATCGACTCTTCCTCTCGCCCTCATCTAACAATTGCTGCTCTTTCTCTTTGTCCGAACGCGCGACCTCATCTTTAAAGAAAAGAAAATCTTGCAGCAGGTTTTCTACGACAACAATATCACCGACAAAATCGCGAACGAGACTCGTCACTAGAACCTGCATCTTTGCATAGATAGGATCCTGATCCAGCATCTCGGATCCCGTCCAGCTAATGCCCGTTGACGCAAGTTCATTGAGAAAGACTCTCGCTGGATGATCCGACGAATCGAAGAAATCCATGTCAATTAAGGCTATTTTCAATATTGTTATTTGAGTTCTGCCTACTTAGCTCCTTGACCGGAATGGGAACAGTCTTGTCATTCCATATTTCCTCATACAAAAACGTCACCAGATTGACGATGTCGGAGGATTCGCTATCGATTGCTCGCAGCGTGTCGGCGCTGCTCTCCTGCTCCAGCAGCTTGCCAACAGATTTGCTAAGATTTTGCGGCTCGAGCTTCTGCATAACGGACAATAACTGCTGCCCGCCGGCTGCTGCACCAGCAGTTGCAAAAGCGCGATCTGTTGGATTGATTTTCTGCGGTCTGCTGCTACGCTTGTTCTGCTGCTCGGTTCTACTCCTCGCTGCCATATCGAGATCAGGCAAGACCTTATTATCGACTAAGATGTTGTTGGCCTCTGTTAGCGCCTTCTCCAGATTATGAAATACGCCGCTATTGAACTTTCTATAGGTGATAAGCAATTCGGTTGCCGTCATCCCTAAAGGACGAACCGCCTCCTTGAAGGCCTCACCAATCTGCTCAGGGTCCATGGGGTTGTTCGATTCATCGATACGCATTCCATAGAACAATGTGTCGAATCGAGTTGTGAAACTGAGATACTCGCTAATATCACAATTCCTAGCATGGGAGATCATGCCTTCCATGGCGATTATGGCTTCGAGGTCCTCCTCTTCTACTAGGCTAAGACTGCCATAGCCCAATACGTTGACTTCCTTCTCGACAACGCCCGTTAGCTCGTCGAAATGCGCTCGCATATTCACAGCGAAGCGCTCCAAAACGGCACTGCGCTCGTTCATCAAGTTTAGATTCCGGGACCTCCTGCCAGCCGGCTCATTTACTATCTTCATATTTGCATCAGAAAGGGCTTCAGAGACGAGTTCTGACAGGCCCACTGCCATGGCATCTCTGACGGTGTTCAAAATTTTCTTCCCATTATCCATAGCAGTTCCTAATCAGGATTCCGATCCTGTACAACACTAATACGAGACACCTGAAATCGCCCAAACCTGCCTCCACGCAGTGGCTGGAATGCTATCCCTTGCCACATTACATGTCGACTTCTAGCGCCTCTGAATACCCCGTGATATCTGACGCTCACCTCTCCTACAGGCGACCAGCGGCAAACAGCTTTTGAATCAAATAAGTCCTTCAATTGCTTGATTGCAGATGATAGATTTCGCTACACATTCGAAAACATCAATAATTACCCATCAGGGGAGTCTCAACCACCATGCATTACCGGAAAATCATACTTAGCCTCGTTTTGGCCAATCTAATAGCAACGCCAGTATTGGCGCAGGATTCAGGGCCCATTGGCCCCAGCCCCTATGACTTTAATACTGAAACTTGGATGCAGCCTTTCGCGGGAGATGGTCACTCGTGGGGCGGCACTTCGGGCGTAGTTGTAGAGTCGAAAGACAGAATTTTTGTCCTTCAGCGCGGCGAGACGCAATTGCCTGACCCGATTCCCCCAGAATACACTAGCTTTGCAGGATCGATGGGATGGAACGTGCTTCGCGGTCGTGGTCGAGTTTGGCAAAACTGCATCTATGTTATTGATAGTGAGGGTAATTTACTTGAAGTCTGGAACCAATGGGATCATCTGTTCGCTGGCACAGACGGCCCAGGACCACACAGGCTTCGCATGAATCCGTACGACCCCGAGAAACGGCTCTGGCTCATCGACGAAACTGGCCACATCATCTATGTATTCTCCAATGACGGCTCGCAGTTGCTGATGACGCTAGGTGAGAAGAATGTGGCTGGCAAGGACGAGTATCACTTCAATCAACCACAGGACGTAGCCTTCCTTCCTGACGGAAAGATTCTGATCGCAGATGGCCTCGGTGGAAACAACCGAATTGTGGTCCGCGACGCCACAGGCAAGTACTTGTCAGAATTTGGCGAGACTGGCGAAGGGCCTGGGCAATTTGCCAGCGTCCACGCTCTAGCGATGGGCCCCCAGGGCAACCTGTTTGTCTTGGATCGAGACCTGCTTAGAATCCAGAATTTTAAGCAGACTGCGGCACCTGGCTCAAGCAATTATCCTACTTACGAGCATGAGGCTACTTGGGCCGACCTGGGTATGCCGCTAGATATATTGGTTAGCGAAAATAGCGCCTGGGTTACCGACCTCAATCCCCCGAAGATTGTCCAATTTAATCTGGATGGCACTCGTAAATATACTTGGAACCTGCCGGTAGAAGGACCACATCGTTGGATAGAGATGCACTCTCTATCTGTTGATTCCGATGGCAATTTATATGGCACTGACAACCAGGCCGGGCGCCCTCAGAAATTGACACCACGCTCCGATGCCGATCCAGATCTTATATTGGGTAAGCCCTACGTGCCCTAGTAGAAACATTAGCAAAGATAGCTCAGACCCCTCTCTTTCGCTGACGGCTTGCAAGAAATACAAGCCTTAGCGAAAGAGAGGTCGATGGCATATAAAGCCACATTCGGTATAATGCTCACTCCTTCTGTAAGCAATTGATCGAGACGTGATCGGGAGAACCGACCGCTAGCAATGTCCAAGCATCAACACAACGCAACCGAAGTATCACAGCAAATCCTGCAGACCCTAAGAAATGGCGGTCTGTTAAGTCCTTCAGGCGAAAGTGACGCTGAAGTGCTAGAAAGGCTTTCTGCTATCCTAGTCTATGCTGGATTTCCTGAACGTGACGTACTAAAAAAAAATATCACCATCCTGCTCTCTGATATTCGCGGCTTTTCTGACATCGCTGAATCCTATCCTGCTGCCGACGTTGTGCGGATGCTGAATCGTTACTTCCATGCCATGGGCAACATCATCACCAATTACGGTGGAACCATCGATAAGCTCATGGGCGACTCGATACTGGTCGTATTTGGTTTTCCCGAAGAACGGAAGACTGATGCAGAAGATGCCATAGCTTGTGCCGTCGAAATGCAAATGGCCATGAGCAAGCTTAACGATGCGAATCGGGCCCTTGGCATGCCAGACTTGTTCGTAGGCATCGCTATAAATACCGGCTCCGTAGTTGTCGGCGATTTGGGCTCCGAGCACTATCATGAGTACACAATCATCGGAGACGAAGTGAATCTAACTTCGCGCATAGAGGCCCAATGCCTTAGAGGACAGATACTAATTAGCGAGAACACTTACGAATTGAGCAAAGAATTTGTTGAAGTCGGCGCGCCAAATCGAGTAGAGGTTAAGGGGGCTCGTGATGCCGTCGATCTCTATGAATTGCATGCAACGGCACGACCACAAGCTATGGAAGTGCCACGCCGCGAAGGAAGAAAGAGCCCTCGTATCAAAGTTCATATACCGGTGGCTTTTCAGAACCTAGCCGGAAAAATTGTCCTGGGCGAAAAGTTTTACGGCGAAGTAATAGATATTAGTTATCACGGCTTGTTAATTGAAACCCCTGTTAAGCTGGGCAAGTCCTCTGAGATCAAGATGGCCCTGTCACTCGAACTCTTCAGCGACCGAACCACCGATGTATATGCTCGAATCATCAATACGGAACAGGTTGGCGACAAATTCCGCAGCAGCATGGAATTCACTACCATCGGCACCGAAGGCCTAAGGGCCATCAAGCAATACGTAGACAACATGGTTGCCACCAGCTAAACAATCTGAAAACTTTAGTTGGCGACTGGTTATGGAGGATGCCGTTATTGAAGCTCCAGCCGGTTGTCGGGATCTGGCCTAAATATCAAATACTCGATCTCCCCTTCCAGTTCACTCCACCAGTGTGCGGTATGACCGGGAATTACAATGACATCGCCAGGCACCACGCGTCGGCTTACCCCTCCCTCAATAGACTTCGCTCTCAACCAACTTGCATTCGCTTCATAGGAATCTACGAGCGTGCCACCGGTTACTAGAGTGGCTGCCCCTTTCAGCATGTAGTAGATCTCAGTGGTGTCTACTAAATGCA
>NVUL01000071.1 GCA_002401885.1 SAR86 cluster bacterium
ATAAGCTGCCCCAACGGGGAGAGTAATTTGGCTACGCCAAATTGCGAATCAACCCTCCAAAGCTCCACCCTAATGAAACTACCGACTGTTTACTCTGACCCCATTTGCTAAATGTAGGTTTTGACGTGCATCAGCCCCCCGCATTTGTTAGTGTGTTGAGCAACTTACGAAACTACAGGGCGCAGTGCACAAGACCCTATCGATGGTGTATTTGTGGGTAATTTACTCCAAGCAACTCGGTGCCATAAGACCCTGCGTAGAGCCACCATCTGCGCCGGGTTTTCTATTGTGGGCAGTTTCTTGTCTAGCGAGCTTGTCGCTCAGTCCGCCACGGACTATCGCAACCTTATCAATCAGTACTGCGTTACCTGTCACAACGAAACCATAGTCAACAGCATAGATGAACCTGGGGATGCACTGAGTTCACAGCTTCGTGCGGTTGGTCTGACTCTCGATAGTCTCGATCTTGGTTCGATTTCCACTGATGCCCAACACTGGGAAAAAGTTGTACGAAAGTTGCGCGCTGGACTGATGCCTCCTGCTGGAATGCCGCGCCCCGATGAAACCACCCTCGACGGTTTTCGCATCTGGCTTGAAAACAAGTTGGACGGGGCCGCCGCAGTGCAACCTAATCCCGGACGTACCGCTACCTTTCACCGGCTTAATCGGATTGAATATCGCAATGCCATACGTGACTTGTTAGGGATAACGGTCGACATCAATAAATTCCTACCTGCCGACGATGCTAGCTTTGGCTTCGATAACATCGGCGGTGTGTTGCGCATTTCGCAATCTTTGTTGGAACGTTATCTTGAGGCTAGCCGCGAGATCAGTCGATTGGCCGTGGGCAGTCCGCCGCCGTTACCCTTTTCAGAGACGTTTCGAACTGCGCAAGATGAGCAGCAACACGAGCGTGCCAGCGGTCTACCCTTTGGTACAAGAGGAGGGATGTTGGTGCCTTTCTTGTTTCCATTGGATGCCGAATACGAGCTAACTATTCAACTCAGCGGCATGCGCAATTTGCGGGAGGAGCATCGTCTTGAAGTGACTCTCGATGGTGAGACTGTGGAATGGGTCCCTAGTGAGCCCGCTTCCACGATTAGTCTTAGGCTTCCGGTTGCTGCGGGCCCCCGAGAGGTCGGTGTGGCGTTCTACCGTCGACCGCCCGTTTTGGTTGAACAGGTAAGAGAGCGATTTCAGAATCCACGTACCGCAGGCAACACCGGTGGGCCGGGCGGCCCAATGCCATTTGTCAGTAGCGTTACCATCGCCGGTCCCTTCAATCAGAGTGGGCCCGGTCAGACGCCGAGCCGGGAGAAGATTTTTAGCTGCCAGGGCGAATCACTCACTCAAGAGTTGTCCTGTGCGCGCTCGATTCTGTCCCGATTAGCAAGACAAGCTTATCGCCGACCAGTTGATGAAGAAGACGTAAACACTTTGATGGAGTTCTTTGAAATTGGCGAGGCAGACGGCGGTGATTTCGAAAGTGGTATTGAATTAGCGCTGCGACGCCTGCTGGTCAGCCCTGAATTCTTGGTGCGAATAGAAGTTGATCCGGAAGCAGTTCCTGTTAATGCGCCATACAAGATTACCGACCTCGAACTTGCCTCGCGCCTATCATTTTTTCTATGGAGCAGTATACCCGACGAAGAGCTGTTGGAACTGGCCGAACGGGAAGAGCTCAATGAGCCTGCAGAACTGGAACGGCAGGTCCGACGTATGCTTGCTGATCCGCGCGCATCCGCAATTACCAATAACTTTGCGGGTCAGTGGTTGCAGTTGAGAAATCTGGCGACAATCGTGCGCCCCGGCGAACCCTATGCCGTCGAATTCGATGAGACTCTACGTCAGGCAATGATCACCGAAACGGAGATGTTTTTCGACAGCGTGATACGAGAAGACCGAAGCGTCCTCGAACTATTAACGGCAGATTATACCTATCTCAATGCACGCCTGGCAGGACACTATGATATTCCCAACGTGCAGGGGTCGCATTTCCGTCGAGTGGCGCTACCAGCCGATAGCCCGCGCCGTGGATTGCTGGGGCAGGGCAGTATACTGACCCTTACCTCCCATGCCATTCGAACATCACCGGTGTTGCGAGGGAAGTGGGTATTGAACAACATCCTCGGCACACCGCCGCCCGATCCGCCTCCAAATATACCGGCTCTGGATGACAGTAAGACTCAAGCAAGAGTAGCGACAATGCGTGAGCGTATGGCGGCGCACAGGGATAATCCCGTTTGCGCTGCCTGCCATACCATGATCGATCCGGCCGGATTCGCGCTGGAGGGTTTTGACGCCATTGGGCGTTACCGGGTAGTAGATGAATGGTTCAACGTAATCGATGCCTCTGGCGTACTTCCTGATGGTACGTCATTCGATGGTGCTGCAGAATTGCGGGCTGCACTGGTCGAGAAGCCCGAGCGATTTGCGGGCACATTTACTGAAAAGCTTATGACCTACGCCCTCGGCCGAGGTCTGGACTACTACGATATGCCTGCTGTACGCCGCATCGTTCGTGAGGTTGCAGATGAAGGATATGGTGTGCAGGCAATCATCCTCGGCATAGTAAACAGTTATCCTTTCCGGCACAGGAGATCCGACTCATGACCTTCATCTCAAAGAAGGCGATACCGCGCCGCACGGTGTTGCGCGGTATTGGCGCTTCACTGGCAATGCCGCTACTTGGCGCAATGGTGCCTGCCATGACAGCGACGGCACAAACTGCAGCCTCACCTGTTCCACGGCTGGGATTTTTCTATGCACCGAATGGCATGTTTCTGCCAAACTTTCACCCGGAGGGTGATGGCGGTCGCGACTATCAGATCACTCCGATACTGCGGCCTCTTGAAGCGTATCGCGAACAGATGGTTGTGGTTAGCGGGCTAAGCAATAGCAGCATAGTCAGTCCGAACGAAGGTGGCGGCGTGCACACCCGCGCACACGGTGGTTGGCTCAGTGGGGTCTTGCCGAAACGCACGGAAGGTGCGGACGTAGTTGCTGGCAAAACGGTCGATCAGTATGCTGCCGACGTGCTTGGCAAGGATACATCCTTGCGGTCTCTGGAGCTCACCAGCGAAACCAATTACACCGTAGGCAACTGTGAGAATGGCTACAGTTGTACTTACCAGAATTCAACGTCCTGGCGCACGCCGACTACGCCGTTGCCCCATGAGCGAGATCCAAGAGTTGTGTTTCAACGCCTGTTCGGTGGGGGTGGAAGTGTGGAGGCGCGCGTAGCGCAGATGAAAACAGACCGCAGTATTCTCGATTCGGTCACCGATAGCATCAACCGGCTCGAGCGCAAACTTGGGCCGGGTGATCGTGTTGTAGTGGATGAATATTTGTCTGCGGTTAGAGAGATCGAGCAACGCATTCAGCGTACAGAGCAGAACAACATAGCGACGCCTTTGCCTTCGGTGAAGCAACCGGCTGGTGTACCAGAATCCTATGAAGAGCACATCGACATGCTATTCGAGATGTTGGCGCTTGCCTATCAGGCCGATGTTACTCGCGTAAGCTGTTTTCAGATGGCGAGAGAACTAAGCGGTAGAACCTATCCTAATATCGGCGTACCGGAAGCTCATCACAGCGTCTCTCACCACCAACTGAACACGCATAATATTGAACAATACACGCGCATCAATGCCCATCACGTATCTCTGTTCAGCAAATTTATTGACCGATTACACAATACGCAAGACGGAGATGGCTCGCTTCTAGACCATAGCATCATGATGTATGGCACTGGGATGGGAGATGGCGATCATCACACTCCGTATAATTTGCCGGTAATACTAGTGGGGGGTGGTCGCGGTCAATTGCAAGGGGGTCGGCATATGAAGTATCCGCTGCACACTCCGTTCATGAACCTTGGTTTGAGTTTGTTGGACAAAGTAGGGGTGGAGCTTCCAAGTCTTGCGGACAGCAGTGGACGTCTGTCTGATCTATAGTCCCAAAAATTTTCTCTGATTCAGAGCAGGAACAAGGCTAAGAGTAATACGATGAAGAAAGTCTGTTTAACCATAGTAATGCTGCTGCTTAACTGCAATGCCTTCGCGCAGCCTCTACTTGATGCCGCTCGCAGTGGAGACCTTGATGCTGTGCGCACAGCGCTGGACTCAGGAGCTAACGTAAATGTAGTTGCCCCCGATGGCGCAACGGCGTTGATGTGGGCAGTACACCATAACCACACTGAATTGGTTGAACTATTACTACAAGAGGGAGCGGATCCTACTTTAAAGAATCGCTATGGTGTTGGTCCAGCATCGCTTGCAGCGGAGAACGGTGCCGCACTTTCTATGCAACTGCTGCTCGAAACCGGTATCGATCCTAATCAAACGCTAGCTGGTGGTGAATCGCTCTTAATGACTGCTGCGCGAACCGGGGAATCGCAAACTATCGAAATGCTATTAAGCCATGGTGCCGATCCCAATTGGAAAGAGTCCACGAGGGGGCAGACGGCTTTAATGTGGGCGGCGGCAAACAACAATACAGCTACAATTCAATTGCTTGCCGAGCATGGGGCGAATGTCCATACCAAAACCGATAATCCCTCTCGCGGAGCCACACGGACCTTTGTGGCTGCTCCACCAACCGAGTTTTCAGCCCTTATGTTCGCCGTGCGTGGCGGGAATATGGAAGCGGTTCGCGCCTTGGTCGATGCTGGCGCTGACATAGATGACAAGGTATCCGACGGACAGAGTGCCCTAGTTGTAGCCGCCGCCAATGCCAACTGGGAGTTGGCTGCCTATCTGATAGATCAGGGTGCTGATGTTAACTCCGCGGGGGCCGGCTGGAATGTTCTGCATCAGACCGTGCGTACCCGTAGAATGAATCTGGCTTTTGGCCCACCTGGTCCCTTTGCGTCGGGTACTCTGGACAGCATCGACCTAATGCGCATGTTGATTGACCGAGGTATTGATGTGAATGCGCGCATGACGCGCAATGGTATGCGCGACGGGCAGCGCAATCGCTTCAACCGCCTGGGTGCTACCGCCTTTGTGTTGGCGGCTAAGGTAACCGATGTCGAAGCAATGCAGCTGCTACTTGAGGCAAGAGCGAATCCCAATATTCCTACCGCCGATGGCACTACAGCCTTGATGGTGGCTGCGGGCCTTCACATCTGGAATCCGGGTGAAGATGGTGGTTCATTTACCGGTCAAGAGGAAGAGGTCCTCGAAGCAGTAAGGCTTACTGTCGAAGGGGGCAATGATGTTAACGCAAGTAATTACCGTGGCGAAACGGCCCTGCATGGAGTCGGTTTCCGCGGAGTTAATAAGGTGCTCGATTATCTGGTGGAACAAGGCGGAGACCTTACAATCTTAACAGACGATGGTTGGTCGCCATTAGCCGTTGCGCGTGGTTTTAGTTATACCGATTTCTACAAAGCGCAAACACACACGGCCGCGCGCATGGAAGACTTAATGCGATCAAGGGAGCTCGACACTGAAGGCGAGGCGCATTACGTTCCAGGGTCGGTCTGTTATGACTGTCTGCAGACTCGCACAGATCAGGTCCTCTCGGTGACTGCCAGAGATGAATGGATGGAAGCCAATTTCGACCCCGCAAGCTATGAAATACAGATGCTGCCATTTTGGAGCTGGCTGCCGTATCCAGATCCATCGAGAAACACTACGCAACAATATGAACCGCAGCGCTAGCGGTGATCGCTTACCCGTGGCTATTATCCTTCTAATTTATAAAGAGACACATGACTCTAAGTAAATCAATCATCACCGCAGCTTGCATCGCGAACGTGCTATTCGTTCCAGAATTAAGCGCGCAGGCAGAGTCGGATAATCCTGTTGTCGAGAAACTTCAACAGGGTAGTGCCGTGATTGGTACATTCACTAGGTCTCCGGGTGTGGGGCTAGACTTCGCCATTATCGATCAACAGTACGGCGAGTTCGATATCGATGGAGTGCGCAGTGCAGTAAGCGCAATGCGCGCGAACAATAATCGAATCAGCGCGGTACCCATAGTGCGGACTCCACTCGCAGTACGCGATGCGCCAGAAGAAGTGGTTAAGCTGCTACTCGATGCGGGTGTTTACGGACTCATGTTTCCAGATGTCGAGACGAAAGCACAGGCCACCGCTGCAATCACTTCCATGCAGATTGGACAGGGCGGAGTCTGGCCCATAAATCCTCAGGGCAAACTTATCGCTATGATCCAGATTGAATCACCGAAAGGTATTGAAAACCTGGATGAAATTCTTGAAGTAAGTGGAATTGGTGTGCTCTTTCTGGGCCCAACCGACATGGCTGCTTTTATCGGTGCCGAAGGACCGAATGCTCCGGAAGTTGAGACTATGGTGCAGGAGGTGCTCACGGTTTGTTTGGCGCGAAACATTGCCTGCGGCTATCCTATCGTGGCGGCGTCGCCAGAAGATGCCGAGCGCCAGACTACCGAGCGTCTGGCTCAAGGGTTTCAAGTTTTAGCTGTGATGACTCGCGCGAGATAATTCACGCGTTGTTGGTGGCAAACGATCAAGGGGAACAGCAACACTTATGACAAGCTTCGTTAAATCTTTGTTGAGAGATCGATTGATGAGCTATTCGTTCGAGGCTTTGTGCTTGGGATTTCTGTTCCTGTTTTTGTCAGCACAAACATCGGCGCAGAATTCGCGGGTCGATGCACCGATTCCACATTCCAGTGGACAGAGTGTGTCACCCTCATACGAAGGGTGGTATCCAAACCCCGACGGCAGCTTCAGTCTTGTGTTTGGCTACTTCAATAGAAACTACGATGAACATGTTGCCCTCCCGGTGGGGCCAGACAATCGCATGGAACCGGGGCCAATGGACCAGGGCCAGCCGACTTACTTCTATCCTCGGCGACAGACCGGGGTCTTTGCTGTAGTCGTGCCGGCGGGTTTCGGCGCACAAGCACTAGTTTGGAGCCTGACCGCTCATGGGCAGACAGTCTCGATTCCCGGTCATCTGCGCCCGGAATGGGAGATTACTGCGCTGGAAGAAGTGACCAGCGGTAACACGCCACCCGTGCTCAGATTCGGCAGCTCGGAGGGGCCACTGGGGCAGGGTCCGTTAGGTTTGCGATCTGAAAGGCTCACAATTGCAGTGAATGTGCCTACGGAAATTCAGGTTTGGGCGACTGACGATGGAGTTCAGAAATCCAGGGCAACTCGACAAGCAAGGCATGGCGTAGTTTGGAGCAAGTATCGCGGCACCGGTACTGTAAGCTTTGAAAACTCGACGCCAAATATTGAAAACGGGAAGGCGGTTACCTTCGCCAGTTTTAGTGAACCAGGAAACTATGTTTTGCGTGTGCTTGGCTGGGATGACTCCGGTGGGCAAAACGCAATTATGGCAGGAGGTTTCTTCTGTTGTTGGACCAATGGCTTCCTTATGGTTGAAGTAACTCCTTGATAGCAGAAACACAATCGCGGCATCGAAAAACTTAGCACTCGAATTCAAGTTTAGAAAATTTTGGATATGGTGATGACAATGAGAAAAAAAATTCAGTCAACTAAACTTAGCCTGATGATTCTTGCAGTTTGGATAGCAACAGCTAACCCGTTGTTCGCTCAATTAGATGAGATAACCTACAGTCGAGACGTAGCACCTATTCTACAAGAACGGTGTCAGACCTGTCATAGGCCGGGCCAGATGGGGCCGATGGCATTGCAGACCTTCGAACAGGTAAGACCCTGGGCACCGGTTATTAAATCAAAAGTAGTTGATCGCGTGATGCCGCCCTGGCATCTCGACAAGACAGTTGGCATTCAGGATTTTGAGAATGATGTATCTCTGACTAATGAGGAGATTGAGCTCATCGCCAGTTGGGTGGATGCCGGCGCGCCGGAAGGTAATCCTGAAGACCTGCCTACTCCAATGATCTGGCCGGAAGACGCATCATGGAGCATGTCAGCGCGCTATGGGCGGGAGCCGGATCTGGTAATTAAATCCGATCCATGGACTCAGAGTGCCTCCGGACAGGATCAGTGGTGGACACCAATTGTTGAGACCGGGCTTACCGAAGATCGATGGGTGACTGGAATGGAAGTGCGGCCAACCATGGAAGGAGGTCGTCGCGTAACACATCACGCGGTTGTTTATCTTCAGCAGGAAGAGGAGCCCGGTGACTTCGAAGCTGCGGTCGACGTACCCGGCCGTGGCAGTTATCTCACCGAGTTTGCAGTAGGCAAGGTCGGCGATGTGTTCCGAGAGAATACCGGTAAACTTATGAAGTCCGGATCGCGGATTGCATTCGACAATCACTATCACTCCGTGGGTGAGGAAATAACGGCTCAGACTGAGTTGGGTATTTGGTTCCATCCAAAGGGCTATGTGCCTAAGTATCGGGTCTACTCCAATGCTTTGGGAGTGCAACAGGCCATGGCCACCTTGGATATTCCGCCGGGTAAAGTGACAACGCACCATGCCTATATTCCACTAGTCGCCCAGGCTCGGATAGAGAATTACCAGCCGCATATGCACATTCGAGGAAAGGCCATGTCGATGGAGGCAATCCTGCCAAACGGACAGGTCCGTATGTTGAGCTATGTGGATCATTTCGATTTCAATTGGCATGTGAACTACGTTTACACCGATGACTCTGCACCGGTATTGCCCGCCGGCACCGTTTTACATTTAACTGCATGGCATGACAACACCGAGGAAAATCGCGCCAATCCAGACCCGACACAGTGGGTCGGTTGGGGACAGCGCAGCTTCGATGAGATGTATCACGCCCACGTGAATATGACGTATCTGACCGACGAAGATTACAGTCAAATATTAACTGGGCGGCGCGAAGCAGAGAGGTCGAAGTGACTAAATCTGTCCGACAAAGAGAGAACTGTAGTCTGTCCGCTATTTATTGATCCAACTCATCCGCTATGACTTCCAAGTAGGCCGTTTCCAATCTTTCGATTGCCTTGATGAAGCCCATCGGGTCGACGAATGTATCCGGGCTGTAGGGCTGCCCCGGGGTATATTTTTCATGCATGTTGTATTGGCTGGCATGAGCTGCCACCCAGACGTCCACATCCATTTGTTTCTGCCGGTTGTAAGTAGTGGCGAAATCCACTGCCACTCCTGCGTAGGTGGGCTCGACAACGAGTTGCTTGCCGCCATTGACTGTGCCCATATTGGCAATAGCGACATCGTAGGTTCTGCCGTCTTCGGTCACCTGAAAGCTATAGCTGGAACTGCCCTCGGTGTGGCCTGGGTGCTCATGCACAGTGATGCGCAGATCACCCAAGGTGATGATTTCATCCTGCTCAAGAATGCGATCTACCTCTACCGGGTTGAAGGATTCACGGCCCCCGAAATGGGCATCGCTAAACCCACCGTCTTCCAAGACCCGTGCATCTTTTGCTGTGGCCCATACTTCCGCATCTGCGATCTGCTTAATTTCGGCCATGGCCGCCGTATGGTCCCAGTGGGCCTGCATGGTAAGCAGAATACGGACATCTTCCAGGCGAAATCCCAACGATTCGATGTTGCGGCGGATAGTCTCGGTCGAGTCGGCCAGGCCAGTATTGATGAGGATATGGCCTTCGTCGGAGGCGATCAGGAATACGCTGAGATCCAGCATTCCGACTCCGTACAGAGGACCGATGACCCGAAATGCAGGATACGGGGTGACCCAGCCTTCGGGTGGGTCCGACTGGGCGTTGGCCAGCGAGGAGGCGAAAACACAGCAGCTTAGCAATGCAGTAAATAATGAAGTACGAAACCTAGATGTGTTCATGGCTAACTTCCTTACTGAATCTGATTATTGAACTAGGACACTCACAACTTAGCAATTTATTGCTTCGCTGAGAAGAGCCTACTTAGAGCGCCTAACATTCCTTGCTTTGCCTTTGGGCTTGAAATTTGGAGGGCGTAAGTGAATCCGAAAAGAGAGCTGTACTAAGAGGGGTCCAAAAATGGGATCTGGGTTATTAACTATTGTTAGGTTCTTAGTCCCTGCTTTCCACTCAAGGGGCTGAGGAAGCTGGCTAAGCCCAATTTCGAATCAAAGCGGCGGTAGCAGCGCGGACTGAGCCTACCTCTCGTAAAATTTCTCTAGAAGACTAAGCAATCGTGTTCTTACTCTGACTCCATCAATTACAAATATTCAGCATAAGTATCAGCAAGCAATTTAGTATAGGCATCGATTCCATCGCCAAAGGACAGGTGTGTCGCGTCGAGAAACATTTCGGGTGTTATGTCGTCGTGATCCTGAAAATCCCTAACCGGCACGCCAGTTTCGTCAGTGATACGTTGCATGAGTCGATCTAACTTTTGCTGAACCTCCGGCCTATAGACGATCCAGTCAGTGTTACGGGGGAGCAATACGACTTCCATGTGTTCCGATACAGCATTGAGATCATTCACCATGTTGATAAAGGCTTTTATTAGTCGCTCATCGAAACCAAGTTCCTGAATATCGCCTTGGAGAATACGTCGCTGTTGATCGGCGGCGAGGAGCACAGGGGCGCGAAAGCTATCGGTATAGTTTTGCAATGCCTCTAGAGACTCTAGCGACAATTGGCGTTTGTTTATTCTTCCTCCTTTCAATTCATGACTCCACTCACTAGGAAATACGTTCAAGCCCTCGGGAAGTGTATCTTGAAAGGATTGCCGTAACTCACTGCGCTGCTCCCTAGCTAGGCTCGCATCTTCTTCCTGGCCGGGAATATTATCGTCGTCGGAGATAGTAAAAACGGATGAGAGTAGTTGTGCGGAGATGCCATTGCGGAACCAGCGTATGTTAAACAGACGCAGTCCCCGATTGGGGTCTTCCAAGGTAGTGGCCCATAGATCGGATGCCGTTAGTAGAATTGCCTCATTCTGGTCGCGCGTGATGTCACCAAAAGCCCCTCGGGCGACCGTGGTTTGGAAGGGGTTGAATTCCAACAGCGTGAGATCCAATTTCTGCCCTGCAGCTTCGAGCTTTCGCCGTACATCTCTTGTTAGGTACTGTTGAAACTCAGGATCGAGGTTGCCTACGCCATAATTGATGCTCACTACGTCGATGCCCTGTTCTGCGAGATGGCTGTCGAACTGATAGGGTTCAAAGCCCGCTTGAACCATAGAAGAGCCGAAAATAAGCATTTTCTGACGATCCTGGTTTTCTAGCAGGTAAGTAGGAAGATAATCCATCATACCCAGTACTCGACCATTTATCGGTATTAGTGACGTGAGCGATAGGTAGGCACCAATAACCATTGTAGTAAGGATAGTACCGGCGATGAAGGTTTTTACTCGCACTCGAAGGGCAGAGCCTTGATCGAGGGTCTGGTAGTCGTTCTCGAAATCAGAACTGGAAATAGATGAATGCATCACTTGGTGCTCCAAACATGAAACAGATAAATTGGAAGAAAAAGAGTAGTGGCCAGAACAACCAAATACGCTTCTCGATGCCGTTGCTGAAGCGCAGGATTACCCAGTCGAAGACGTGCATGATAATGAGTGCGACAACGGTCAATACGAATGCTATGCCGCTCGAAGTGTTGGCTTCGGTAGTCCCGACGCCATGCATACTGCCGAGCACAGTTAGCGCACTGGAGAAATCCTGTGCACGAAAGAACACCCAGCCTATAAGTACAAGATAGAAGGTGATGGCCCACTTCAACAGACGTGGAACCAGCGAAGTACTTGCGCTAAATCGCAGAAATAACTTTAGAGACGCTAGGTAGTGCGTTGCTACGATTATTGCCCCGTGGAAAAAACCCCAGATGACGAATGTCCAGGCAGCTCCGTGCCACAGCCCTCCCAACAGCATGGTGACCATGATATTGCGATAGCGATTAGTGCGGTTGCCACCAAGGGAGATGTAGAGATAATCGCGTAACCAACTGGAGAGGGATATGTGCCAGCGTTTCCAAAAGTCGACGGGTGAACTGGCGAAGTAGGGAAGACGAAAGTTAAGAGGTATTTGAAAGCCCAGGATCATACCCGCGCCGATGGCCATGTCGGTATAGCCAGAGAAGTCGCCATAGATCTGAGCGGCGAAAGCCAAGGTCCCTGTCCACGCATCAAGCGTGCTTACTCCAGCTCCATCGAACGTAAAGCTTACGTTAGCGGCCAAGAGATCGGCGAGTGTCTTCTTGAAGAGACCAATTGTGAAGAGTAGGCTACCGTGTTTCGCACCTAGCCAAGTTGGCGAGGGCAGGTGCTCGAGTTGGGGTAATATGTGTCGTGCGCGAAGAATAGGCCCTGCGACTAGCTGTGGAAAGAAAGAGAGTGCCGCGATAAACGTCAACAAGCCTTTGCGTGCCTTCATATCACCACGGTAGACATCGATGGTATAGCTCATGCTCTGGAAGGTGTAGAAAGAAATACCGACGGGCAGCACGAAGTTGAGCATCGTTGAGTTCAAGTTGTAGCCAAGTAGGCCAAACATGTCTGTGACCGATTGCATGGCGAAATCGGAGTATTTAAAGATCGCCAAAATGCCCAGATTGGTAACGATGGAAACCGTTAACAGCAGCTTTCTTCTACGAGCATCCGTTGCATCCTGAATAGCGTTCGCCACGAAGTAGTCAATAACACCACTAACAATGAGCAGGGGAATGAAGCGGAAATTCCAGCCCGAGTAAAAGATCAGGCTACCCACTAGAATTAGCAATACTCGCGGATAGCGCTTTAGAAAGACAAAACTATAGAGGAAGAAGAAGCAGGAGAAGAACAGAAAGAAAAGAGGCGTGTTAAACAACATCAGCGGATTCCGTTTCTTATGGGTTTAGCTGTCCGTACACATTTAGACGAGCAAACATTCCTTTTGTTACAGGCTTATCTCTGATTTTTACCACATACTCGTTGTCAAACATCGCTAGTACTAGAGTGGTCTAGTTAATTGAATCAACAATTAGTGCGCGCGAAAACACCGCCGGGGAAGCAATTAGTTCCCTAGAGACCTTAACAATTACAAGAACTCCTGTACTATTTGAGAAGTCTCTAAAAGTAAGACGACATTGAAGACAAATTATTAATCTCTCGTGATCGATCAACTTACTCTGACCCCATTTTTACTCATTTGGCTATTGATTTTCTTAGCACTGAAGGCGTGCACTCATAGTGGCGGTGAAAAGCTCTAGTCAGCGTGCGGGAAGAAGAAAACCCCAAGGAATCTGCTATCTGCTCTAATGGTGCAACCGTGTATTTCACCAAATTATAGGCTTTCATGACTCGCCAATCGCTTATATAACGCATAGGAGCCACCCCAAGGACCTCTTGAAATCGGCGAACTAATGTTGCTTTGGACATCCCTGACCTTTCACCCAATAAACTAAGCGTCCAATCCAATCCTGGTTCTTTATGAATAAGAGAAAGTGCCCTATAGACCCTTCTATCACTTAGTGCCGCCAGAAACCCAGTGGAGTCATCGACTCTGCTAACATAATGGTTCATCAATTGAATAAACAGAACTTCGGCAAGACGATCTACCACTCCCGCGTTCCAGTTGTTCGCACTATTCATCTCAGTATCAATCAAATTAATCATTGACCAAATTGGTCCAGATGAACTGAGTCCCGTGAAGAGCATCACACTGGGCAAGGCATCGAATATCGGATGTGACATTTCCTGATCGAATTGAATTACTCCGCAAATGAGGCGATTAGTAATCTTGCCTTCTTGGAATAGTGGTGTATTTAACTCACAAGCGTCGCCTGCGATGGAACTTGGAACCAGATCTCGACCAGGCTGATCTGATATCCAATGGGAACTCCCATTTGGCAGCATAATGACATCCTGCTCCTGGACCCTCACCGCATCATTTGCATCCGCTCCCACATAACACTCACCAGATAAAGCAATGTGAAATTTAGGGAAAGGGCTCTTTTCTAAAGACATACCCCAAGGTGCAGCAAGATCTGAGCGAAAGAAGATTGATCCGCGAAAGTGCAATGTCTCCAACACATCGCCTAAAACATCGAAGGATTTTTGTTGATTGAGTCTTTCAGACACTTTATTGATTCTCCAGGAAACGCCGTTTTTGATCTCTTTCTTCTATTATGCATTTTCTTAAAACTGTCTCTCACTTACGGTCAATAGGAACTACCCCATGCATAAGTCTTTAGTTAGTTTACCCACGTTTATAAAAACTCTACCAGCGCTAATTTTCCTGATTGCCGCATCCACAGTAAGTGCTGCCGAATATTTCACTATTGAAGACGGAGAACTACAACGTCCCACCGGATATAGAGAGTGGGTTTATGTTGGCACGCCTGTTACCCCTGATGAATTAAACGATGGCAAGGCGGCATTTCCAGAATTTCACAATGTATATATCGATCCAGAAAGCTGGGCGCACTGGAAAGTAACCGGTGAATTTCGCGAAGGTACTATTCTTATTAAAGAATTAGTCGCTGTAGGTTCCAAGGCAGCTGTCAGTGGTAATGGTTACTTTCAAGGCGATTTTGTTGGCTTAGAAGCAACTATCAAGAGCGCGGAATACTTTCCTAACGAGCCCGGCAACTGGGCTTACTACAGCTTTTCCACGCCAGACTTAGAAACCTTAACTACTACAGCAGAGCAGATGCCAACCGCGTCCTGTAACAGTTGTCACGATGCATCAGCGTCCGACGATTTCGTGTTCACACAATACTATCCCGTGTTGCGTGCAGGAAAGGGAACGGGTCCAGCCGCAACTGGTGGCGTGCTTTCTTCATTGATTATGGGAAGGTAAAATGAAAAAGATCAACATCTTCGCTTTCTTGGGTATTGCTCTAGTTGTAGTAACCGGGATCAATATGATCTCGTTCGCGGCACAGGGGAATTTTTCTTCGTATGTGAATGACGATGGAGATATTAGTTTTCCCGAGGGTTTTCGAACATCTATGGTTCATCTTGGTTCCTGGTTTGTGCCGGAAGGAGGTGCGAGTGGATTTCATGATGTGTATACAGAACGTGCGTCTGTAGAAGCTTATAGAGATACGGGGTCGTTTCCATATGGAGCGACACTGGTGAAAGAGCTTCGCGCTTCGCAAGCAGACGCTTACACCACCGGCGAGGGAGTAAGTTACGCAACTGAGGAGATCAAGCAGTGGTTTGTCATGATCAAAGACGGCCAAGGACGCTTTGACGACAACCCTGTATGGGGGGATGGCTGGGGTTGGGCGTTATTCGCGGCTGATGACAAAACCCAGAATGCTGCTAGTAACTACGAAAATGATTGTCTAGCCTGCCATGTACCAGCGCGAGACAACGACTGGATTTACATTGAGGCGTACCCAACTCTTACTAGAGGAAACTAAGAAGACGAAAATAGCTTGTCGAATACTTAGACGGCGACGCTTTACAGTATTCGACAAGAAAGGGGGGCAATGTAAAAATTCAGCTAAAAGCGCAGCACAACCGCCCTATCTTTAGCACTTTTCTAAGCGCACTTTGATTTCGTAGTTTTAGCCTATTGTTTTCATTGATAAATGGGTCGCTCAAACTACTGAAAATCCTCGTGCCGTTTGCTCAATTCCACCTTTGACCACTATCCTCAGAATTGTCTATGAGGAAAAATCTCTGATCGCACTAATCTTCAATTTTTTACCCTCCGATTCCTTTGTGTAACTTTTCTAGCTGCATTACGTCAACTTTTGAGTCGCTGAACTAATACCTTACCATCGACTTGAGGATTCAGAATGACAAATAACAATAGGAGTGTGACAAAAGCCATAGCCATTTTCCTGGCGCTGCTGCTTTTGTGCTACGGAATAGGTTACTGGCTCATATTCAGGCTGGAGCGATCAAGCCCACTAATGCTCTCAGTAGGAGTGGCGGCAATAATTACCTGTCTCTTGATTAAGCGACCTATAGCCTCTCTCGGCTGGGAGTGGGGGAATTGGAGAACTAATTGGTTCAACTATTTCTTGCCTCTTGCTATCTCTTCTTCAGCGTATCTAATCATCTGGACTTTCGGGTTCGGAGAGTTTTATGAAGTTCAATTTGTGGAGGGCCTGAAAGATAGTTACAACTTGGATAGCTGGAGCACATTGTCTATTGTCGCGTTCCATCTTCTAATTTCAGCAACATTTAGCTTTACTATTTCTATTCCATCCATAGTTGGTGAAGAGATTGGATGGCGTGGATTCCTAGTTCCAGAGCTTGCCAAAATCATGTCTTTCACGAAAGTTTCGCTACTAAGTGGGTCTATTTGGGCGATATTTCATTGGCCACTAATGTTTCGGGGCATTTACGGAGTACAAGGCACTCCTATAGCTTTCCAAATTTTTATATTCTCGATCCTTATCATGGCCACTTCATTCGTGATGACATATTTCCGATATAAAACCGGTAGTATCTGGCCATCCGTACTCTATCACGGCGCTGGCAATGTATATGCGCAGCAGGTTTTTGTCCCTTTGACACTCTCTAATGAACAATCTGTTTGGTACATCGGCGAATTTGGGGTAATTCCTATGCTAGTAACTGTTGCGGTCGCAATCTACTTTTGGAAGAAAGGAGTCAAAGAATTCTCTCAATCCTAGTGGATTGGGCAGGAGAGTTAGCGATAGCATTTTTAATGCGGAATCAAACCAGAGCAACCGATAAATCAAGGAGTTGAATGCGGCCTGTTCAAGGTCCACTTTGGGCTGGATGGCGACAGTCCTTTACTGGCTTGTTTGTTAGTGAGTAATTCACAAGGCATCCATTTTCTGGAAATTAAAATAGTGATTTTCTCCTTCATCAGTATCTTCATCAATTAAGATCAACCCATGCTTTTGAAGTACGCTCACATACATTTCTTTTCCTAAGGAAATAGACTTTCTTCCAGTTGATAAATCATCCCAGTCACAAATTTGATACGGAGAGCTAAATAAAAGTTTGCCTCCTTCTTTCAAAGCATTAGCCATTTTCTGCAGTACCAGGATCTGATCATCATGGGATAGCAGGAAGATCAATCCCACAGATAGAATCCCATCAAATTCTCTACCGAAAAATGGCGAATGTTCAGCAGCCTCGCATTTAACAATTACATCGGGGAATCTATTTTGGTATTCCTGAATCAAAGTTTTGGAAGCATCGATTCCACAAATTTTTATTCCCTTATTGATCAATGCTTTCGTGTATGGGCCTCCAAAGCCGCACCCAACATCTAATACTATTTGTCCAGGCTGTAGTGATTTGCTCCAATCTTGAACTGTTGCTGCACCGATTTCCCAGGTTGCAATGGATATAAATTTACTCGCTATGGCTTCCCAGCCATTAGAAAAATCTTCGTAATCGCTTGAAGGTAGCACCTCGATCTCCTTGTTCACTAACATTTGTACAATGAGGGAGTCTCATGTATTGGAATCCCCACACCGTATCTCACTGATGTAATAGTAATTCTATGAGGCCGATAAAGGCAAACGAGCCCAATTCTCAGATTTCGCCTAAGTCCGGTTTGGGTCGTTAGCAGACTTGGGTCGAACAATTGCGTATGTGATAAAAAATGTACTCATTGCGGCTAATATAGGCTCAATTAGACTAATCATTGAAGCTGACCAAGGCCGCAAGCTATTGATTTATAAAGGCCGCGATATTCTCCTGGAAATCTTCGAACCAGTTGGTCGGGAGTTCGAAAGCTGCGAAGCAGCGCAGTGCCTCGTGGAGGAGAGGAGTTTGACTGCGTCAAATTACGAATCGATCTCCCTCGTATCATTCCAAAATTCAAAACTACTGTATATTTACTCTGACCCCATTTCTTAACCCGTTTCTTAGGAGCAACGAAATAGTGAATGCCGAGAAATACATCGGACACTGGCAGTTATTACCAGAGTTATGTATATATCAGAATGGAGATTCACCAGTATCGGGCTCGTATGTAATTCGGTCAAAAGATGGGACTATCGAGTTTGAAGTTGAATGGACAGATACCTCTGGAGCTGATCACAGACTGAGCTTTGGCGGGAGTCTTGATGGGCAGAAACACGCTTCTGATGCGCCCGGTATTAGCGATGTAGCCTACGAGAAAATCAACGATTTAACTCTAGATAGCACGGCCTTCAATGGGGATACGATTCTCATGTATGCAAGGAGGATAGCGTCGTCAGATGGAGGCCTGTTGGCTGTCTCCCAGTCGCTTTATGGGGAGAACGGTGATTTGACTAACTTCCAGGTCTATCGACGCAAGGGTGTCTAAAAACAACAGGGGACAGGCTGAACCCATTTACACAACAGAGAAAAGTGATGCAGGGAATCTGCTTGGTTTGTGGCATGCACGTTAGTGAAAATACGCGTTCTTGCCCAAAGTGTGACAACGCGTTGGATCTTCAGCACGATGGTTCGACCATTACGGTTGACATTGCACACGATGGTGAGCGTGTTAGCGAGGCGTTGCGAAAGATGCAAAGTGAGATTGATTCGGCTAGCAAGGGTGTTGCCATGCGTATCCGTCTTGTTGTTGGCTCGGGGCTGATTCGCGACGAAGTGCTGCTCGCACTGCGCGATCTAAAATTTCGTGGTGACGTTAGGGATTTTGAATCGGAACCCACTAACGCGGGTGCAGTGTTAGTCAGACTGAAGTAGCCGTACCAAGATGTAATAAATGGGGCTTGCCTTCTTCCTATTGTAAAAGGCGTCGGAGGGGTCAGCTTTTAATCCCTCCGACTCCTTTATTATTACTAGTTTCAGTAAGGATAACCCTCAAGCCGTGGTTGGCCAGGAAACCAATCGGGTACCTGCTCCCAGTTCGTGCGATTTGGCATTTGAATCTGAGGCAGAGTTTTTTCGTTGAGTTCAGTGCCGTCTTCCACCACATCGTTCAGGAAAAATAGGTAGGCAGTCAACGAGTACACTTCATCCGCAGTCAGAGTGCCTTCGGCGCCGAGTGGCATGGCACGATTTATAAAGTCCCACACCGTCGTTGCATAGGGCGAGCGAATCGGCAGTACACGGCCATAATCCCAAGGGTCTGCATTCGGTCCAGCATCGCGTTTAATTAAGCGCGGCGCCATTCCACCACTGCCGATTGTACCGTGACAGCCGGCACAGCCTTTTGAGAGATACAGCTCCGACCCCATATCCACCGTACCACTGCCTACCGGCAACTCTTCCCCTTTAGGGCCGATGGCAATATCCCATAGTCGTATTTCGCCTTCAGTCGGCGTTCTGCCAACGCCGTAGGTAGGCGATTGCGCTTGCACGGAAACCACGCCTGCTACCAGTATTGGTAGGAGTAGCAGAGTTCGAAGAGTCTTCAAAGCAGTCCGTTGCTTAGCTAATCGCATTGTGAACGCTCCCGTCGCTAGCAATCCGCCAAGGTTGAATGGAATTGTCTTGTCCTTTTACAAAGGTAGCGCGCTCGCCGTCTGTGCTCCAGAAATCCAATGCTTGCTGACGCGAAGGTTGTATCTGACCGATCTCATCGATGCAGCGTGATTGCAGCTCGCACTCGGAGCCATCCCACTCCCACTCGTAGCTAAAGCGCGTATGTGCCATTGGGTGTGCCGTGCCGCGAATGTCAGCATCTTTCCAGCTGCGCCCGCCGTCGGTAGAAATTTCGACGCGGCTTACGCGTCCACCGCCGGACCATGCCAAACCACCGATCTCGTAGAAGCCAGCGCCAGGCAATTGCTGACTACCGGAGGGATAAGTGATAACCGATTTAGGACCAATCTGATAACCTAGCGCGGCGTTGACCGGATCACGAGTCAGATGACCGAAGTCGTTATAGGTCATGTAATACTCATCCACCACCTTGATGCGCCGTAGCCATTTCACGTTAAAGATGCCTTCGAAGCCGGGAGCCAATAGACGTAACGGGAAGCCTTGCTGAGGACGCACAGGTTCGCCATTCATGCCGTAGCACAATAAACAGTCGTCCATGGCCTTGGTCATAGGAATGCTCGACGCGCCTTTCACTTCCTCAACGCCTTCCGCCACAACCCAGTCCGCATCGGCGTGTACGCCAGCTTCTTTCAATACAGTAGACAGCAGCACGCCAGTCCACTCGGCGTTGCTAGTCATGCCATGGGTTTGTTGGATAGTCGTGTGGCTGCTGCGCGAGCGATTACCCGCGCATTCGATGAAATGATTGCGAGTCACAGAGGGCATGCGCTTCAAATCCTCCATACTAAACACGATCGGATTATCCACCATGCCGTGGACCATCAGCCGATGCTCATCCGGATCAATGTCCGGCACGAAGGAGCCACGCGTAGTGCCCATATAGTGGAGCGAGGAGGGGGTAATCTCACCCACCGAATCCTGCAACGGTGTAGCGATATGAAAGTCGAGGCCAAAGGAATCAGGCGACTCCCGCCCGCCATGAGGAATACGCACCGAATCCACGAACCGGGAGCGGCTGCCATAGGCCGTCATTTCGTCTGAACCTCGAATAAATGCTCCTGGTTCAGGTGCTACCGGAGTATCTTGGCCAAGAGCCGGCTTTACCGCTCCTAGGCCCACAGCGCCCGCCACTGCTGCGCTTCGTTTCAGAAATTCCCGTCGATCAGTCTTTTTTTGACTCATTGTTCTATCCTTATTATTGCCTACCGTGGCTGTTTCAGCTGAGGTTGATTGAGTGTCGCTCTAAGTTTGGGAAAAGTAAATGGGAATTGGTTCTTAGGGTGCTGAAATAGCGGAAGTAAAGACTAAAAAGCAGGACAAAAGGGAGCGAGGGGCTAAAATTTGACCAGCAACTAATTATTCAAAAAAATACCCCCTTTGCCCCCTTTTACTCGTAGCTTTTTTTACGGCCCAAATAACACACAACATCACTTTCGTATTGCGGCCAAGGAGGCATAGATCGACAAATTCACTCTTCGAACGTCAGGTCTCGGCCGTTCAATTTACAAGCTGGATTGCAAGATTGGTCTAAGCTTTGGTAGCCGGTGACAGTCACATATCTACCTGGATAGAGACTATTAGAATCTAGCCCAGCGTCATGCAGCGATTTGTATGAGCCACCTTCAACGATCCATTGAGTAATAGTGCCGTCGTCATGCTCTGCATTTACATGTAGCAACATAAAAAACTCGCCATAGTTAACTCGCACTATCTTACCGGTAAATTTCTTCGGCAGATCTTCATCGTAGACATCTGCGAAAGCCGGTCTAGGATCAGATTGAGCAATCGAATCAGGTGCGCTTGTAAGAGTGAATACGGCAATTAGCAAACAAAGTCCTAGTCCTGTGGTGTTGTTCAATCTTGAATATTTATATTTCCCAATCATTGTAAATCTCTCCTTACTCTTAGTGAAAAAAGTTAATATGGAAGGAACAAGCTGTGGTGAAATAGATTGCACTAATGCTTTCCCATATTGATATCGCTCATTAGAATTACATCCAGCTAATGTACTTTGGTCACAAGCCATCTCTTGATCTTCTCGGAATACTCGCATTGCGATATGTACGATGAGGTTGAACCAGAACAAAGCGCGAAATATTTCGCTGACAAATTGTGCCCAAAGGTCCTTTCGTTCAAAGTGTGTAATCTCATGTTTCAATATCCAATACTGCTCTTCCTCGGCGTAGATTTCTTCGAACGATACAGGCAGATAGATTTTTGGAGCGAGCAATCCAGATATAAATGGTGCCGCAACGGCCTCAGATGACCAAAAGAGATTTTCATCGAGGCCGCTGCTCTTGAGAAGAGCGATGTTTCGTTTCCCTACTAATTTGAATGGCATTGCCGTTTTTCTAAGCAGTTCGTGGAATCTTAGCTGTAAGAAAAATTGAATAGATATAGTAGTGATAATTCCGAATATCCAAATTTCTATGATCGGAATTGATTCAGGAATATACCAAATTTCTGATTCGCCGATTGGGAAGTACGTTTCACCCGGAACGACTAAGGGCGATTCAGTTATAGAAGGTCTTGTCAGGCGACCGGGCATTAGCAGTCTGAGGAGGGGGAGCGACCAAAGCAAATATGAGATATTGGAGCCAGAGAGCCTTCTAACAAGAGGTCTCACAACCAAAATCAGGCCAATTAGGAGGCTGATATCAAGGGTTGTTATATAGAGCCAGTTAGTCATTTTCGGTTTTTATCAAGTTTAGGATTTTTTCAATTTCGTCAATATCCTGCTTAGAAAGCTTCTTCCGTTCCGCAAAATGCGCTACCAACGGACCCATTCGTCCGCTAAACAAAAAATCGAGAAAGTCATCGGATTCAGCTGAGACGTAATTTCCTCGCGTCAGCATTGGTTTATAGAAATAGCGCTTGCCGTCTTTTTCTCGTGTCACAGCACCTTTCTGGACTAACCTTATTAGCATGGTCTTTATAGTATTCGGGTGCCACTTAGAATCTTTCTGGACGCGCCCGATGATCTGTCCGACTGTTTGCGGCGCTTCAGTCCAGAGTACAGACATAATTTGAAATTCAGAATTCGATATTTTCATATTTTGACCAAAGAGGTGGATTTGAACCATAGACTACAATCGTAGTCTCTAAGACTATATATGTAAAGAAGTAGTTTTGAGAAGCTTAATCTATTGAATTCGCAAGACATTCAATGAAGAAATAGCGCACATTTGCTATTCGGCTAGAGTGAATTATGAAAAGCAGAGTAAGCTGATATGGAAAAGTGAGTCGAAAAGTATATTCACTTTGATAGGTAGAGGAGTATTGATTGTTTGCTAATTAAAATTTCAATGACGTCAAAGATCTGCAAAAATACTTACCCAATTCATGGTTAATGTCTTCTTTAGCTTCTCACCTTGCCTTGTGCGTCCACTAAATGTTCCGGCCGGACATCAGCATAGGGCGATTGAGGAAACCAGCGGGAAGCGGAGTTGGTAATATAGCTTTCACCATTGAGTCTGATCTTGTCTGACTTGATTGCCGCGCGGATTTCCACATCACCCATCCAGACAGAAACCAGATCGCCCAAGGTGCCGGTGATGTACAGATCGATTTCTTTGCCTGGGTTGTCGGTACACAAATCAACAAGATCCGCGCTTACGATAAGCCACCAGCTGTCCCAGACTTCGAGGTCGGGAAAACGCACGCAGATCACCGTCTCGCCATCGGGTAGCTCCGAAGTATTCAAGGTGCGATGAAAATCCCACATAAAACTGCTGACATCGTAATCTTCTTCCTTGATCTGTCGGCGCGCCCAACGCAAACCCCAGGTCGCCATATGATCAACTATAGGGCCCAGCTCACGACCGCTGGGAGTGAGACGATATTCTGTAGATTTCTGTCCGGGACTCTGTTTCTTAACCAGCAAGCCATTAGCTTCGAGTTGTTTCAGGCGCTTGCTAAGAACGGTCGGCGATATTCGGGGCAGGGCACGCTGAAAATCGTTGTAGCGAGTAGAACCCAGAAAAACCTCACGCAAGATTAACAACACCCACTTGTCACCGATGATATCCGCCGCTTTTACCGCAGGGCAGAGGCTGCCTGATTCGTTCATGGTCCGCTCTTTTTCGAAACTAACTACTTATTGCGTAGTTAAATACTACAGATTCAATTAGTGAATTACTACTCGCTGCGCAGTAGCTGTAGAACAGCCCCCTGCCTATCATTTGCACAACATCAACCAAGGAGAGAACCATGAACTTATCAATGCAAGAATTCGAAGTTGCAGTAGCTGTGGCTGCAAACGAGAACATGAAGGACCGGCAAGAGCCACTGATGGCGAGTTATAAAGAGAATGTCGAGACAGCGAAGATTGTTGATATGGCGAAAACCACATCAACAAGAATTCCAGCCAGCACGGCTTTGTATTCAGAAGTCACCCCAGGCTACAACAGCCCACAAAGCTATGCCGTAGGTGTCCACTCAGCAGTGGGCGGCCTGAGTGACTATGCCACTCCCGGAGACCTGCTATGTGCCGCTATCGCCGCCTGTTTAGATAGCACCATCCGTATCATTTCCAGTCGTCTTTCTATCCCACTAAAGAGTCTAAGCGTCACAGTTAAGGCAGAAATTGATGTACGCGGTACGCTGCGAGTGGACGACACCGTTCCTGTGGGGTTTCAGGACATCCAGATTGAGGTTGACCTGCAGGCAATGATGCAACTACCAGAGGGAACAATACGCACCATCCTTAGCGCCGCAGAACACAGCTGCGTGGTTCTGCAAACACTTAAAAATACGCCATCGATCTCATTATCGACGGCGCTTGAGAAAACCATGGAAAACGCTGCCTGAAAGCAGCAGCTTTCTCTAACTACTGATCCTGGAGATTATCAATGAACACCGAAATAAAGGAAAAATATCTGAAGTTGGCCCTAACCGCCTTTGGCATCATCTTTTTTTGTATCTATCCCATGGGCTATCTTTGGCCATCCGGTTGGGTATGGCATGGCGGGGAAG
>NVUL01000072.1 GCA_002401885.1 SAR86 cluster bacterium
GCGACGAGGCGACGTTCATGCGCATATGGCCTGCGCCGCCGGTACCGTAATCTGAACCCGGGTTCAGATACACACCAGAATTGTGCACCAGCCAATCTCGTAAATAATGCTCAGGCGATTCTTTGCCGTGTGATTTATACTGTTCGCTAGCGCCAATCGATTCCATGGTCTTACTGAAATCCAAAAAGGTCATGAAGGTACCTTCGTTGCGCGTATAACCTACCGTGGGCATATGCTGCTTAATGTAGCCCTCGACCATGTCGTGACTGCCATCGATGTACGCTAGGCATTGCTCGAACCAATCGGCACCACCCTTATAGGCAGCCTCGTTCGCAACTACACCCAGCGTGCTTAACTCGGCGAAGTGATATTCGTCCACCCTAGCCTTCAATCGAGGATTCTTGGAGTAGAAATAGGCATTCTTCATGCCGGCCAGGTTAAAAGTCTTGCTGACAGCGTTGAAGGAAAGACTGTTATTCACCACAGCCTGATCTGGAAGACTGGCGAATGGCGTGTACTTGTGACCGGCTCGGACAAAGTCGGAGTGAATTTCGTCAGCCAGAACTACAATGTTGTGTTCCAGGCAGAGACGACCGATACGCAGGAGCTCGTCTTCTTTCCAAACATTGCCTGTAGGATTCTGCGGATTACAGACGATCATCGCGCGAACGTCCGGCGTCATCTTCGCTTCTAAGTCTTCCCAATCGATCTCATAGCGACCGTTGACCTTAACCAATGGGCTATCAACCGTTGCCGTACGTGCATTGCGATTCATCGTGTAAAAACCAGAGTACGCAGGTGTATTAATTAATACTTTGCCTCCGGAGCCGACCAAGGAACGCATAGCGGCAATCATGCCGGCATACACACCATCGGAAATAGTTATTGCCTCATTGGGAAGGTCAATGCCATGGCGCTCGCCATTCCATCTCACGACTTGGTCGCGCAGAGGTTCGGTGCTACTCATATAGCCCCAGCTGTGATGCTCGTTGCGCTCGGCTATTGCCTCGGTAATACAGGGCGCACACTCGAAATCCATGGACGCGACGCCCATGCCGTATTTGAAAGTGCCTTCAGGGTAGCGCTTGGGTGGGGAATCCCAGCGTGACGTGTTGTGATTAACACGGTTATAAACAGTATCGAAATCGTATTTGCCATTCGCCATCTTGGAGCTACTGGCTGCGGAGGCTACGCTAGAGCCCGCTGCTATGCCGCCGGTCGCCCCAGCGAAAGCCGTGAGGCTGGCGTTCTTGATGAATGTCCTTCTATTAATGCCTGCGGATTTGGCCATTGCTTATCCCCCTCATTATTATTAGACCTTTTTGACAGCATATAGGAACTAGGGGCGGAGTAAAGTCATTCTAAGCCTGTAATACCCGGTATTTTTCTCTTAAAAGCCTATTTTTTATATGGCATTAGACTACTGACAAGTTTTGACGCGGGCTTGTGGATAATGGCTATCACCAACCACCCCAAAACCCGGAGGAAAAATCACCCATGCACTTACTCGTAGCGCTGTCCTTACTCGTCACCTCGGAACTGTCCATTCAAGAAGGTAAAGTCGAAGAGTTTCTGGCTCTAGTCCATGACGGACTTGAGGTCAGTCGAAGCTTTTCCGGAAATCAAAGTTTCAATATTTTTTTAGATCAAGAAAAACCCGGGAAGGTGCTCTTCATAGAGCAGTGGGAGTCAGAACAGCACTTTCAAAAATACTACCAATGGCGCCTTGAGCAAAGGGATTTCGAAACCCTAGGAGAATATTTTAACGCCCCGCCCGCAATGCACTTGTACCGCGCGCTAGATGAGCTGGGAGGATCAGAATGAATCGGCAGAAATTCTTACAGTCTGTCTTAGATATCAGTACTAGAAGGAAAAAGCACGAATTTGTTCAGCAGTTAACTGGAGTTGACTCTCTGCCGGTCGGGATTATCGATATCCAGTGTCAGAGACACCGGGAGACTGGTCGGCAAGTAACAGATCGCGCCGTCGCAGGCTTGAAACTGGAACGAACCGGACAGAGTCAGTGTATCCATCTCCGCCCTAATTCCTTCGGCTGTCCCAAAAGCATCGAGCATGATCTCCTGTAGTAAGATAAAAGATTGCAGTCGCTTGCCCCTAGTGCAGCGCATATACAAACATTGTATGCCCAACATTGTGCAGCCCGGTAAGCGAGGATAACCCCAATTGTCCCGCATGCTGCGCCGCAGCCTGGGTTCCACTTGGTGCAATCACCGCGACAAATTGCCTGCCGTCAACTGCGAAGGAAATCGGCGCCATATCACTGGCACCATTCAATATAGTCTGCCACAGCGTTTCCCCAGTCCATTGGTCTATGGCGTGAAAGCGTCTATTGGTGTCCGCCGCAAATAACAGACCGCCGCCGGTGGTTAACATGCCGTATAAGGGTGTTTCTCGCTCGAGTCGCCACAGAGTCTTCCCCGTAGTCACATCGATAGCTTCCGGCTGACCCAGTTGTGCGGCCGGGCTTGGTACGGTGGCACTGTAAGTTGTGTTGTAGCCTGTTTCCAGTGTGGGCTCAGTGGAGCGCATGGACATCACCGAGCAAGGACCGTTAAAAGCCGGCACATAATAGGCATTGGTAAGAGGACTGTAGGCACCCTGCGGGATTTGTCTGTTCTCTCGACAAATAGTTGCCTCTCTGCCTTCTTCGGCAACCATAATGGCATCGGGTTCGGTAGTGTATGCACCGGTTGCCCCGTCGTAACTCTGAATGACATTCTGATACGCGGTTGGTCGTGCGTATAGAAAACTACCGTCGGTTCTGTCGTAGACATAAAAAATCGCGTCCTTAGAGAAAGAGCCAATAACTAGTTCGCGAGTCTGATCGGGATCGATATCTGGGTTTTGGCCCAAGGAATTTGGCGCACTGGGATTTAGTTTCGCATCGACGAGAATCCGATCGTAGACAGAATCATCGTTCCACATATCAGAATGATGTTGAGCCCACCACACCAATGCACCGGTGCGGTGATCCAATGCTACGGTTGAACCCTGATACAGGCGGTCGGGCCATTCGCCATTGGTACCTGCAAGCTGAGGTTGCTGCGGCGCACTAGATCCAATACCGAAAATGAACAAGCCACGCTCGCTGTCCACCGCGGGGGTCATCCAAGGCGACATATTACGGCGGCGCTCCAGAGGATAAATCTGCGGCTCATCACCCCAAGTGCTGTGCATAGGATCCTGTGCCGTCGGGCTGGTATACCATCGCCAAAGCAGATCTCCATTGTCTACATCATAGGCTGACATATGGCAGGGATCAGCGGCGGTCCATGCGGTGCAGTTGTAGGGAACAACTACCGAACCGCCAAACGCCACTGGCGCACCGCTGGGCTGTGCACCACTACGGTAATCGGTCATGACTGACTCCCACAAAAGCGCTCCTGTGCTCGGGTTCAGCGCGAACAGGGTGCCATCGGTGGCATGGGAGATTAGCTTATCTTCATAGATGAATACCCCCCTGCCCCTGTGAACAGTGAGGCGGGTATCACCGGCCATAATTTCTGTAGGCAGGGGTCGCGCGTATTGCCAAATCAAATCGCCAGTAGCGGCGTCATGCGCAGAATATTTCTCATCGGAATGGCGTATGTACATAATGCCATCGTAGACTGTGGGTTCCACCTGCATGCCGTTGGAGCCGAGGGCCGCCGGCGAGAATGTCCAAGACCAGGCCAGACGTAATTGATCAACATTTTCTCGATTAATCTGATCGAGCGGGCTGTAACCCCAATTGTTATAACCGCCGCGCCACATCAGCCAATCTTCGGGATCGGGGTTGCTCAGCATTTCTTGGGTGAGTGGACGGAAATCGATTTGTGCTTGGCTCTGCGCTTGCGCACTATTGATGAGTATCAGGGCAAACAGTAAAGAGGAGACTAGTCGCATTTTTCCCAGCATATTATCCTTCTTCTTGTAGTGGAGACAGACTACATTTCTAGAATCGCATGTTTGCATTCTTACGCAAGCAGAGAAGGAAAACAAAGAGAATACGTGGAAAGCTTAAATTCACACTCAAACGAGGCTCCCAGTGCGGTGCCTAACTTAAGCTACGCGACTAGTGCATCTTCACTGACTACGATAGACAATGCTGCGATTCGCCACTGCCACAACCAAGACCACTAATCTGTCGTCAAAGATTTCATAGATAATTCGATAGTTGCCCTGCCGCACACGGTACACTTCTTTCGAGCTGAGTTTCTTGCAAGCATTTGGCCGCGGTTCCTCAGCTAGCGCGTCAATGCGCTGCAAAATAGCGGGAATGTCCTGATTGGAAATTCGGCGCAAATCTTTTTTGACTGAACGCTTAAAGGTGATGTTATATCTTGCCATGCTTTTTCAGGTCATTAAGCAGGGTTTCATAACTAATCTCTGGCTCCGCCACTCTGCTGGCATAAGACTCAAGGTCTTCTTGATCTTCTTTCATCAATTGACGTACCGCTTCGTCCACTAGTTCGGACAGGGACTGACTTGACATGGCTGCCCTGATTCTCAGTGCTTGATGCAAGGCCGGGTCGAAATAGACGGTGGCACGCTTGGATAGTTCACTCACAGATAACTCGATAGCAGACAGCGCTGCAGTAGAAAGGCGTTTCAGGGACGGGATTCATCAATACAGCACTATAACGTTGTAACGTTATAGCGTCAACCACCAGAACTGCAAAAACCCCTGCCTTCCCCAATCATCAATTTTGATAGTTTACCGGCATAAGCAGAAGAACTCGGCCTGTCCCCTATTCGAAAAATAGAATAAAGTGTTGCTCTACAGTGACATCTGGAGAGTTCCCAATGCTTCGCGCACCGAATCGATTCGCCTGCTTGGCAATTACAGCCTTTGCACTGGCTTTGCTATCCAACGCAGGCACGGCACAACAGGCAGGTCTTGCCTCTTGGCAGGACGACCTCGCACCGCTCACAAGCGCAGACTGGAACTACGAAACTGCGGCCCATCTGCTAGAACGCGCTGGCTTTGGTGGGACACCCGCGCAAATCGAAGCACTAGCCGCCCTGTCTCCAAAAGCGGCAGTGAATAGCCTGGTGAATTTCGACCCAGCAAATAACCGCCATCTTCAAGCCTTCGAACACTCCGGTATACACGATGCCGGATTGGAACCCTTTCCACCCAGCCGCCCTGCGACTACTGAGTTAGCTAAGGAAACCGGGGAGGCTTTGGGGGTAAGAGTAAAACCTGAAGGAAACCGTCGGCTGCAGCCGGTTGTAAATAAGTTCTTCTACTGGCTCAGAGCCAGCGTATTAGAAACCAATCGCGTCGCTTATTGGTGGGCCGATCGCATGGTTGCCTCGAATAACCCACTTCAAGAGAAGATGGCCTTATTCTGGCATGGCCACTACGCGGTCAATGAGAGCAAGGTACGTGACTACCGCAAGCTGTTGAATGAATTGGAACTGTTTCATGAGATGGGCACAGGCAGTTTCCGCGACCTCATGGTGGCGGTCGCGCAAGACCCGGCCATGCTGTCCTTCCTCGATGCCGGCGTGAACCTGAAAGGCGCGCCGAACGAAAACTTCGCTCGCGAAATAATGGAATTGTTCACCATGGGCGTTGGTAACTACTCGGAGACTGATATACGCGAGGCCGCGCGCGCCTTCACCGGCTGGAACTACGTGGACCTGGAATTCGTGATCAACGAAGACCAACACGATAACGATGTAAAGAATTTTCTAGGCCATAGCGGAAACTTCGACGGTGTTGAGATTATCGACCTGATTATGGAACAGCCGGTTACAGCAGAATACATCGCCACTAAGATTTATCGCTTCTTCGTGCGGGAAGAATTGAGCCAAGCTCTAGCGGAAGAATTAGGCAACACTTTACGCGATGCAGACTACGACGTGGCGACACTTCTAGAAATGATCTTCCTCTCCAAAGATTTTTACAGCGCGCCTTCACTCGGCAGTCAGATAAAGAGTCCGGTGCAGCTGGCTGTTTCCACCTATCGAAAACTCGGCTTAGAAAGTGCGCCAGGCGTACCCGATTTTAACCGAGCAACCGGCGCACTCAGCCAATCCTTGTTTCGGCCACCTACTGTAGCCGGCTGGGCCGGTGGACGCAGCTGGATGACTCCGGGGTTGTTGCTAGAACGCGGCAACTTCGCACGCGATGTTTTGTTTCCCGATATTAATTTTGTACCACCGGACAGGGTCAATGGCAGCTCAGAGATTCGCAGCGTTGCCGATCGTATTCGACAAGGTTTAGATATCACCTCCGCTACTCAACCTTCCTCCCTCGGCGATGGAGGAATCATGGCAGAGTCCAATATGATGGCGGATCGCGACGAAGAATTTAATACCCGGTACGGAAGTTTTCGCGGCTGGCAGATGGCGATCGAAAGAGTAATACCAATACCGCGCCACACGGCCCGTCTAGACCTCAGCAAAATGCTTGTTGAGCGTGGCGTAGAGAACACCAGCGAGGCGGTTGACTATCTGCTCGCCAGATTCATGCGCGTGCAACCGGACAGCAGTACTCGCAGCATGCTGATCAATTTCCTCGATGAGGATCTGGGCACAACGAGTATTACCGAAGCGCAGTCTTACATGGAAGATTCTCTTCGCTTAGTACTGCACTTGATAATGAGTCAGCCCGAGTATCAACTGGGCTAAATACAGTGCTAATTCAACAAATGGTTAACTCATGAAAAGTTAATGAGGCATGACAATGAAGAAGAATAGAAAAGACAGAACACTAGGTCGCCGCGAACTATTGGCCAGCATGGCTAGCCTCAGCGCGTTGAGCATGGTGCCACCCGCCTTCGCTCAGGCAGCACAAGCCGCTGCCGCTCAGGCGGCCGCTAGTGGCAAGGTTCTGGTCATTCTCGAGCTCTCCGGCGGCAACGATGGATTAAATACCGTCGTGCCCTACGGCGACGATGCCTATTATCGACAGCGACCTAATATAGGCATTCCGAAGAACGAATTGCGACTCATCGACGACCACTTTGGATTCAATCCTGGCATGGCTGGATTCGAGAGCCTGTACAAAGACGGCAAGATGGCCATTGTTCACGGCTGTGGTTACGAGAATCCGTCCTATTCTCACTTCACGTCCATGGCCTACTGGCATACTGCTGCGCCTAACAGTGGCGACGAATATGGCTGGGTTGGCAAACTCGCCGACTCGATAGCCCCATCGGCGCCTTCGAACTATTTAGTGAACATCGGCTCTAGACAATCGTTAGCGGTGAAAAGCCAGAAACATGTACCGGTGGTGTTCGATGACCCAAATCGATTCATGCGCGAAGCCTTCGCGGCAGAGAAAGAGGCGCTAGATGTGGTGGCCGATATCGGCGCGGTGGAAAATCCTTCGCGACGCTTTCTACTAGACATAGCCCGCAGCGCCAACGATGCCTCCGCGTTGGTGCGTGATGCCTGGTCAAAGTACGACTCACCTGTTGATTACGGCGTGAACGATCTGGACTTGCAGAAGGTCGTCGCGCTTTTAGATGCCGGCATGCCAACCAGCCTCTACTACGTGTCCTATAGAAATAATTCCTTTGACACACACGTGTTTCAGAACAACCTGCACCGCAGATTGCTAACCTACACCTCCGATGCCGTAGCTGGATTCATAAGAGACTTAGAACGCATCGGTCGCGCCGATGATGTCGCCCTGATGATCTTCTCGGAGTTCGGCCGACGTGTACCCGAGAACGTAAGCCTCGGCACCGACCACGGAGCAGCCAATGCCATGTTCGTTGTCGGCAATCAGGTTAAGGGAGGCCACTACGGTGAACTGCCTAGCCTTACCGAATTGGCAGAGGGCGACAATCTTGCCTATACCACCGATTTTAGAAAGGTCTACCAAACAATGACACAGGGTTGGCTAGGACATAATGAATCGGCGAATTTGTTAGGCGGAAACTTTGGCACATTCGATCTGTTTAGCTAGGACCTCACAACTGATATGAGTTTTGGCATCACAAAAACCATTCCCGCCTCCCGCGGAAACGAAGGAATAGAGTCGCTGTTCGATGGCTCGCTGTCCGAGTTCGAATTTCATATGGCGGGCAAGCCGTCCAAGCTGAAAGTGGGCGATTTTGTCTACACTATCTTCAATGACGAGCTTCGAGGCAGACTGGAGATTCGCGAATTGGTCGGCGGCGCGGTGAACCCCAAGTCTGGCAAACCTAGAACTTTGATCATCGTAGATTGTCCCGGAGAGAAAATTCAAAAGCCCGTTGTTAGAAAAGGACACCGAGGAACACGATATTACGATGGCGCGAACTGGCAGTAAGCGTGAAAATACGAGCAGCCTAAGATGAACGTTACTTTCGTGTTCAATACGATGAATTCAAATAGTGCACTCGCCCTTTTCTTTCACTGTTTTCTGCCGAACAGATGTACCGTATTGAAACAACATCTTGTGCTAATCTGAAACAAGCTAAGATACCCCCTGCTAGTAAGCTCTTGAAACTAGAGGGGTGTCGCCCTGTTTTTCTTGGCGTGGTAATTGCATTTCACCCATAGTTAGCATTCCAAATTTGCCCGCCTATACCTAAGCTTTGCCGGATAATGGTCGCCGCTGTGTCATTGGCGTTCAGAGCGAGAGAAACACAATGACCAATAATTATGTGAAATTTGCTTTACGTAATTTCAGTAGAGAGAAAACCTACTCATTTTTGAACATCACGGGTTTGTCTTTGGGCATCGCCTGTTTCATCCTGCTTAGCTTGTTTCTGAGGCACGAGCTTAGCTACGATAAACACAATGTACTTCAAGAACGCATCTTCCGAGTTAACCATGAGATTGATTACGGCAATACCAGAAACCGAAGAGCGCAGTCGTCCCATTACCTAGGCCCCCTATTGCAAGCCGAGTATCCTCAAATCGAAAGCTATGCCAGCTTTCGGCCCCTTGGCAGAAGTTCCAATCTTTTAAAATTCGAGAACAATTCCTATTATATAGAAGATATCTATATCGCAGATAATACTGCCTTCGACATATTTACTCACGAGATAGTCTATGGAAATCCTGACCAGGCATTAACTCGACCAAATACCATTGCTATTAATGAAACCCTGGCTAACTTATTCTTTGCCGATGAAAACCCTGTGGGCAAGACACTTTCAACAGGTGTTGCTGACTACCAGATTAGTCTCGTTTTTGCCGACCTTCCCGATAACAGTCATTTCAAATACCAGGCATTAGTCGCCAATCTGGGCATTTTCGCACCCACCGCTAACGGGTTGGAAAATTTTCGTGGAAATCTGTGGAATTTGAATAGCTTTAACTATGTTTTGATGCACGAAGGTTATCAGGAAATCGAATCGCACCAGGAGATGTTTATTGACTTCTTTGACCGAGTAATGGCACAAAGCACCAGAGCAGGATACCAGGCTCTATTTTACCTCGAACCACTAACCGGCATACATCTAAACTCGGTTGCTCAAAGAGACCTTCCCCGGGGTAGTATTTTCTATCTTTACGCATTCACGGCTGTCGCAGCATTCGTACTTCTTATTGCGTGCATCAATTATATAAATTTGGCCACTGCTAGAGCAGTCAAACGACGAAAAGAAATTTCCATACGAAAAGTATTGGGCGCAGATAGGAGCAAACTTGTAATTCAGTTTTTGTTCGAGTCGATAGTATATTCACTACTGTCGTTGGCCATTGCCATTAGTATTGTGGAATTAATCCTGATTGGTTCTACAGAAATTAATTTACTCGGAAAGGAGCTAAGCCTTAGTTTATTTCAGGATGGCTTTGTGTTTTTGAGTTTGATCTCAATGGGTTTGGTGATAGGTATCGGCGCTGGAATTTATCCAGCACTGCATTTAGCCAATATCGATATAACCGCTATTGAATTGAGGGGCTGGCACAAATCAATCAGCAGTAGAGTCCGAGAAGGATTGGTTTTACTCCAGTTCACTGTTTCCATCACAGTGATTACTGCGACAATATTGATGTATTCACAAATGCGCTACATCGATAGCAAGCCCTTAGGTTTTGAAAAACAGAATAAATTAGTGGTACGTGTGCAAGGATCAAACGCAATCGAAGATATTGCAGTTCTTGTCGAACAGCTTAAATCTCATCCTCAGATACATAACGCTTCCATGGTTACCGGCAACCCCATAACCAGCCGATTCAGCGCTGCACTTGAGGCGCTGCGTGAAGATGGCACCGTATACAATTTGGATTTTCATAATATTGGAATTGACGCCAATTTCATCGACACGCTGGGAATAAACTTGGTAGCAGGAAGAGATTTCGAGCCTGGAGCCATCGATGCCCAACGATATCAAGTCATAATCAACGAAGCCACTGCAAAGGAAGTCGGATGGAATGATCCCATAGGCATGACCTACTCTCAGGGAGGTGGAAATATTAGAACCGTGGTTGGTGTTGTCGAAGACTTTCATTTCGAAAACATGCACGCCATGATAGAGCCCTTTGTATTCTTCTATGATATTCCTGATTTTGAAGGAATGAATCCGTTGCTTAAGACCACGGCAAATCGTGAGTTGATCATTGATATCAGTGATGAGTTTCTTGACGAGACTTTAGGCTTTATTCAGGACACCTGGCAGGCATTTGAGCCAACCTACCCCTTACAATATGAATATCTCGACAGGAAACTGAGCCAGATGTATGACTCTGATAACAGACAGATGACATTGATAGGCATCTTCGCATTAATTTGCATATCAATTTCCTGTTTAGGTCTGTTTGGATTGACCGCTTTCACCAACTCACAGAAAACCAAAGAAATAGGCATACGCAAGACACTTGGCGCATCCACCCAACAGATATTATTTATGTTGTTTCGGGGTGTGCTGATGTTGTTGCTTATTGCATCTCCCATCGCCGCCATTATTTCTTATCTTGCCACTAGTGGTTGGATTGAAAGCTTCTACTATCGGGAGGCAATAAACCCTATGGCGTTCGTTTTTGCAGCAGGCGTATCGATTGTGATTGCATTTGCCACGGTGGCTATTCAGTCGTCTAAAACGGCCGGGAGGAATCCGGTCGAAGCTTTGCGGTATGAATAGCTAAATTCTGCACTAGGCTATTAAGTAAAATCACTACACTTCCAAGTCGCCACTGCGTTATATCGATCAGCCTCTAGCGCCAATTCAAACATCACAGAGGTAATCGTTAGGTATAGGAAAATAAATCTGCCCCCTTTTCTAAAGATGGGAGATTATGTTTATACTATCGTCAACGACCAGCTAAGAGGCAGACTGCGTATTCACGAGCTAGTTGGCGGAGCGGTGAATCCAAAGTCAGGCAGGCCGAGGACACTAATAATCGTGGACTGCCCTGGCGAGGAGATCGCGAAACCGATTGCCAAGAAAGGACACAGGGGCACGCGCTACTACGAAGGAACAGATTGGAGCTAGCTCGGCATTACCCAGCGGGATATCAGTTAGTATCTGTGTATTGTAAACTTTCACTTCTCCAATCATCGGCACTCAAATCTCATCATGTTTGACACATCCTACCTGCTTATCAGTCTAGTCTTTAGCTCAATTGGTTTGGGCTATTTTATCTACGGCAAGAAACAGAAGCACACAATTGCCTATTATTCGGGCATTTGTTTGATTGTCTATCCCTATCTAGTCTCTGACCCAGCCATGATGTTTGTCATTGGGATCGCATTGATGTTTGCACCAAAATTCATTCGCCTTTGAGGCTGAGATATCTCTGTCCACTTTTTTCTCGTTGATGCATCCCTCCTGACACTTCCTGTCAGTGGTGCAGCGTATTATTGCTTCCAACTCCCAAAGACACTACGTCGGGACGTACTACGAGGAATCAACAATGAGCGAACAAGCAAACCCTTCCCTAATGGCCCACGTATCCATTGGCAGCAACGACTTCGACAAGGCAGTAGAATTCTACGACAAAGTTCTAGGCGTATTTGGAGCACATCGTATCGTCGACTTTCCTGGTGCTGTTGCCTGGGGTAAGCAATTCCCGGAGTTCTGGGTGCAGAAACCGATCGACGGCGGCAACGCGCAAACAGCTAATGGTATTCACTTTGCTTTTCTTGCTGCTAGTACGGATGAAGTCGACAAGTTCCACGCCGCAGGCCTAGCTGCGGGCGCCATCGATGATGGCCAACCCGGTCCACGCACCGAGTACACCGAAGCCTACTACGGTGCCTTTCTTCGTGATCTGGAAGGGCATAAAATAGAGGCTATGTATTGGGACTTCAGCAAGGCCCCGGTTTCAGCGGCTTAGATACGAGAAGGACTATTAATGAGGAAATCGGAACGCTTACTTCAGCTCTTGGTGTTACTAAGGGGCCGGCGTAGAGCAAGCACAGCGAATGAACTGGCTAATCGATTACAGGTCTCGGAACGCACGATCTATCGTGACATACAGTCACTGCTATTATCCGGCGTGGATATTGTGGGTGAGGCGGGAGTGGGCTACTGCCTGCAGCCCGGCTCCGGGATTCCTCCGCTAATGTTTAACGAGAAAGAACTGGAAGCACTCGTGTTAGGCATTCGCCTAGTCAAAGGCTGGGCCGATGATGAATTGTGCGCGGCGGCGAGTACCGCTCAGGACAAAATCAGGGCCGTGTTGCCGCCGCAGACACAGCAGGCCCATGAGCATAAACTGACCAAGTATCTGGTGCCAGATTATAACCGACAGGCGCATGTCAAGTTCAGCGAAGTCATTCGGTCTAGCATAGACAGTACAACTATTTTAGAAATCGAATACAGCGATGAAAAGAACAACGCTTCGACACGCACGATTAAGCCACTGGGATTAATGTTTTGGGGTGCCAAGTGGACACTGGTGGGGTGGTGCCAACTGCGCGACGACTATCGTGTGTTCCGACTCGACCGAATTGCTGATGCTAAACTTACCGAGAAGTCATTCAACACTTCGCCAAGCTGTAGCTTCGAACACTACGTACAGCAATTTGGGCCTGGAATTTCAACCGGTTTCTGGGATTAACAGCAGGCAGGAAATCTAACCAGCCCCGGTTAGAGGCTTACGCTGGACGTTTATATTTCGTACTATCAGAGTCATGAAACCTACGAGCTTAGATTTTTATTTCGACTACCTCTCTCCGTTTGCTTTCTTCGCATGGCTGAAGATCGAAAAATTCTGTGAGCAATTTCAGTTGGAGCTCAAGGCTCACCCCGTCGTATTCGGTAAGTTATTGGATCACTGGGGGCATTTGGGCCCAGCTGAAATACCACCGAAGAGTCAGTGGGTAGGCCGATATTGTAAGCGCTATGCAAGCCTTGCAGGCATTGATTACAGACCCCCAAAATACCACCCCTTCAACCCCCTGCCATCGTTACGAATGTCTCTAGCTCAAGTAAGCGGGAACGATCAGCACGCGGTAATCACTGCTATTTTTAAGGCAGGATGGACAAAAGCTGAAGACTTAGGTGATGTGGCGAACTTAATCTCCCTACTAGAGAGAGCAGGTATTCCTTGCGAGGACTTCGAGCAGAAAATACAACAAGTTGAAACTAAGAACGCACTAATCAGTGAGACTGAAAATGCGATTGCCCGCGGAGTGTTTGGTGTGCCCACGATGATAATTGAAGAACAATTATTTTGGGGCAACGATCAGTATGATCATATGCAATTACTGCTGGAAGGAAATGATCCAGTAACTCCTGAAGAGCAGGATTCGCTCGCACGTAGACCGCGAATGATCGACCGCAAAGCGATTACGAACAAGAACTGAGGCAATTTCTAACAACCAACATAGAATACTTCGCCCAACTACAATGATCGTTGTAATTTCCATAGTTTAAACACCCCAAGTAAGCGTAAAATGCCTAGCTCTCTAACTAACAAATTTTCCCAATTCTAAGACTTGGGAATGCAGGATTGTAATGACCGCTACCGATACGCCTTCCCCAATTATCACCCAAAAAATCGCCACCGAATTGAACGTTAAGATCCAGCAGGTAAGCGCCGCCATCGCGTTGCTCGATGAAGGGTCAACCGTGCCCTTCATCTCCAGATACCGAAAAGAAGCAACCGGTGGGCTGGATGATCTGCAGCTGCGCGATCTGGAATTACGCCTGCGTTATCTACGCGAGATGGATGATCGCGTAGAGACAATAGTGGCGAGCATTAAGGAACAGGAAAAGTTAACGCCTGCGTTAGAGAAACAGATCCGCAGCGCGGAGACTAAGACCGAACTAGAAGACTTGTACTTGCCCTACAAGCCCAAGCGTCGCACCAAGGCCATGATAGCCATCGAAGCTGGCTTGGAGCCATTAGCCGAGTCGTTGTTCGCAGACCCGAGCCTCGACCCCGAAACACAGGCCACAGAATTTATCGGCGAAGGAGTTGCAGATACCAAGGCAGCCTTAGACGGCGCGCGCGATATTCTCATGGAACGCTTCAGCGAAGACGCTGCCCTAATGGGCAGGCTACGCAATCATCTTTGGGACAACGGCGAGCTTCGCTCCAGTGTTGTGGAAAAGAACAAGATGGAAGCCGCCAAGTTCACCGACTACTTCGATTACAGCGAACGCCTGAACAAAATTCCATCTCACCGAGCACTCGCTGTTTTTCGCGGACGTAAAGAAGGCTTCCTGTCAGTTGAAATTGGCAGTGCAGGCCTTGAAACCGGTGCCACAGACCCCTGCGAAGGAATGGTTGCCAAGCATCTCGGTATCGAGAACAAGGGCCGCTCGGCGGACAAGTGGTTAAGCGAAGTGGTCACCTGGACCTGGCGCATCAAGCTCATCTATCGCCTAGAGACCGATCTACTTGGGCAGCTACGGGAACAGTCTGACGACGAAGCTATTCGCGTGTTCACAGAAAACATGAAGGCCATCTTGTTGGCACCGCCGGCGGGTAATAAGGTGACTCTCGGCCTGGACCCAGGCCTGCGCACCGGCGTGAAAGTTTGCGTCGTCGATCGCACTGGAAAATTCATAGAAGACACCGCCATCTACCCGCATCAACCGCGAAACCAATGGGACGAATCACTTTCCGTGTTGGCGAAGCTGGCCAAAAAACACGATGTCGAACTCATTGCCATCGGCAATGGCACAGCCTCACGCGAAACCGACAAGCTTGCCGGCGATTTAATCAAGCTGCACACGGAGCTCAAGCTCGACAAGGCCATGGTTAGCGAAGCCGGCGCATCGGTGTACTCGGCATCAGACATCGCTAGAGAAGAGTTTCCCGACTTGGACGTTACCGTGCGTGGCGCGATTTCAATTGCACGACGCTTGCAAGACCCACTAGCCGAGCTGGTGAAGTTAGATCCTAAATCTATCGGGGTCGGTCAGTATCAACACGACGTGAGTCAGTTCAAACTTGGGCAAAGCTTGAATACGGTAGTAGAGGACTGCGTGAATGCTGTGGGTGTGGATGTAAATATGGCATCCGCTGCTTTGCTTAAACAGGTTTCAGGTCTTTCTTCATCTATCGCCACCAATATCGTTGAATACCGCAACCAACACGGCGAGTTCAAAAACAGACGCGACTTAAAAGCAGTACCACGCTTCGGTGAAAAGAGTTTCGAACAAGCGGCTGGTTTCCTACGTATCGTTAACGGTGACAATCCTCTGGATGCCTCCGCGGTGCATCCAGAATCTTATAGCGTAGTCAAAAAGATTGGCTCAGCTAGCAAGAAGAAAATAGCCGAGATGATGGGCGACCGAAGCTTCCTATCAAAGTTAAACCCAGCAGACTATACCGACGAAAAATTTGGACTTCCCACTGTCACCGACATATTGGCTGAGCTGGAGAAACCCGGCCGCGATCCTAGACCAGAATTCAAGACCGCCGAATTCAAAGACGGCGTCGAGTCACTGAAAGACCTTAAAGCGGGAATGCGGCTAGAAGGCGTGATCACCAACGTGACTAACTTCGGCGCTTTCGTGGACATCGGCGTGCATCAAGATGGACTGGTACACATCTCTGCTCTAGCGAACACCTTTGTTAAAGATCCACACACCGTGGTGAAAACCGGCGACGTGGTCAAAGTAAAAGTCATGGAAGTGGATGTCCAGCGTAAGCGTATCGGTCTATCTATGCGCTTGGATGATGAACTGCAATCTAAGGCTGAGAAAGAAAAAGGAAAGCCAAGCCGACGAACTACTGGCAATCCAACACCAGCTAGGCCTTCTCATTCGGCATCACCCAAGGCTGCGTCTCCTGCCGTTGGCACATTTGGCGCCTTGTTACAGAACGCCGCCAAGGCTAAGAAATAGTTTTCGGCGTTACCCAGGGCGATTCATTGTGAACAGTGAATCGCTGTCGACACGCGCATAGTCGTTGTAACCCAGCCTGCCTATAACCAACATTTTCGCCACATCGACCAAACCCTCATCGGTTATAAAATCATCATCGATATGAATACCTATCACCTCGCCAAAGATAACGCGGTAAGCATCCGCCTCTGTCCAGCCAGGAATATCCACACTTTTCAGGTAGCGACATTCAAGATGTACGGGTGCTTCTTGAATACGTGGGGCGCCTACTAGCTCGGATGAAATGGCGGTCAATTCCGAAAGAGTTATCTCATCAACGTCGGCAGACACTGTCTGGGATGATTTATTCATCTTCTCCCGTGTATCCCAGGTAGCGAGATTGCAGACAAACTCACCGGTGGTTTCGATGTTTCTTACCGAGTCCTTCATTCCATCTGCGGCAGAACCTACACCACCAGAGAACATCACTGTAGGCGGGCTATAACTCACCGCATTAAAAAAACTGTAAGGCGCAAGATTGTGAATACCCTGCTCGTCGCGAGAGCTAATCCAACCGATGGGACGCGGAATTATTAAACTATTGAAAGGGTTTTTCGGTAAGCCGTGATTCTTTTTTTTGGGTTCATAGAACATAGGGTTCGGCTCTGCTGGTGGTTTAGAAAACAGGAAGAAGCACTGTTCTATTATTTTTCTCTATTACTTAGCTTTTACCTGAGCTAAATCCGTTGGCTCCAATCTTCACAGTCTAGTTCAATGGATGTGCGTAGTTCCGACAATAACCCAGCGCGTGCACGCTGCTTCGTTGCTCGATGAGACTTAATATCTAGACTATTGCAAGCTACAGCCTTCCCCATCACGGTTTTTTCAAACTGATCCGGCGTAACTGTGACATCGAGGATGCCCGCGTTAACTGCATTGCTGCTCTCGAAAGGTTGCGCCAACACAAGGCCGCAATTGAATGCAGCGGGAGTGAGTCGATGTCGGCACACGGTTGTCGCGAATCGCGGCACTGTTAAGCCAATCGCCACCTCATTAGCGCCGAATCGATGGCCTGCATCAATCCCAATTCTGAGATCACAAGACAATAGGATGAACAGCCCCATAGCCATCGCATGGCCATTGCAGGCGGCGATAGTAGGTTGTGGAAAACCAAGCAGGCGTTCGGCAAGTTCAGCACCTCCTTGTAACATAGAGAGTATTTCGCGTTGATCGCCACTCTTGAACACACTCAGGTCGAAGCCGCCAGAGAACAGGCCCTCTCGACCTCGAATAACAACCACGCCAGCGTCAGACTCCGCCTTATCAAGGGCGGCATTCAATTCAGCTAACATCGCCGGAGAAATAGCATTGGCCTTGCCGTCGTTCAGGGTGATGGTGCTAACCGATTCGACGAATTGATATTCCACTAGTGATGTCATTGCCGGGCTCCCTCCTACTAGCGTTTTACTGCAATCGCTTGAATCTCGAAACGCGCATCGAATAAAAGACTACCCGCACCGATAAAGGCTCTAGCAGGAAATTCCTGCGTGAAGTAAGTGCGGTACACATCATTAAACACTTGATAGAGCGCGAGATCGGAGCAGAAGATTTGCACATAGGTCAGATCATCCATGGTCATTCCTGCATCTTCTAGCTGCCCCTTAATGCCATCCAGTACATTACGTGCCTCGGCGGCAGGGTCGGCTGGAACCTGACCATTCTCGAGACCCAACGTACCGGAGATATAAAGTGTATTGTCAGTCAATACGGCGCCACTAAAAGGCGACACGTCAGCCTGCGAGGCATGGTTCGGATTGATATACGCCCTTTCTTGCGCACCAGCAGTCATGGTAGTGAATGCACTTAGTGCCAGCACGGCGGGAAGTAACTTTTTAAAATTAAGCATTTCTGTCTTTCTCCTTTAAAATCCTAGCCAAAGCATGACCGACAAATCACAATGGTGCAAGCTGTAGCAAAGGCTCGTAATCACTCAGAGTCCTAATATAGGAAGAGGCAGAGAGAATTCGTTTGCACACAGTCTCCCTCGCAACCAAATTCGATTGTGGTTTAAGTGCACAACAAAAAATGGAGTAATAAGTTAATGATCATAGTAACCGGCAATCTAAAACTAGAATCCGTAGAAGAACTGGCGAGTGTAAGACAAGCCCTTATAGGCCGCGCACAGCGCAGCAGAAAAGACGCCGGCTGCCTCGACTACGCGTTTTCTCAGAGCTTAGAAGATCCAACAGAGATACGTCTTACTGAAAAGTGGGAAAGTGCCGAGCTATTGCAGGCGCACTTAGAGATTCCTGACGAAGAATTTGGCGTGCTTTTGAGTACTGCGAAAATCACTACCGCCACAATTGTTTCCAATGATTGCGGCGAAGATCAGCTGCTAATGCAGCGATAAATAAGTCCCGCTTCTACACAATGGCTGTTATATTGTATGCCGCTTTCTGGGGTGCCAATAAAGGCTGTCTCTCCAGATCCAGAACAAGACAAATCCATTGTTTTTAGAAAGAGGTACCACATGTCCGTGAATTCCACCTATTTGCAAATGCTCTCCACAGTCACAGAAACGGGAGAGTTACGCCTAGAGCTAAAAGAACAAGAAACACCCACCCCGAATGCCGATCAAGTCTTGGTTAGAATCGAAGCGACCCCAATTAATCCTTCCGACCTAGGCGTCATGTTCGGTTTTACCGACATGAGCGCAGCCACATCTTCTGGCGCCGGAGGCGATACCGTACTAAGCGCCCCTGTATCTGATCAGGGCATGAGAATCATGAAGGCACGCGTGGGTCAGGCACTTCAAGTCGGTAACGAAGGCGCTGGCACAGTGATAGCTACCGGCGACAGCGATGCAGCCAAGGCCCTAGAAGGCAAAATTGTTGCGATAGCAGGAGGCCAGATGTATGGGCAATACCGCTGCATAGAAGCTGCCTCTTGCCTGCCACTGTTAGAGGGTCATACCGCTAAGGATGGCGCATCGAGCTTCGTGAATCCGATGACGGTACTGTCTATGGTCGAGACAATGAGAATGGAGAACCACACCGCTCTCGTACACACCGCGGCGGCATCCAATCTCGGCCAGATGTTAAATCGAATCTGCCAGGCTGAAGGTATCGATCTAGTCAACATCGTACGCAAAGAAGAGCAAGCTGCTTTGCTAAAAGAGATGGGCGCTAAATATGTGATCAACAGCAGTGCCGATACATTTATGGCGGACCTGACTGATGCCATCCATGAAACTGGCGCGACCTTGGCATTTGATGCAACGGGCGGAGGAATGCTCGCTTCAAACATTCTTACCTGCATGGAAAGCGCCGCCGCAAGAACGCCGGGCGCCTACAGCATCTATGGTTCGGTCAAACACAAGCAGGTTTATCTCTATGGCGGGCTCGATACTTCTGCCACTACGTTAAGCCGAGGCTATGGCATGGCGTGGGGCGTTGGTGGATGGCTGCTACCCAATTTTCTAGCCAAGGCTGGAATGGAAGTAGCCGGACGCTTGCGCGGACGAGTTGCACAAGAACTTACGACTAGTTTCGCAAGTACTTACACCAATGAGATTTCTCTAAGCGAAGCCTTAGACGCAGAAACCATGAAGCAATACTACGCTAAACACACGGGCGAGAAATTCCTGATCTGCCCGCAAAAATAATTTGCTGCTGATGCACCTGCAAGAATGTAAAAAGGGGAATAGATTTATCTATTCCCCTTTTTTATGCATCGACTAAAAGCAACTTGCTTCTCTAAGGCTCCAAACCAAGCGACTCAAGCCGACGCGCTCCGCCCAATATTCCCGTCATCCCATAGTTGCCTTCGTGACAGGCATACTCGTAGATGTTCTCTTCAATCCTCGACAAGGCGTACTCACCAGAAAACTGCTCAGTGAACACCGTCGAGTCATCTACAGTGAAGCCATAGATCATCTTGTTATTCGAATCCCTGCGAAAGGTTTCGATGATCGTGAGATTCTCCGTTGGCACGCCATACAGTGTCTGCCAGTTATTATAATGTTTGGTTTCAACCACCAACGTGTTGCCTTCCCAACGCCCGATGGAACTACCCATCCATTTCCTCTGCACCGCCGCTGCCGGATTGTGTTCGTCGGCAATTTTGACAATACGCGTATCGTGAGCCATTTCCGTAGTAATGCTGATGTACCCGGGGGACTGATTGAACATCAAAAGACTATTGTAAATACTCGGCCGCATAACCGGGCTGCCGAAGTTGCCGTTCAGCAGGCAACGCTCACCCAGGCCACGTCCCTCGGGACCGTCGCTATTTCTACCCCGGCCACCTCGCGCTGCCATACGCGCGCTAAACCCAGCTACTCGCTCGGGCATACGCCCATTCGCCGGATCGGTAATCGCAGAGGTGCGAAACTCACCGTCGATAGTGGGAATGAATTTAGCATCCTCGCGCCAGAACAGATCGTAGTTACCAAGCGATGGCAGAGCCTCGCCCACTTCGGGGGGTGCGCGGTCGGGGCTCAACGGCTCGTTAGCCTCTTCGAACTTCTGTTGTACGGCACCTTCCAGAACTAGAGCCTCTTCCTCGGTATAGGCGCGCTTCTCACCCAACTCGACTGGCCGCTCGAACGGCATGATCGTGGCGTGTTTCCAGACACCGTGGAAGTTGGGTACTCCCCATTCAGTTTTGGGGACTACGTATTCCTGTGCTGTGGCACCAGCACTGACAAGACTGATTACTAGTAAGGCATAAGGAATTCTCATTACTTTTTCTCCCGTGTGATGTTTTCAACAGAACAATGCAGTTGAGGAAATTGGAAATTGACTGTTCAATATGAAAATCATCAATCTATTCGGTTGGCCCTGTTACAGACTACTCAGCATATTCCCCATAAGCCTGCAGCAACCACCCTTCAGTATTTTCATTCGCCGGAGCATATCCGTCCGCAGGTTCACTCGCCAGCATCTCGTCTACGGACAAGCCTTCAACCTTTGCTCTCACTAGTCGTCCACGGATAACGACAAGCATGTCGCGAAACTCCAACAGGTCATCTCTAGTTGCGAGCTCACCATGGCCGGGAATGATGATGGTGTCATCGTTAATAAGGCCGGCTAAATTCCACAACGCGTCAATCATGCCGTCGGCGGTGCCGCCGTTGTCTCTATCGATGAACGGCAGGCCATAGCGCACGAACATGTCGCCGGTGTGGATGACGTTGGATTCCCGGAAAAATATCTGCGCATCGCCATCGGTGTGACCATTGCCAGTGTTGACGATATCTACCGCGTTGCCGTTGAAGTAGAAACGCATCTTATCCTCGAAGGTAATCTTGGGAAGGCCCACGTCGTCATAGGCTTCCTGTACCCGGCCGCTGCCGGAAAGCACCTGAGTGCTCTCCATGCGCTTACGGGCATTGTCCTGCGCGACGATATAGGCGCCGGCTCTACCGAAATTGGTATTGCCATCGGTGTGGTCATAATGAAAATGGGAATTCATGACGAATGTCACCGGCTTGTCGGTGAGTTCGGCGATGGCTGCCTGGATCTTCATGGTTAGTGGCCCGAACTGATCATCCACGATGATGACCCCGTCGTCGCCGACAGATACACCAATATTGCCGCCGCTGCCTTGCAGCACGTAAATGCCGTCGCGTACTGGGATTGTAGTGATCTCGACACTGCTAAAGTCCTGAGCAGTTGCAAGTAGTGGCAGAAACACTAGCGCAAATAACGCCAGCCAGATTGGTTTACGACCTGATGTAGTTAGTGTCATTGTTTTTGTCTCTAGTTTGTTATGAATCAGAATCGCACTTTGGCGCGGCGCGACGAACGAGTAGATCAACGATCATCTTTCTGTAATTCTTTCTTAAACTGCTTGAACTTTTCCACATAAATTTCGGAGCTTCTTACAAGCTGTGATTGCTGTTCCTCGGACAAAGTCTTAATAACCTTTGCCGGCGACCCCATGACCAGAGATCCATCAGGAATTTCTTTTCCCTCGGTCACAAGACTGTTGGCACCAATCAAGCAATTCTTACCAATCTTTGCGCCATTGAGTACAACCGCATTGATACCAATCAATGAATTATCACCGATGGTACAACCGTGCAACATCACCTTATGGCCTATAGTGACATTCTTACCGATAGTAAGTGGAAATTTGGGGTCGGTATGCAGAACTGAGCAATCCTGCACATTCGAATTTTCTCCGATGGTGATTAGCTCGTTATCGCCACGCACTACGGCGTTGAACCAGACGCTTGCATTGTTCTCTAGTCGCACGCGCCCTATTACATCGGCGCTGTCCGCGACGAAATATTCCTCGCCAGCAATTTCTACTTCTAGCTCACCCAATCGGTACAACATCAACCTGCTCCCTTGTTTGCGCTACTGCTATTCCTAAAAATTATCCGCGGGGGTCCAATCGTAAGAAATAGCGAGGAGGAAACCCCGTCCTAAATCTAAACTCGAATCCGAAGGCGTAGATTTCTCTGATACGCTCCTCCTCCGCTCCCTCCAGGGGAATCGCGAGATAGGCTTCGAAGTTGTCGTTACCGGGCATCTTCACTTCGACGTTCGAATTATCCAATGCTTGATTGTACCAAGAGCGAGGCCAATGATTTGCGGCGATGTAGTTCTGCCCATCAATCTGTTCTAAACGCAAAACCCGTTCGTGGCGTTCGTTGTCATCATTGAAGGTTGCAATAACTAAAGAGGTGCTGCCCTGCGGCTGATTCATTCCAAGTTGCGCCTCGAACCATACGATGGACGCTATATAGGCTAACAACAGTACGCCTACGCCGATCGATGACCACTTAACGAACTTGTTGTTTTTCATGTTTATTCCTAATAACTGGAAACAGGCACTCTTTCAGTATTCCCATTCCACGCGTATTGGCGCAGAATCATACTAGCTACTAGAAAGCTAAGCGGGTGTAACTCAGTTGGTAGAGTACTAGCTTCCCAAGCTAGTTGTCGCGAGTTCGACTCTCGTCGCCCGCTCCAATTTTAACGTGTTGTTTCGACTGCTATGGTAAGCGAAACACATACAAAGTATTGCCGCCTGCACGCTGACGAATCTCAGGTGTGTGCCGTCGATAGTTAACGCCTTCGCCCGCCGCTATTGCGATGTACTGCACGCCATCTACGCTATAGCTCACCGGAAAGCCGCCCGCTGTTGAATTGAGAACCTGCTCCCAGAGAATATCGCCGTTGTCGGCATCGAAGGCACGGAATCGTCTAGCGTCATCGGAAACGAAAACCAGACCGCCGCCGGTTGTGAGTACCGAACCGCCTATGCCGGCGCGTTGTCGGTAGGTCCAGCGAGTCTCACCGGTGGCCACATCGATAGACGTAAATTGTCCGACTTGACCCGTGTCTTCGGGCCCAAGCGTGGGACTGTTTCGAGCCGACGCGTGGTGCAGGCCTACTGTCGGTGTCACCGGCCTTAGTGCATAGTTCATGCAGGTATTGTTCGTTGGCGTGTAAAGAGAGTTGGTCTGTGGGCTATAGCCTACAGAGTTCCAGTTGATACCGCCTTGCGCTGTTGGACAAACGAGTTTCTGCTGCCCGATCTCCGTGATGTCTATTTCAGGATTGGTAATACCCTTACGCCCTTCTATATCCACACCAACGATGACGTTCTGGAAGTTGGTCTCGGTGGCCCACAGAAAATCGCCTGTCGCTGCATCCAGCGTCCAAACGATACCAGGTTTCCCTGGAATGCCTGTTATAACTTTGCGCCGCTCGCTAGAGGCAATGTCTGGATTCATCCAAGAGACTGCATCGGCATCGGGAGTTACTTCCGTCTCTACGATTAGCCGTTCGAAGGGATGATCTTGGTCCCAGTTACCGCCGGGAATATGCTGAAAATACCAGGCGATCTCGCCAGTCTCTGCATCCAACGCCAGAGTGGAGTTGGTGTACAAGACGTCACCCCCACGCGTGCCGCGCTGGATTTCTCCCCAGGGAATGGGC
>NVUL01000073.1 GCA_002401885.1 SAR86 cluster bacterium
CAACTATACTGAAAACGAGGGAAAGCCCCAATCCAGTGCCTTCACCCGCCTCTTTGGTAGTGAAGAAGGGGTCGAAGACGCGGTCTTTTATTGCTAGGGGTATGCCAATTCCTTCGTCGACGACAGCGATTTCGACTATCTCGTCTAAAACTCGCGTCTGCAAGAGGACTTCGCCGTTTGCTTGACTTGCATCACGGGCGTTATTGATTAGGTTAATTAATACCTGCAGGAGGCGCTGTGAGTCGCCGAGAACTTTTGCGTTAGGGTCACACTCGATGCGCAGGTTTAACTCTTTGCTCTTTCTATCCAGAGATACCAGAGTCTGAGCCTGTGCCATGCATTCGCTAATAGTTACTATTTCACTCTCATATTGAGTCTTGTTAGTGCCGGCGTGTGCGAAGTTGACCAATGATTGCAAAATCGTTGATGTGCGATCGGTTTGTTCGATAATTTGCTCAGCTAGGTTGCACAACTCTTTGTCGTCGTATTCGTCTCGAATGGTTTGTGCGAGGCAGGCAATACCGGTGATTGGATTTCCGATCTCATGAGCAACGCCTGCTGCCAGTCTACCAATGGAGGCGAGTCTTTCGCTGTGTGTAAGTCCCGCTTCCAGAATTTCTGTTTCGGTAATGTCTTCAAGAAGAATGATGACGCCTTCGTGAAGGGAATCTGGGTCGTTGGTTGTTTCTATAAGGGCCTTGTGTAGATTAACGGTTCTCTTCTGACCATCTAGTTCGAACGCATACTTATAGGAATGACTGGCGTCGTCATCGACAAAATTTGCAAACAGACTTAACCAAGGTTCCGATAGATCGATAAGTTGAGAGCCAACGACATCGGCGCTATTCAGCTCTGTGAACTGCTCCATCGCTCTATTCCACATGATGACTTCATTGTCTGTACTGAGCGAACAGACCCCCAAGGGTAGGTCAAGCAGGATCTGGCGATGGTAGCGTCTCAGGTTATCGAGATCGGCCGCCATGCCGGATAGGTTGCTGCGATAGGCTTCGATGCGATTCTCGATAACATTAAGATCGGAGCTACCGTGCCCCGAAACGATGCTATAGGGAAGATAGCCATCGATAATTTCTCGTGCAATCGAGGGGCCGAGTAAACCGGATAGATTCGCTTCCAACTTTCCGCGTAGTTGCTGCATAGCGTATGGCCGACGATCGTTCTCGCCAAGTTTTAGATCCTTTAATGCCAGGCCTACTTCTCTATTTGCGGTTCTCTCACCTAGCGGCTTGCTTAGGCTCTTAATAAAGTCGCGCGGAGATTTCGCGACTAAACCGCTACGCTTGCGGCGCTTAATAGTATCGAGCGTGCAGATATCGGCAGAGCTTCGTTCTGCGTCGCTGCTGGTGCTGAGGAGGGAGACGGCTACGAATAGTGCGCAGTTGCCAATGAGTGAGAGGGCGGTTATCTCACGCCAGTTGATAGAAATTAGAGCCAGCGGATCAGTCTCGGATAGCAGAGGCAGCATTAGGAATAGAAACCAGACGAGCACGCCGCTGCCGAGCCCCCATAGGAATCCTTTTTTATTTGCCGCTGGCCAGTAAAGTATAGCGACGATGCCTGGCAAAAATTGCAGGCAGGCAGTGAATGCGACAATGCCGATCACCTGAATGCTTATTTGCTCGCTTGGTAGGTAATGGAAAAGAAAGCCAAGCCATATAATTGCAGTTATAAGGGTGCGGCGCTTCCAGAGTAGCCAGCGATAAATATCCTGGTTCGCTTTCGGTTGATAGATGGGAAGTATCAAATGATTAAGGCACATATTCGAAAGAGCGAGCGTTATTACGATGATCAGACCGCTTGCTGCGGATAGCCCCCCAAGATAGGCCAGTAGGCTGATCATTGGAGCCTGATAGGCGGCACCAATAATTATCGGGAAATATTCCACCTGCACACTGCTGCCTGACTGTAGCCCTGCCCAGAGAATGGGAAGAACAGGCAGGCTGAGCAGCAAGAAATACAGAGGCAATCCCCAGCTTGCAAACGAGAGCGCTCGCTGCCCATTGTTGGCATTAAAGGTCACGTAGAACATATGTGGCATCGCGACCGCCGCTGTAAAGAACAGTAGCGTCATGACATGGAAGGAAGAGAAGTAATCGGTGTTCTTTAGGCTTGCCACCAGCTCAGGTTGCTCCTGCAGCCAGCGATCGAGCCCATCGAAACTGCCGAAGGCGCCATACACCGCGAACGCCCCCACAACGAGGAACGCAATTAGCTTCACAAGGGATTCGAAGGCAATGGCCATAATCAGGCCGTCGTATTGTGTTCGCCCGGCTCGTCTAGAGGTGCCGAACAGGATCGAAAATAGGGTAATTATCACGCAGAAACCGAGTGCGAGTGAGCCTTGATCGGCCTCTGGGGATAGTAAAAGCGCCGTGTCTGAAACTGCTCTGATCTGTAGCGCGATAAGCGGTGTAACAGCGATCAGGATAACCAGGGTGGTAATAGTGCCTGCCCAAGGCGAGCGGTAGCGAAACGCCATTAGATCTGCCAGAGAGCTCAGCTGGTAGGTGCGAGTCAGCTCTAGCAGGGGGCGCAGTAATAGAGGCGAGAGCAGGAATGCCAACGAGATGCCGATGGAGCTGGCGAGATAGCCATAACCGTCGCGTAGGGCATTGCCAATAGAGGTGTAGTAAGCCCAGACGCTGGCGAACACCCCGAGAGAGAGAACATAGACGATCGGATGGCGAACGATTTTTTCGGGAATCCAGCCACGCTCCGTCACGAAGGCGATGCCAAACAGTAGCGCGAGGTAGCTGCTACCGAGAGCGATAATTGTGGTTAGTTCAAAATTCATCCGAATCCTGTTCTCGATGAGACCAGCTCGCGATTAGGATTACTATGAAGCCCACGAAGAACGGGCGGTACCAGGCGCCCGCGCTTTGGTTGATCCAGTCTGCGCTAAGTAAGAAAAGCAGATAAATTATTAGTAGGAGGACCAAGATTGGTCGGGGTATGTACACAGGGATTCCTTCGGAGTTATAACGCTTGCTGGATATTATAAGGAGCGTCTAGCCAAGTCTATGGCTACGCTATCAGCGGCACGGAATTGACTCGCTAATTTAGGGGCAGACTGCCAACTTTTGCTACGGCTCGGATGTCCCAGCTCGCTATAGCCCACTGCAATTGCGCCTCGGCGCTCTCTTTTTCTAGTTCCGCTGGTGGTGCCTGGCCGAGAAAAGTCAGTGCCTTGTATATCGCGTCTGATGCCCTATCAGTTTCAATCGAGGGAGCAAATGCCTGCTTGCTGAGTTTTTGTCCGCGTTCATCTACAATGATCGGGATGTGAGCGTAGCTCATCGGCCGGTAATTGAGCACTCTTTGCAAATAGATTTGTCGCGGGGTTGAGTCGAGTAGATCCCAGCCCCTAACAACATGAGTGATGTTCTGCAATTCATCGTCGACAACGACGGCGAGTTGGTAGGCAAATAACTCGTCCTTTCGCCGAATTACGAAATCGCCGACCTCGACTTCGAGTTGTTGGGCGAAGTGCCCCTGAATCTCATCATCGAAACCTATTTCTAGTGCGTCAGTTTTCAAACGCAGCGCATAGGGCATCTCCGGTGGAGCGCCCCTTTCACGACAGGAACCGTTGTAGACCAGTCCCATTTCTCTGATTTGCGGTCGAGTACAGTCACAGGGATAGCAGAGGCTCTCGTCTTGAAGTTTATGCAAAACCTCTTCATAGGCTTCCAAGCGTGAGCTCTGATAGAGCACTTCATCATCCCAATCCATGCCAAGATCAAGTAGCTGTTGCAGGATAAGCTCAGCACTGCCTGCGGGCTCCCTGGGCGGGTCCAAATCCTCTACGCGCATTAGCCACTTACCTTGGTTTGCGCGCGCATCGAGGAAGCTCGCTAATGCGGCAAGCAGCGAGCCGAAATGTAGGGGGCCTGTGGGCGATGGAGCGAAGCGGCCGATGTAGCCTAGCCCGGATTCCGTATCGATTTGAGAAGCTGATGGTTTTTGCATTGCGTCGTAGTTTCGGGTGCCTCTGAATAATTTTATGGTACCACTGCGAGTCCTGAAGCGTTCAGCTGCGAGGCGTAGTTAACCGTTAACGGCCTTAAGTCCTTAACAAGCGCTGCTTTGAGCGGATGAATGGCCGATCTCTTTGTGATTTCTTTTTGACAGGCCGACGCATGCCTGTAGTGAAAAGCCTCGATCCCGGTACAGTCCAAAGGCCAGAGATGCCATAGAATTATTCAGAAGAACCCTGGTACGGATTGGGTCCGTATTTCTCTCTCAATTTGGAAGGCAGGAAATGATGGGTGCTGAGGCGGCGCGATCGGCCGCATGCGCTGTTGTTTGGAGCAGCGCATGCGGTTACAAAGTAGTAGTTTAGCTACCGAGTTGCTTTTCTTTAATCTCGTCTAGAGTCTTGCAATCGATGCACTTGTTTGCAGTCGGTCTAGCTTCTAGTCGACGGATACCTATATCGATTCCGCAAGATTCACAGTAGCCATAGTCATCCTGAGCAATGAGCTCGATGGTGCTATCGATCTTCTTGATTAGCTTGCGCTCTCGGTCACGTGTGCGCAGCTCGAGGCTAAATTCTTCTTCCTGAGTTGCACGGTCCGCGGGGTCTGGGTAGTTCGCGGCATCGTCCTGCATGTGATGCACCGTACGATCGACTTCCTGCATCAATTGTTCGCGCCAGTCTAGCAGGATCGCCTTGAAGTGCTCGCGCTGCTTCTCGTTCATGTACACTTCGTTTTTCTTGGGCTTGTACGGAACGAAGTTCTTTAGAACCGGTTGTGATTCTAAGCTCTGAGAGTTAGCCATGATCGCTAATGCCTCTGTGTATCCCTATTTAGCGAACTAACTAGCAAGCTTTTAGGCAAGCTGACGCATAAATGAGGATTTTTCATTTATAAAACAAACTCATTGAAACGTGTGTAGATAGAGTTTGATGATGGACTTTTGCATGCTTCAACACGGTTTCTTCAAGTTGGAAATGTGCAATTTTCAGAAAGCTCGGTAAGCTACCAGATTCTTTGTGGGGATGCTATAAAAATCACCAGTTAGTTCGGCAGGGCGAGAGAATAACCCGCTGGTTATTTATGCCTAGCTGTCTGCAAAATTCATCTATTATAATGACCCGCTTCTATTGCTCGATGTCCCAGCAGGAATCCCAGCATGTCCAATGACCGAATAGCGGATCAAGACCCACTATCAAAAGTGAATCCTTTTCGTGTGATGACGGTCATGGCCAGAGCGCAGCACCTGGAATCCCAGGGGCGTCGAATCGTGCATATGGAAGTCGGTGAGCCCGATTTCTCTTCAGCACAGCCAATCATAAATGCGGGGAAAAAGGCTCTTGATGACGGCCTGACGCAATACACAGCGGCGTCAGGTCTTGCCGAGTTAAGAGAATGCTTGTCTGTCCACTACCGGGAAAACTACAACGTTGAGGTTGGTGCGAATCGTATTCTGATCACGCCGGGTGCGAGTGGCGGTCTGAGTCTATTGGCGAATCTACTGGTACGAGCTGGCGATGGTGTTTTGCTTAGCGATCCGGCTTACCCCTGTGTGCGCAACTTTCTTCATATGATGCTAGCCGAACCGCAGCTAATTCCAGTTGGTATCGAGCAAAACTTCCAGCCTACGCGAGCGCAACTCGATCAATACTGCACAGACAACACCAGCGGCCTTTGGTTGGCATCTCCGAGTAATCCTACCGGCACAATATTAGAGCGATCGGAGCTGAAATCAGCCTGTGAGTGGGCGGCATCCAGGCAGAAGCACCTCTTAGTTGACGAGATTTATCATGGCTTGCACTACGTTGACGATCTGCCAAGCGTTTTGGAGCTAGATCAATCGGCCTTTGTGGTGAATAGTTTCTCCAAATACTTCGGTATGACCGGCTGGCGTCTAGGCTGGATCGTCGTGCCGGAGGAGCATATCGAGATGGCGACTATTCTTGCTCAGAATATGTATATATCGGCTTCCTCTGTTTCACAATATGCGGCTCTAGCGGCGTTCACTCCCGAAGCCAAAAGCATTTTTGAGGAGCGCAGAGAGGCATTTCGCCTGAGAAGGGACTTCTTGGCCAGAGCGCTTAAAAATATGGGCTTCTCGCTCTCTGACAATATTCAGGGAGCATTTTACATCTATGCCGATATTTCAAAGTTCTCTGATGACTGTGAAAAATTCTGCCGTGACATGTTAGAGGATCATGGAGTCGCCCTGACTCCAGGTACAGATTTTGGTGATTTCGAAAGCAAGAGCCACGTGCGTATTGCATTTACCACAGACATGGACAGCTTAGAGCTAGGTGTGGAAAGACTTCAGAACGCATTGCTATAAACAGTCTTTCTCTCTCAACCCACGGGTAACTTTTCGATGCAGCTGCAAAATAAATTACAGGCAGGCGTATTACTGAAGCGCTATAAACGGTTTCTGGCTGATATTACTACAGAGGCGGGGGAGTCCATAACGATCCACTGTCCTAACACAGGTTCTATGAAGAATTGCCAGGAGCCCGGCAGCCGGGTCTGGTATTCCGACTCAGAAAACCCGAAGAGGAAGTATGCCTGTACCTGGGAGCTTGTTGAGGTCGATAAGAAACACATCGTTGGCATTAACACAGGATTGGCGAACAAGCTTGTACACGAAGCAATTGCAGCGAATCGGATCGACGAATTGACAGCTTATGATTCAATACGTACTGAGGTAGCCTATGGAGAGCAGAAGAGTCGCATCGATTTACTTCTCGAGGGAACAGCTAACGCCCCGGATGCACGGTGTTATGTCGAAGTAAAGAATGTGAGCCTCGGGCTGGGCGACGGGCTAGGTAGCTTTCCTGATGCTGTAACGACTCGCGGTCAGAAGCATCTGCAAGAGTTACTGCATATGCACACTCTGGGTCATAGAGCAGTGCTGCTGTTTTGCGTGCAACACAGCGGCATACAACGCATCGTACCTGCAGATGAAATAGATCCCGAGTATGGCCGCTTGCTTCGAGAGGTAGTGTCGAAGGGAGTGGAGGTGCTCGCCTACCGAGCTGACTTTGATGTCCAGAATTCGCGAGTCACACTGCGCGAAAGAGTGCCGGTATTGCTGGGCGAAAGCTAGAAAGTGTTCGGGATGCCTTACTGCAGCGGGGTCGAAACGCGCAGTGCCGACTCCTCGACCATGACCATACCATTGTCTAAGATAAACGGTATTGCTCGCAGGTGTTTGCCCTTGCAGGGCCCTGCCAGACAGCGACCGCCCTCTATTTCGAAAAGTGCTCCGTGTGTGGAGCAGATGATCAAGGCACCATCGGAATCCAGAAATCGATCTTCCTCCCACTCTAGCGGAGTGCCCAGATGCGGGCAGCGATTCCAATACAAAAATAGTTCAGCGTCTTTCTTAACGGCAAACATATAGAGATTGTTAAGTTCAATCCCTTTCGAGGTGCCTTCTTCTATTTCATCTGCGCTAATAAGACTGATCATGATTCTTCCGCTACTCGACAGTTAAGCGAGGGCCTTCTTAAAATCTGCCAGTAGATCATCGACTTCTTCTATACCGATTGAGAAGCGAATCATGGAGTCAGCTATGCCCATGGAGGCACGACGCTCCGCTCCCATCTCATAATAGATAGTATGGGCAACAGGAATGGCTAGGGTGCGGGTATCGCCCAGATTGCTGGATGAGACTATATTCTCCATCGCATTTAGCACGTCGAAACAGTCGACGCCATCGACGAGATCGATGCTCATAATAGAACCGAAGCCATTAAACAGTTCTTTTGCACGCGCATGTTGTGGATGCGAAGACAGTCCAGGGTAGTAGACCTGTTTCACCTTGGGGTGTTGTGCGCAGAACTCGGCGACTGTCTGAGCGCTGGTACACGCCTGATCCATACGCAGGCTCAGCGTCTCAGAACCTACTGCCAGATGATGAGCGGCTTCCGGCCCAAGGGAGGCGCCGATGTCACGCAGGCCCTTCTTCTTCACCTGGGTAATGCCCCACAACTCGGTGTCTTGACTCTTGTAATTGTCGTAGATATTCGCGAAGCTGGTCCAGTCATAGAGGCCGGTATCGGTGATTGCGCCACCGAGTGCATTGCCATGGCCGCCTATGTATTTCGTCAGGGAATTAACGCTGAAGCTGGCACCAACCGACTTTGGCTGGAATAGATGCGGGGAGGTCATCGTATTGTCGACACAGAAGATCAGGTTTTCGCTTTTGCACAGCGCGCCAATCCCGGCTAAGTCCGCGATCTGCGTGACAGGGTTTGCGATGGTTTCGACGAACACTAATCGGGTATTTTCCTTAATCGCAGATTTAACTTCGTTGACATCCGTAGCATCGACAAACGTTACGTCAATGCCTAGGTTCTGAAATGTGCCAAACAGGCTATTCGTATTGCCGAATAGGAATGCGCTGGAGACGATGTGGTCTCCTTGTCTAAGCAGCGACAGTATCGTCGATGCGATAGCGGCCATGCCAGTTGCGAAGACCGCAGTGGCGATACCATCTTCCATTGCCGTAATTCTATTCTGCAGTGCTGTAACGGTTGGGTTTAGCTGCCGGCCGTAGTTATAGCCCGCGCGTTTCCCTTGAAAAACTTCAGCCAGTTCTCTGGCATCTTCATAGCCATAGGCAACCGACGGATGAATGGCCTTGTGCAATACGCCATGTTCCGGTTGGTCTCTGCGGTCGGAGTGCAGATTTGTTGTGTTAAAGCCTTTTTTTGTCATGATGGCGGCTCAGATAAGTTCAAGGGAGGCAATGCTGGCGGTGTTATACACCAGCAATCTGGAATTTGGAAGCTACGTGCCAATGATAACGCCTCTCTTAGGCCTGATTTAGAGAGCCCCTGATCCTGTCTATGGCCACTCTGCGCGAGTTTGGTGCGCGCTGCGGCAGGGCTCAATCGCAGCGAATGGTTGTTCCATTGGCAAGTGCGACAACGCAGCCGCAGTACGCGCCAGGCCTCGCCCGAAGGGGCTTACAGCTGACCCGTTTGCAGCGAAGCCCTCCTTAAACAGGTCGGCCGACCTGAAAAGTGTGGGTCGATAGCGCCGTCGGCTGTAAGCCGGAGTTGTCATAGTCATGATCAGAGGCTCTCTTGCTGATCTTGGCACTTCAGGCAATGGCTTGCCTCGGGTTGCACTTTTAGTCGGTTGAACGGTATTGGCTCGTCGCACTGGCCGCAGTAGCCAAAGTCCTCTAAATCCATTCTTTTCAGAGCTTTGAGGATTTTTCTCAAGCTAGCCTCTGCTTTTGTGCGAGTCGATACAGCCATGCTCTGCTGCTGCATAGCATCCATACGAGAAACCCTGCCTACAGAACTTTGATCTAGGGTCACAACACCAGTCGCCGATTCAGCATCAAGTAGCTGCTGCTCCAATTTGTTTTTGTTGAATTGCAGAAGTGAGCGCAGTTCTTCTGTTTGCTTAGGCGTGAGCTGGTCCAAGATGGTTGCCGCCTCCAAGGTTACATTAGTAAAACGAATTTTCTATTGAAGCAATCCGGAAAAGAGAGGCCGACTATCGATGAGTGCCTGAATTTCGGCGAGTCGCTCCGCGTATTGCGGGCTGTTTCTGTCCGTATACATTGCATTGAAGTCAGTTTCGGATAAGCCATCTAGATTGTTGCCTACCTCTGGCATGTAGTCAGATTCATTCTGTAGGTTTGCCAGCCGCCCCTGCATGATTTTCGCAGTTTCAGAGTCGTTCGTTGCAAGTCGCGCGATGCTGACCCCCACGCTATTCGCAGTAAGATCAGAAAAACTGAACCCGGAACGATAGCGCGCATCATAGGCTTCCTTCGTTGTGGATAGCATCTGTGCGAGATCCGCGCCAGCCGAAGCGGTTATTGCTGCTATCGAAACGAGATGCTGTGCTAGATCTTGACGTCTCTGCAGTCTAGCCTCTATGAAAGGGGCTGGTTCGATTTCCGCGGCGGCTTCTTCCCCGATGAGTTGTGCGATCGATTCTTCATTTAAATAGATGGCTAGAGTTTGAAATGCTGTTCGATTCTCTGCAATAGGGTCACTACCCGCTAAGGTCTTCTCCTGCGCCGCTGCAAACAGTGGCGATAAAAAGGCATTGATCGATACGGCGCGAATGTTGGTGGGCACGGCCGCGGCAATGTTTGTGATGATAGCGTAGTAGTCGATTATGCGTTGCTGATCCAGTTCAGATATAAAAAGCTGCTGCGCCTGGTTACCGAGGCGACTAATTAGATTCGGGTCCCATTGCAGTGAAACGGTCATTTGGTTCTGGTCGAGCTCGATACTTTCAATATTGTTGATCAGTTCGCTGAAATCCAGATAAGCGATGTTCTCGGTTGCGAGATTGCCTCGTAGCCGCTGCAGGGTGAATTGTAAAAATCCATTGGGCACACCAATTCTGCCTATTCGCAATGCATCCAACGTTAGCAGATTGTCATCCTCGATGAAGTCGGCCGCTACATTCAAGTACAGGGGCAGCGGGCCTGCGCTGAGCCGAACACTTAATTGTGCATTTAGCTTGCCTTGGGATAGCTGGGTTCGTGCTGCCCAGTCGGAAGAGAGGTTCATTATATTAGCCGCATAGCGCAGTAGTAAGTTCAGCTCCTCAGCGTTGAGCTGCAGTTCATGCCGGCTCACATTGCTAGGGGACTGCGGGGCGCTTTCCAACAGCAGGGTTTCAATTCTGGAAAGCTCTTCATCACTAAACTGTTGTTCAGCTACGTGACTGGGAGAGGTCTCGATAGAGAGTAGCAGCACTATCACTGGCGCGCTGAGGAGTAGAACTACGAGGGTTCGCAGCAAGAGTAGTGTGAGCTTCGGGCGCGGTGAAGGTCTAGAGTCCAATGTGTCTTGCCTGCTCATGATGAATTCGACTTACTCGCTGGATTAAGCCGCCAGGATGAAAAGTATCCAGATCCTGCCGATAATTGGCGTAGATCTTGATTTTACTGACAAACAGCGTGTTTATCGCTATAAAGTATGACAAAGTCGACAGAATCTACGATTTATAGTGAAAATAATTTATTAATCAAGGGCTTGGAGTTAGTATCCCTTGAAGAAGAGAGTGCAGTCATTGCTAGGCACTCAGTCTGAAGGAGATTGTCATGAAAAACAGTTTGCAGAAGCGCGAAGCACGTTTATTTCCGAGTGCGGCTAAAATTCGAACCGTTGTTGCTACTTTACTGCTACTGGTGCTGGCGTCTTGTGTGTCTCAGGCCACGAGAGATGCAGAGATAGCGGCGGTCGAAGCCGAGCGCGTAGCGGTGGAGCAAGCAGCGGCGCAGCTGGTGGCAGACCAAGCACGCGCACGCGCAGCAGAGCTTCAGAGGCAGCGAGATCAAGAGGCGGCGGAACGAGATCGAGCACGAGAGGTAAGAGAGCGGCAAGTTGCTGAGGTCAGAGCCCGAGCAGACGCGGAACGCATCAAGCGTGAAGCGGTCGAGCAAGCGGAGCGCGAGCGACGTGCTGCGATAGCGGCAGTTGAAGCTGAGAGAGAGGATAGGCTAGATAGAATCACTGCTCTGGAACAACAGATTGCCTCGATCGAGACAGAAGTAGGCGAAGAAGAGACTAGAGTTACTACGTTGACGCGAGCTATTGAGACCGCGGAAGAACTCTTGACGACGTTGACAGACGAGCAGGCCAAGTACGAGAGTACCGATGAGCAGGGTAATACAGTGGAACCTCTGGCGAAGGCATTGATAGCGGAGCTAGAGGCCCGTAAGAATGAATTAGTGCGTCAGGCCAATTCTCTATAGGTGGTTTTGGGTGAGCATCTCGATATGAACGATAAAGTCGTCGATTTTCAAGCAGGTAAGGAAAACCAGCTACACAAGCGCAAAGAGGCGAAACTCGACGAGATGCGCCAGGCCTTTCGTTCGGCTCGCGGTGAGGCCGATAAGACGGCAAGTAAGAGCTCAAGTACCAAAAAGAAGCGCCGCAAATCTAAGAAATAACACCCCAGACAAGCCGTTTTAAGTCCTCGCCCCGTGCCCCTCGAAGTGGGCTAGTTATTGCTTCTCCCTCAATCCTTCCAAAAGCACTGAAATACTGGTTTCACAGCAGGTTTATCGCCTTTTTTTGCGGCGTTCATTATGGTAAAGTGCGCGCCTCAAAATTAAACATTCCATTGCAAGGGGAAGAATTTCGATGTCAGGCATAACTATTTGGGTAACTACAATCCTGTCGCTGATGGGCTTGGGGATAGCCTTCTTTTACATGAAGAAGGTTGTAAGTATACCGCTTGATCTAGGGCTGGATGAAGAACAGTCGAAGAAGCTAACCTTCATCCACGGCGCTATTGCCGATGGAGCCATGGCTTTCTTGAAGCAGGAATACAAAGTCCTGACGATATTCATGGCGGTCTTCGCCGCTATTATCGCCATTCTGATCGACAATACTCATACCCCTGATATCCATGAGGGTATCTATACTGCTATCGCCTTCCTGTTTGGTGGAGCGATATCTATAGCTTCTGGCTATATCGGTATGAAGGTAGCGACTCAAGGCAACGCACGAACTACGGTAGCTGCGAAGAAAGACATTTCCGCAGCGTATGATGTGGCGATTAACTCTGGCGCTGTAATGGGCTTTGCTCTTGTCGGACTCGCGACGCTTGGGCTGGTTATCATCTATGTGGTAATGAGCTGGTTGCTCGCTGACCTTGGCCCTGAGAATAATCACATCCTCATGGAAGTGATTGCCGGCTTTGGACTGGGTGGATCTACAATCGCACTCTTTGCACGTGTTGGCGGCGGTATCTTCACTAAGGCTGCAGACGTTGGCGCTGACCTGGTAGGTAAGGTTGAGCAGGGCATCCCAGAGGATGACCCACGTAACCCAGCGGTAATCGCCGACAACGTGGGTGACAACGTGGGCGATGTTGCGGGTATGGGCGCTGACCTTTTCGGTTCTTGTGCGGAGAGCACCTGTGCTGCAATGGTTATTAGTGCGGTCGTTTTTGCCGGTAACCCGGATGCATTGCTGTTCCCGATCTTGATCAGTGCTGTAGGTATTCCAATAGCACTACTCACTAAGCTGTTGGTCGGTGTAAAGACTGAAGACGACGTAGCGCCAGCTCTGATGAAGTTACTTATTATATCCAGCGCTATTATGGCTGTGGTTATGTACTTCTTTACTACTGCGTTAATTCCAGCTGACTTTATTTTGAACGGTGCAGAGTATACGAACGTCGGTGTTTACTTATGCTTCTTGGCAGGCTTGGTTTCAGGGTTGGCGGTTGGCTTATTGACTGGCTACTACACATCTGAAAAATTTGCTCCTGTACAAGAAGTCGCAAAGTCCTGTGAGACTGGCGTCGCTACTAACATCATCTACGGCCTTGCACTCGGCTATAAGAGTACTGTGCTTCCTTATATCGCCATTGCGATAAGCATCTTCATCTCTTGGGAACTTGCGGGCATGTACGGCATCGCGATCGCCTCATTGGGTATGTTGGGAAGCCTTGTGCTAACCCTGACTATCGATGCTTACGGTCCTGTAGCTGACAATGCCGGTGGTATTGCTCAAATGGTAGGCCTGGAGTCAGAAGTTAGACGTAGAACTGATATCCTAGACTCTGCTGGTAATACTACTGCAGCGATTGGTAAGGGATTTGCTATCGGTGCTGCGATATTGACTTCACTTGCCTTGTTCGCGGCCTTTATTTTAACTGCCGAAGAACTGCGCGGTGAGCCGATTACTATGAGCCTGCTAGAGCCACTGGTATTCACTTTTCTGTTTATTGGTGCAGTTTTACCCTTCTTGTTCTCTGCTATGACTATGAAGTCGGTAGGTATTGCGGCATTCGCGATGATCGAAGAAGTGCGTCATCAGTTCAAAACTATTCCGGGCATTATGGATGGCACCGGCACACCTGATTACGCAAAATGCGTGGCTATATCAACGCAGGCAGCGTTAAAAGAAATGATCGCCCCTGGCGTGCTGATCATGGGCTCGCCAATCGTTGTGGGCTTCCTATTCGGTGTTGAGGCAGTTGCTGCTTTGTTGATCGGCTCGCTAATTACGGGTGGCGTGCTAGCTATCGCCTCATCCAACAGTGGTGGAGCATGGGACAACGCGAAGAAATATATCGAAGCGGGCAACCTCGGTGGTAAAGGCTCGGATGTGCACACGGCGGCTGTTGTTGGCGATACTGTAGGTGATCCAATGAAAGACACTTCGGGTCCTTCACTGAACATCTTGATCAAGCTATCGGCGATTCTAAGCCTGGTATTCACACCATTCTTCGTTCAATACGGCGGCATCTTGCTGTAAGAAGAGTAAAAATGTTCGAAAAAAAGGGGCATTTGAAGTCTGTGTAAAAACAGATCTCTGGAAGCCTAACAAAGAACCCCGCTTATCTAAGTGGGGTTTTTTCATTTTGAGTGCTGTGCTTTTGAGGGTAAGCGGTAAAATTTAGAGCACGCCAGTAACTGCCCGACTCCCACCTCCCTTAATCATTCGATTGAGGTTGATTGATGAGATTCCTGTTTCTATCTCAGATGAGACCTCCACATTCATTGCCTAGGGACTGTTATAAATCTCTACGAGTTTCGAAATGGAACAGGACCCACTCGTCGTATTCGATTAGTTGATTGTTATTGAGGTCGGTCCACGAGGTGGAGATGGTCTTCACGCATTGATATATCCGAAAAGAATCCGTGTTCTCGATAATAAGGTTTCGCACCGAAGGGTTTAGAGTGTAGTTCGAAATTTCTACGAGCTTCCAGTTCGCTTGCATGGTTCGATCGATACATTCATCGTCTGAGAGTAAGTTGATGTAGTCGATCTCCTTATCGGCATAGCCTCCTGAAGGAACCTCTAAGTCTAAGTCGATAACGATAGATGCGGTTTGTTCATCGCTGCCAATCAGTTCAATGCTGTTCAAGCGAATTCTAGCTGGCGTCTGGTTGAACGCGACAAGACGCAAGCCGTCATCGGTGTTTTCTCCCCCCCAAGCCGAGGAATAGAATGCGAATTTGATCTCGGTGTCTTCCTGCTGCTCAGCAGTTACATAGATAGGCAGGGTCACACAGCCTAAAAACATGAAGACGGAGGAAAGCGTGAGTGTTTTTTGCATGATCTAGATTCTAGCGGTAATGCCGCGCAGTCAATCAATGGGAAGGAAGAGGATACAGTTAAAGCTCTTCGCGTGTTCTCAATTCTAGCGGTCAAGCCGCTAGGCTGTCATTCTCAATTTGCCTAGATTGTCGTCTTCTCGTGGAAATTTGCTGAAGAAGTTCTCTAAATGGAGGAATTGTCGGCTTGGCGTACTCTGTTGGCTATCGCATCCTTGGATTTTTCCACGCTAATCAAAGATAATCAGCTGCAGTTTAACAGGGTCATCGCCTAGTTCGATTAGGGGTAGAGTGCTGAGATGCCCAATGGAATACATAGCACGCCACAGTAACCAGTCGTAACCAGTCGTAACCAGTCGTAACCAGTCGTAACCGAAGAAATAGAGGGAAGAGTTGTGAGAAGTATTGAAAAAATTAACCACATTGTTTGTGTGGCTTCAGGTAAGGGTGGCGTAGGAAAATCCACAACCGCTGTTAATCTCGCGTTGGCTCTGTCCAAACTGGGGCGCAAAGTTGGCATCTTAGATGCGGATATTTATGGGCCTAGCTTGCCTTTGATGATGGGAGTCCCGGATGGCACAAGACCAAAAATTCATGATAAGAAATTCATGCTGCCCTTGTTGGCTCACGGCATAGAATGTAATTCCATGGGTTTCCTAGTCGATCAGAAAACCGCGATGGTGTGGCGGGCCCCAATGATTGTTTCTGCTTTCAACCAGATGTTGAATGATACGGCCTGGTCCGAACTGGATTATTTAATCGTCGATATGCCACCCGGTACCGGCGATATACAGCTGAGTCTCGCGCAGTCCGTTAAGGTGAGTGGCGCGGTTATCGTCACGACGCCTCAGGACGTTGCATTATCTGACGCCCGAAAGGGAATCGAAATGTTCAAGAAGGTAGATGTACCAATCCTTGGCGTGGTGGAGAACATGAGCATGCATACCTGCACTAATTGCGGGCATGAAGAGGCTATCTTCGGCACTGGTGGTGGGGACTCGCTGTCGGTCGAATACGGTGTTGAGGTTATAGGTCGTTTGCCTTTGGATTTAACCATCAGAGAAACAACGGACGCAGGCAATCCTGTGGTAGCATCGAAAACTGATCACGCTGCCACGAAGGCTTATATTGAATTGGCCAAAAATGTTGAGCAGCAGTTGCAAGCGTCAGCACAGAACAATAGCGAGGGCCCAACGATTACAATAAGCGACGATTAGTAGTCGCAATAAAGTCAGCTTTGAGACTTAGTGAACATAACACTAGTGGGGTATTACATTGGACGCGGTTAATGATTTTTTGATTTTTTTGGACGGTTTTCTGGGGAGCGCACTTTGGTTTCCAGCTTTGCTTCTCTCCACCGGTATCTTTTTTACAATCTATCTCGGGTTTCCTCAGATACGCTATTTCAGGCATGCCATCGGTATAACCACGGGTAAGTTTGATAAGGATGGAGCGCAGGGTGACACGACGCATTTTCAGGCGTTAGCAACCGCGTTATCCGGCACGGTCGGAACCGGCAATATCGGCGGCGTGGCTTTGGCTTTGCACCTCGGTGGACCTGCAGCGTTGTTCTGGATGTGGATGACTGCGTTCTTCGGGATGACCAGTAAGTTTGTCGAAGTAACGCTATCTCACAAATACCGCACCAAGACCGCCGATGGCACCATGGCGGGTGGCCCGATGTACTACATGGAGAAGGGTCTCAATGCGAAGTGGTTAGCAATCCTATTTGCCATAGCGACGGTGCTTAGTTCATTTGGAACTGGCAACCTGCCACAGATCAACAGCATCGCCGCTGGCCTAGAGAGCACATTCGCTCTAGAGCCTATTATTACCGCTAGCGTATTGTCAGTATTGTTGGCTCTTGTGATTATTGGTGGCATTCGCCGAATTGCAAAAGTTGCCGCTACTATCGTGCCCACCATGGCTATCATCTATCTAGTAGGTGCGTTCGCAGTAATCTTGCCCAACATGGGGAATGTCATTCCCTCTTTTGTATCTATCTTTTCAGACGCGTTCACTGGCTCCGCCGCTGCCGGTGGCTTCCTTGGTGCCACGTTCGCCTATGCGTTCGACCGAGGTGTAAACCGGGGCTTGTACTCCAACGAGGCTGGTCAAGGGTCTGCTCCCATCGCTCACGCGGCGGCTAGAACAGATGAGCCAGCCGATGAAGGCATGGTGTCCATCCTCGAACCCTTCATCGACACAATCGTTATCTGTACGATTACCGGGCTTGTGATTCTTTCGTCCGGGGTATGGAAGGAAAAATTTGATAACGAGTTTCAGCGCGCTGACATGACCTTCGTCGCTGGCTCCTATGAGGAGTCGAATGCTGAGGATGTTACTCAGCTATTCGCCTTTCTAAACGGAGATGAATCTGAAGCGAGCAGTTTTTCAGGCGATATTGCTCTGCTGGACGGGCGCGTCGCCGACAGCAATCAGGACTTCACGCTGCTGAATTCAAGATCCTTTGCCGAGGATGTCCTCTATTCTAGAGATGGAGAGCCGATCACTGGCGAAGTCGCGGTGTCCGAAGGCAGGCTGGATGATACCGATGTGGAGGTGTCTGGCATGTCGTTACTGCATTCTGTTCCGCTGACGACGATGGCCTATACGAAAGGCCTGTTTGGGGATTTCGGTAAATATATAGTTTCTATCGGCCTGATGTTGTTTGCCTTCTCTACAGCAATCGCCTGGTCGTACTACGGAGATCGGGCCATGACTTACTTGTTAGGACCGAAATCGGTACTGCCGTATCGTGTGGTATACGTACTGGGCTTCTTCTATGCGGCGTTGGCAGATACGACCATCGTGTGGAACATAGCACTTATTACGATTGTATTGATGACGGTACCGAATCTGATAGGTATTTTGTTCATGCACAAGGAGATGAAGCAGACCGTGAAGAAGTATTGGGAAGAAACCGAGCACGGCAAGCATAAGACATAAGAGCAATTCATTAAAAAAGGGCCCAAGGTGTTAACACCCTTGGGCCCTTTTTGTTACTACTAGCTACAAACTCTTCCTAGCGGGCAATCGCCTCACCTGGCAGGCGGATATTCTCCACGATTTTCTGCACTTCGGCTGGCGGTTCTGGTGTGAATCTAGCCACGACCATCGCCACTACTAGATTTGCTACTGTGCCTAGAGAGCCTATTCCTTCCGGGGAAATTCCAAACAACCAATTTTCAGCACTGTCCGCAGCCGGATTGATAATCTTGAAGTAGATAATATAAGCTGCAGTAAAAGTAAAACCGACTACCATTCCGGCGATAGCCCCTTCCTTATTCATGCGCTTCTGGAAAATACCTAGGACGATGGCGGGGAAGAATGACGCTGCAGCAAGCCCAAACGCGAAGGCGACTACCTGTGCCACATAGGCAGGCGCATTGATGCCGTAGTATCCCGAAATCAACACTGCGACGAAAATTGATATTCGTGCGTAGGCGAGTTCTCGCTTCTCCGAAATATTGGGCATGAACGTCCGCTTCAACATGTCATGGGCAACAGAGGTGGAGATCACCAATAGTAGACCCGCTGCCGTCGACAGCGCTGCGGCGAGCGCTCCCGCAACGACGAGTGCAACCACCCAGGCTGGCAATTCCGCAATCTCTGGATTTGCTAGCACCATGATGTCTCTATTTACGTTTAACTCGTTAGTCTCTGGATCACCTACATATTGAATGATGCCATCGTTGTTCTTGTCATCGAATGTGATTAGCCCCGTGTCTTCCCATTTAGTGAACCATTCCGGCACTGCGGCGTATTCAGCATTGCTGACTGTATTGATGAGATTGGTGCGAGCGAAGGCAGCAACTGCGGGTGCAGTCGTATAGAGGATTGCGATAAAAACCAGTGCATAACCTGCCGACTTCCGGGCATCTCTCACGTTAGGTACAGTGAAGAAGCGAATGATGACGTGGGGTAGCCCAGCGGTGCCGAACATTAATGCTGCTGTAATAAAGAACACGTCCTGCGTGCTGCGTTGGCCCTCAGTGTAGGTCGCGAACCCTAGCTGTTCACTAAGTCCATCTAGTCTGTCTAGCAAATAGCCTCCGCCATAAGCTTCGGTTAGCTCAGAGCCGAAGCCAATTTGTGGTACGGGTTGGCCGGTCATCATGATGGAGATGAATATCGCTGGGACCATGAAGGCGAAGATTAAAACGCAGTACTGAGCAACCTGAGTGTAAGTTATTCCCTTCATGCCACCCAGTACGGCGTAGAAGAATACGATTCCCATACCGATGAGTACGCCAGTCGTGAAGTCGACTTCAAGGAAGCGAGAGAATACGATGCCGGCGCCCTGCATCTGGCCGCAAACATAAACGAAGGAGACAGAGATGGCGCAGAATACGGCGATTAGTCTGGCGGTCTGTGAGTAGTAGCGATCTCCGATAAAATCCGGCACAGTAAATTTTCCAAATTTTCTCAAATAAGGTGCTAAGAGCAGCGCGAGCAACACATAGCCGCCGGTCCAGCCCATCAGGTAGAAGGTGCCGTCTCGACCTAGGAATGAGATGAGGCCAGCCATGGAGATAAAGGAGGCTGCCGACATCCAGTCTGCTGCGGTTGCCATACCGTTAGCCAGAGGTGGTACGCCGCCACCGGCAACATAGAACTCCTTGGTGGAACCGGCGCGAGACCAGATAGCGATACCAATGTAGAGGCTGAATGAAAGGGCGACGAAAATATAGGTCCAGGTTTGTACGGTCATTACGAACCCTCCTGGGATGCTTCGTCGCTTTTAGAGGAAGACTCAAGAGTGTATTTGGCGTCGAGCTTATCCATGGCTCGAATGTAGATTAGGATAAGTGCAACAAATACGAAGATCGAACCTTGCTGAGCAATCCAGAAGCCTAGTTTAAAGCCGCCGAATCGAATCGTGTCGAGCGCGTCGACAAACAGAATCCCACAGCCGAAGGAAATGAAGAACCAGATAGAGAGCAGGGAGAGTACTAAACGGATATTGGCTTTCCAATAGGAATGGGCGCTGGAGTCAGACATGGGCATCCTTTTCTTATTATTGTAGTAAAGACCGACTCTAGCTCAAGGTGAGCTCGCGTAGCCTATTAATTTGCAAAGAGTTTATCACCTAATGGAGATACCGTATAGGCGCTCCTAGGCTAGGCCAGGCAGGCTTTTTAGGCGTGAATCGCAGTGCTAAGATTAGTTATTGATGTGCCGCTGCAGGTAATTTTGTAGTTTGATCTTGAACTTGCTACGACCCGACTCCGCAGCGCGATTGTGTTCGCGATAGAGCTGGCGCATGGTCTGTCGTTCGAGTTGAGGATATTGTTCCAGCGCCGCATTGATTTCTGCGTCGCCAGATTCCAATATGGCCTCGCACAATAGTGTAGCCGCGGAAGGCTTCTTTTTCTTCCTCAGGTGGCCACTTTCCAAATCGTCTATGGCTTTGATTACCGCGTCGTAATCGAGATCACGCATCAGCTTGCCGATGAATTGTAGCTGACGACGTCGTGCTCCATAGCTATTGGGTAATCGATTGAATTCTTCGATGGCAGATATCAATACTTCGCTCAACGATAGCTTTCTTAAGACTGTAGAGCTGTAGGTGGTCAGCTTCTGCCCGAGTTGCTGTAAATCGGTAGCATCTTGTTTGAGCCTTGTCTTGCTCGGTAGTTCTAACTCTGTATTAGGTTCGAATTTCATAGTTTTTATAAGTAAAAAAGCTGTGCCAGGCCTAGGAATACGAAGAAACCAACTGAGTCGGTTACTGTGGTTAGTGCGACGGATCCAGCAAGGGCTGGGTCGATCTTGATGCGATTTAGAAATAGTGGAAGATAGGCGCCGGCCAGAGCTGCTACTACGAGATTGATCATCATGGCTGCAGCTATAACAATGCTCAGGGGTAAATCTCCGTACCAGGCGAAGGTGATTGCTGCGATAACGATGGCCCATGCTGTCCCGTTCAAACCGGCCACACCAAGCTCTCTAACTAATAACCAGCGACTATTAGACTGACTGATGTGTCCAAGAGCTAGGCTCCGGATAACTAGCGTGAGGGTCTGTGTGCCAGCTACGCCACCCATATTGGCAACGATGGGCATGAGTACTGCGAGGTAGACAACTTGGTCGAGAGTGTCCTGGAAGAGAAAGATTACACCGGAGGCGAGCACAGCTGTCATTAGATTCACACCGAGCCAAAGGGCGCGGCGTCTAGCGGTTTTCAGAATAGGTGCGAAGCTATCGTCTTCTTCATCGAGACCAGCCATGCTCATCAGCGCGTGCTCGGCATTGTCCTTGATGACATCCACAACATCATCGATGGTGATACGACCGACAAGCTTGCCATCCAAGTCCACAACGGGAGCGGACACCCAATCGTGTCGCTCGAACAATTGTGCTACCCGAGTCGCTTCCATATCGACTGGTATGGCATCGATATCTTCGCGCATTATTTCTCTAACAGTTGTATTCGGATCTGAAACCAGGAGTCTGCGCAGCGGCAATATACCTAAGAACTTATCCTCCCGGTCTACAATAAGGATATTGTCTGTCATCTCTGGGAGGCTTTCGTGGCGTCTTAGATAACGCAGCACGAGTTCCAGGGTGTGGCTGCGGCGCACGGTGATCGTATCCGTGTTCATCAAGCCGCCTGCTGTGTCTTCATCGAAGGATAAAATGGATTCGACACGCTGTCGGTCCTGTTCATCCATCGCTCGCAATACTTCTACCGTCACCTGATCAGGCAGCTGCTGCAGAATATCAGCTAGGTCGTCGGTTTCTAGACCCTCGGTAAGTTTTACGACTTGTTGGGCATTTAACTCGCTAAGAAATTCAGACTGCAGGTCCTCGTTCAGATCCTGTAGGACTTCACCCTCGGCGTCTTTGTCAATTAACTGCCAGAGGACGTTACGCGCCTTCGGCGGGGAAGATTCGAGAAGGTGGGCTATGCTAGAGCTAGGCAGCGATTTTAGAAGCTGTCGAACCTCATAGAGGGAGCCGCTGTCCAGCGCTTGATTGAGTTCAAGTGCGACAGTTTCCTGTGATTGAGATTCCTTGGCTTGAGACATCGTATTGCTTGGCCCTATGCTCAGTTTGAGGTTCGCTGAGTGAGTCCGAATCCGGCCCAAATGGCAAGCGATAGTGGCGGGCGTCGCTAGCGCCAGCGCGGGATTGCGCAATTCTACAGCCAAACGCAGCCTAATAGAACTTAAACAAGCTTGGAAGAATGGCTATGTCTGTGATTTTTTAGGACGTAGGGGCAGAAAGAGAAGCGTCTAGGGTGGGGATGGATTGCTATTCGGGTTCGTCAAAGCGATTCTGGATCAGGGCGAGTATGGCTGACATAGCTTGCTCTTCATCGGGGCCGTCGACCTCGATCGAAACATCGGTGCCTTGAACGGCTGCGAGCATCATCAGTGAGAGGATACTCTTGCCATCGACCATTTTTTCATGCCCGATCTGGACGGCGCTCTCTAGGCCGCCAGTTAGCTCAACCAATTTGGCCGCAGCACGCGCATGCAATCCGGCTTTGTTAATGATTGTAGTTGTTTCTTTTAGCATGTCTTGTTTTGATTCGTGCTGCCTAGGTAAGTTCCGGAATCAACCGAGATCGCGATGACGTATTTGCACATTCTTGATTTTGGATGAAAAGTACTTTCCCAACTTCTCGCTAATGTAGACAGAACGATGTTGGCCTCCGGTGCAGCCTACAGCAACGGTGATATAACTGCGATTATTGCTTTCATACTTCGGCAGCCATTTCTCCAAGTAATCCCTTATGTCCTGGACCATTTCTTGAACTTCTTCTTGAGAGTCGAGAAATTTGGCGACATCGGCGTGAAGCCCAGTCAGTGATCGAAGCGCTGTGTCCCAATAGGGATTGGGTAGGCAACGAACATCGTAGACTAAATCAGCATCTACAGGGACACCGTTCTTAAATCCAAAGGATTGGAATAATAGTGCCATGCTGGTTTCGCTGTTCTCCAGCAGGCGTTTCTTTACTAAGTCCCTGAGTTGATGAAGAGACATATTGCTGGTATCGATAACGAGGTTTGCGATCATGGATATCGATTCCAGCAATGCTGATTCGATATCGATTGCTTCGCGGAGATCGGTAGACTCGTTGCTTAATGGGTGTTTGCGACGACTCTCGCTGAATCGCTTCAGCAGGGTTTGGCTGTTGGCGTCGAGAAATACTATCTCGGTGGATAGTTCTCTCGCCTGTAGTTCTCGGATTATTTCAGGCGCTTGTTGTAAGTCAGCGGAGATATTACGCGCGTCAATACTGACGGCTATATTGGAAAGGTGGGTATCGTCATTACTGATGCGATCCGCAAGGGCTGGCAGTAAGCTAGCTGGTAGATTGTCGATGCAATAGTAGCCCCGATCCTCAAGGATATGCAGTACTGTACTTTTTCCAGAGCCCGATCTGCCGCTGATTATAGTTAGCTTCATCAAAGTCAACCCGTTTTGGGCAAAGCGTTGTAGTACGCAGGAGCCTCAGATGAATGCAGAGGCCCTTAGTAAGTGATCGCGATATTGTACAAGTCTTCGCTATCTGGAGTATGTCGTATTGTGTAGCAAAAATCCTCGTCATTGAATAAGGTTGCGAGCCCGGCGAGTGTGCGGACGTGCTCATCGTTCTCTTCACGAGGAACAAGCAAGACAAACAAAATATCCACTGGTTTGTTGTCTAAGGAATCAAAGTCAACGGGCTGATCTAGGGTTATTAACGCCCCAATAATATTTTTGCAGGGAGCGAGGCGGCAATGAGGAATGGCTATGCCATT
>NVUL01000074.1 GCA_002401885.1 SAR86 cluster bacterium
GCAGGGAGGTGGATTTCAACAGTGTTAAGCCTGAATAATAGGTCCTGGCGGAAATATCTTGGATCCCTTAGCTGCTCGATTGGCATGTTCGTCGCAGCTACAATCCTGACATCAATTGCCGAAGGCTTATTCGCGCCTACCGGAAGAATTTCTCTTTTCTCGAGAACCGATAATAGTTTGGCCTGCAGGTGCAGCGGCAAGTTACCAATCTCATCTAGGAAAAGGCTACCTGAATTGGCGGCTTCGATGTAGCCCGTCCGATCCTCGCTGGCTCCAGTGAAGCTGCCTTTCTTGTGCCCAAAAAGCTCAGATTCAAAGAGTGATTCACTTATCGATCCCATGTCTACCGCGACAAAAATCTGCTCTTTCCGTTTCGATTGTTGGTGAATCTCTCTCGCCACTAACTCCTTTCCGGTACCATTTTCTCCTAGCACCAAAACGTTCGCGTCTGTCGGGCCAGCTCTAGTAATCAGGCTCATCACCTGTTGCATAGCCGTGCTATTCCCTAGTAAGAACTGACTCTTATCGGTTGTGGCCTCTAACAAGGCCTTGTTACTACGGCGAAGCTGGCTTGCCTCTGCGCGACTGTGGCTCAGTTTCAGCGCAGCGGATACCGTTGCTAATAATTTTTGATTGTCCCAAGGCTTGGCAACATAGTCGGTTGCGCCCCGTTTCATCGCTTCGACGGCAACATCTACGCCGCCATGCGCGGTGATGACTATTACTACAGAGTCAGGCCTTATCTCGACGATTTTGCTGAGCCAGTGAAAGCCAAGCTCTCCATCTGATTGTCCTGGATGGAAGTTCATATCGAGCAGAATGACGTCAAAATCTTGGTGGGTCATTAACTCAGGAATAGCGTCGGGCTGATTACAGACGGTTACTTCATCGTAATGACGCAGCAATAGATATTTAGCTGCAACCAGAATGTCTTCATCATCGTCTACTACCAGTATATTGGTCTTTTTCTGCATATATTTGGCATCTAATCATAGTTAGGTATGTGCGATAACGTACATAAAGTGTTCATAAATGTACAGTTTCAATATTCCGTTAAAGAGCCTGGAACAGAAATACATATTAATATCAATTAGTTATATTGTTGGCTCAATCATTGCAAATTATCTTGTATTGCAGGGGGAACGAAGTATCTAGAAGCAGGTGCACAACGACGAAAATTACGTCAAATTCATAATAGCCGGGCATTGCGCTCGGCCGCTCAGTTATTTCGGAGAGCTGACAATGCTTAAGCTACACAATTTGTTAAAAACCTATCGGGCCAACGATATCGAGACAACGGCGCTCAACAACGTCAATATCGAAATTGCGCAAGGCGAATTCGTCGCGATTATGGGGCCCTCAGGCTGTGGGAAATCTACCTTACTGAACACTATTGGTATGTTGGATAACCCCGATTCGGGTAACTACTTCTTCAAGGGCGAAGATGTTGCTGCCTACGACGAATCAAAGCTCAGTGAAATACGCAAACACAATATTGGCTTCATCTTTCAATCGTTCAATCTAATTGACGAGCTCTCGGTATTTCAAAATATTGAATTGGCACTGTTGTATCACGGCATCTCGACGAAGGAGCGTAGTGAACGCGTGAATGCAGTGATGGAAAAGATTGGTATCGCCCATCGAACGGGCCATATGCCTAGCCAGCTATCGGGTGGACAGCAACAGCGCGTTGCAGTAGCAAGGGCGATAGTGGGTAATCAGGCCTTAATCCTCGCGGATGAGCCGACCGGTAACCTCGATTCTGCAAACGGTCAGGAAGTGATGGATATTTTACAGAAGCTCAATAGAGAAGGCTCCACCATAATTATGGTGACGCACAGTCCTTCCCATGCAGACGTAGCACAACGAACCATAAATTTGCTTGATGGCGAGGTCGTTTCAGAGAGTCAGCGTGTTGATCTTGAGGTAGTGCAGGAACAAGCTAAATTCCTATAGAAAAACTCTTGGCGATATAAGTCAGAAAGGCAGTAGGTGATATAACGATGTTTAAGAACTATTTGACCACTACATTTAACAACTTGTTAAAGAATAGGGCATACACAATCATCAACGTCACCGGCCTGTCTGTCGGCCTTGCAGCTTGCATCATGATCGCCCTGTATGTTCAAGATGAAAGATCTTTTGACAAGCATTGGAATGACTCGGCTCAAATATTTCGTCTCAATAGAACTGTTGAAGTTAGAGCTGGCTCTCTTCAAAAAGGGACTTCTACTTCAATATTGGCGCTACCTCTTCTAAAAAGAACTTTCAGTGAAGAAATTGAATCTGGAACACGCCTGTTAGGCGGAAGATCGACATTCAGTGCTGGTACAGAATCCTACACCGAGAATCTAATTCGGATAGACAAAGACTTTCCGGAAATATTTCAGCTTGAAGTCATAGCGGGAAGTCTCGAAGTCACTCTTCAAGACCCTAGAAATATTGCGCTGAGCGAAGAAGTCGCTATCAAGTTTTTCGGCAAGTCTGACGTGATAGGAGAGGTAATAACTAGAGAGCGCAGGGAGATAAAAGCTGACCATGTGGTGACTGCAGTCTATCGTAAGCCCCTAGAGAAAACGATATTGGACTTCCCGTTGCTAAGTCTTATCGATGATCTCGCGCTAGCTGGAACAGGGCTCGATGTTTGGTTTAATGGGGGTAACAGAACGATCATAAAGCTCAAAGAAGGTGCAGACGTCGATCTTCTTGGCCAACAATTACCAAGCTTCATAGATCAAAATATTGATATAGCGCAGTTGCAGGCAGGGCAAGACGTAATGCCCAGCGACAGAGTTAGCTATGAACTGCAGAAATTGCCTGATGCGTATCTTGGCTCGGCATTTGTCACCTACGGCGTGACTGGAAATGCAGTAGTTGTGTTAGCTTTTTCAGTTATTGCGGTCCTGGTGCTGCTAATAGCTAGCATCAATTTCATGATTTTGACCACCGTTAAAGCTACTCAGAGAGCTCAGGAAGTCGCCATGCGCAAGGTGCTGGGGGCCCGCCGCCATCAACTCGTGCTGCAATTTATCGGCGAATCTTTTTTTATTGTATTGCTGTCGATGTTACTTGCCTTAGTGGGAGTCGAATTGCTACTTCCCGTATTTGAGACACTTGTTGGTAAGAGTTTCGCAGTGCCCTACACGGAGGCGAAAACCTACCTATCTTTGCTAGGGCTATTGATTGTTGTTGGTTGCACTGGAGGCATCTATCCAGCCATTATGCTGTCTCGATTTCGACCGGTGAGGACTTTGAGAGGGGCGCGTTCCACCGAAAATAAAACTTCTATAGCATTCAGAAATTTACTGGTGGTGTTCCAGTTTACAGTTTCAATCACACTAATTGCTGCGACTGCCGTGATATTTGTGCAGATTAACTATGCAAATCTTCGGGATCCCGGATATAACAGTGAGAATTTGATAGTTCTTGAAAATCCGGTCACTCCTGGGGCCGGTTTGAGACTAGATACTCTTCAACAACAACTACACAATCTAAGCAGTATCAGTGACATTGGTTTTTCAAACTTCGCGCCAATGCGAATGATGAGCAATTCTTTCGCTTTCACTCGAAAGGATATGGAAGGTGGAAGTTCCGGTATTAATTTGCCATCAATTCATGTTGATCAGGGATTTCTTCAAACCTACCAAATACCGTTAATAGCTGGCAGGTACTATGATGAGGACCGTGACCAAGAGCTTGTGTACGATGGATTGACCCTGCAAACATTTGGCAGAGAGTTTGTCGATGTGAATGTGGTTCTTAATGCGAGTGCAGTGCAGCTACTTGGTTATTCCACCGCGGAAGCTGCAATCGGCGGCAAGCTGGGATCGAATGTGCAACTAAGTGCCGCACGTGGCGATATTGTCAATCTCACCATTGTAGGTGTTGTCGCTGACACACAGTTTATGAGTTTGCGTAGAGAGCCAACGCCAACTGCTTACATCCTTGCTCCTGATTATCCCTTCCAGGGCACACTCGCTTTGCGGTTCTTGGGAAATCCACAAGAAGCGGTATCCCAAGTTGAGAAGATTTGGGACTCAGTTGTGGGTGGAGAAAGGCCACAAATGTTTTTCTTGCGTCAGGAGATGCGAGAACAGTTCCGGAAAGAGCAATCTGAGGCGGTGATACTCGTTAGCTTTTCTCTTCTAGCTATCGTGATCGCCTGTCTCGGATTGTTCGGTCTGGCGTCGTTTACAGTGCAACGACGAACCAAGGAAATCGGACTGCGCAAGGTTATGGGCGCCAAAATTCGGCATATTGTCAGTCTGCTGGTAGTGCAGTTTTCAATACCAGTCTTAATCGCAAACGTATTCGCATGGCCCATCACGGTTTGGATTATGTTGAATTGGTTGCAACAATTTCCCTATCAGATAGAAGCGTGGTTGCTTTTGCCTCTTTGTTTTGCAGCCGGGTTTGCGGCGATGATTATAGCGTGGGTTACTGTGGCTGGAAATACTTTTCGAGTGGCTCGCAGTAGTCCAATACTTTCGCTTAGGTATGAATAGGTTTCGGCATATGTTTAAAAATTACCTGACAACTGCCTGGAATATTCTGTTAAAGAATAAGTTGTATAGTGCCATCAACATACTGGGGCTAGCTGTGGGGCTGTCCGCCTGTATTTTGATTGCGCTCTATGTGCTGAGCGAGCTTAGTTACGACAAGCACTGGAAAAACGCTGATCAAATTTATCGTATCAATGCACAAACTCGACTCCCAGGATCTCCACCGAGTAGGTCGACTCTTACAGCAACACAGTTGCTTCCCGCTCTGCAAAATTATTTTCCTGCGGAATTGGAGACCGGAGCTCGAATGTGGGAATTAGATCTGGCAGATATTGTAGTCAATGACTCTGTCTACCAGGAATCGATCATGATGGTGGATAAGGGTTTTGTGGACCTGTTCGAATTAGACTTAGTGACTGGCAGTTTCGACGATGTCTTCGCAACACTCAATAACATAGCGTTAAGTGAAGACGTAGCTACGAGGTTTTTTGGTGGTAGCGACGCTATTGGCGAACTGATTCAGGTGCCAGCGAAATTTCCAATGCCCGCCAGAGATTACCTAGTCTCAGCAGTTTATAAGCCTGCTTCCGAGAATACTGTTCTAAGCTTGCCAGCAATTGCCCCGATTGATGAGATGGCTCTGTCGTCTATGTATTCATGGAGCAGTCCGATAGTTCAAACTTTCATTGGTCTTGAGGCGGACATCGATAAGGAGTCATTTGCCGCGAATTTTCCAGACCTCATTAATTTACATGCGAAATTTCCAGACAGTTTTACCAACGATGGGTCTTTTAGTCCTGCCGAGGTGCTTGAATATGAGCTGCAAGCTATCACCGACATCTATTTAAATCCTTGGTCAGAGTCGGACGCCATAAATGCGGGTAGCAAAACCACTAATCTGATTTTTTCTTTTATTGCTGTTCTGGTGCTGACAATCGCTTGTATTAATTTCATCGTGCTCACAGTCGCGAAATCCACTAGAAGAAACAAAGAAGTTGCTGTGCGTAAAGTGATGGGCGCGAGGCGTAAAGCTCTGATTCTTCAATTTCTGAGCGAAGCTGTTCTAATAACGCTGATCGCGGTGGTTGTAGGGCTGGTTTTACTGGAACTTACTATGCCGCTATTTGCTTTATTTTCTGGTACAGAACTATCGGTCAATTACGCGTCTCCTCTAACTTATCTATTACTGCTGGGCATGGTGTTTCTAGTTGGTGTAGCAGGTGGTTTCTATCCGGCACTAGTCCTGTCGGGATTTAGGCCTTCCAGGTCATTAAACAACAGTCAATCGCTGAATTCACGTGGTGGGTTCTATGCGCGGAATGCGTTGGTCGTATTCCAGTTTGTTGTGTCAGTTTCGTTGATTATTGCTACTACCGCGATCTTTCTTCAATCCCGTTTCGCGACCAGCACGAATTTAGGATTTAACCCAGATAATTTACTACTGATTGAAAATACCTACAGAATTGATGTCGATAGGCGAGAACTGCTAAAGCAGGAAATCAATCGGATTGACGGAGTGGTTAGTTCAGGTTTTTCTCTTTTTAGGCCGGGAACAGGCAGTAATTTCCGCAGTATTGTCACGGTACTCCCGAGTGGCGATTCGAGTCTCGTGGAAAGCACACCTATAACTCTTGGCGCAAATTCAATAGATTCAGAGTTCTTTGACACCTATAGAATGCCCATCGTAGCGGGTAGAAACTACGATGAAAGCTATCAGCGAGACCAAATCCCTCGAAGTCTTGATAGTGAGTCAGGGCTGGTTTTGGAGGCCAATGTTATAATCAGTGAGGCTGCTGTTCAGGTTCTGGGATTTTCTTCTCCTAACGACGCCCTGGGCAGGCATATCAGAACCAGTTACGGTATTGGTCGTGGTCCTGGAATTTTTGACCTGACAATTATTGGTGTAGTAGCCAATTCACGATTTCGTACTGCACGTGGCGAAATATCTCCCGAAATATTCTACTTCGATTCAATCTTGCGAACTAACCTGACCGTGCGGTTTGAGGGAGAGCCTCAACAATTGCTTAGTGCTGTTACTGAGATATGGCCCTTCTTTATCGATGATGTCGCGCTTAGCACTGAGTTTGTAGATCAGATCGTCAATTCTCAATTTTCCGATGTGGAGACCCAAAGAAATGTTCTGGCAGGATTTTCGATGCTAACAGTGATAGTGGCTTGCTTGGGGTTATTGGGCATGTCTGCGTTCACCGTAGAGCAAAGAACCAAAGAAATCGGTCTGCGAAAAGTCATGGGAGCAAAAATTGGAGATATTGTCCGCCTTCTTGTATGGCAGTTCTCGAAGCCAGTGTTGGTCGCCAATCTTATTGCCTGGCCAATCACCGTTTGGATCATGATTCGTTGGCTAGAGAGCTTCTCCAACCGTATCGATAGCCTTTGGCTATTACCTCTGTGTTTAGCTACAGGTGTTATTTCCTTGTTGTTCATGTGGATCACAGTCGCTGGGAGCACGAGTCAGATAGCACGGCGGAGCCCCATCCATGCACTACGCTACGAATAGGAATTAGCTCATGTTTAAAAACTATCTGGTAACTGCGTTCAACAATTTATTCAAGAACAAGCTCTATAGCGCCATCAATATTGTTGGTCTCGCGGTAGGCCTGGCTGCCTGTATTCTGATTGCCTTATATGTCCAAGATGAATTGAGTTACGACAAGCACTGGGATAACGCCGAGAGGATATTTAGAATCAACAATGAGATTACCTATCCTGGTTCGGACGGAATTCGAACCCCCAGTACGCCATTGGCAGCCCTTCCGGCACTCAAAAGTTTTTTCTCAGAAGAAATTGTCGTCGGTAGCCGCATCAGAGCCGTCGGTACGACTGATATGTCTATCAACAACGAAGTGTATCCAGAGCTACTTGCCTTTGTGGACAGGGAGTTTGCGGACATTTTCAAAGTAGAAGCTATTAGTGGCAGTGTGGAGGCGACATTAGATGGGCTGAACAATATAGCGTTAAGCGAGGAGTTAGCTACTAAATTTTTTGGTAGCACGGATGCAATCGGCGAGATCATATCAGTACCTCCAAGCTATATGGCACCTGCTCGAGACTATAGAGTCACAGCGATATACCGCGTCGCCAACGAAAATTCAAGACTATCGATACCCGCATTAGCCTTACTTGATGAAGACAATATGCCTGAAGATTGGCAGTCCTGGGATAATAGCGTCTTCGTAACTTACATAAAACTAGCCGACAACGTTAGTGTCGAGCAAGTAAATGGCCGCTTTTCAGAGTTCCTTGATCTACATGTCAATCTTTCCAGCATTTCCTCTGCGGCTGGCGACTACGCCCCCAGCGACATAATGAATTACAGGCTGCAGCCGGTTACTGATCTATATCTCGACCCCTGGTCAGAATCTGATAAACAGAATTCTGGTAGTAGGATAGTAAATCTCATTTTTATAGCTATCGCAGGCGTAGTATTAGCGATAGGTTGTCTCAATTTTTCTGTATTGACATTAGCTAGATCCACCAAGCGCGAAAGAGAAGTCGCAATACGTAAAGTGCTTGGAGCAAAGCGATCTAGTCTATTGATTCAATTCGTAGGCGAGGCGATTCTCATAGTGCTACTGGCGTCGATTCTGGGTTTGGTATTGCTCGAACTTGTTATGCCAGTTTATGCGAATTACACCGGTAAAATATTGTCGCTTGACTATAGCTTGCCCTCTACCTACCTGTCTTTGGCAGCGCTTGTTCTAACTACTGGAGCTTTGGGCGGCCTCTATCCCGCGGCTGTCCTTTCGGGATTCAAGCCATTGAAGTCCTTGGGTAACAGTCACACAGTCTCCTCTGCGAGAGGTTACAGCTTGAAAGACATCCTAGTTGTCCTACAGTTTACTATTTCCGTATCTCTCATTGTTGCAACCGCCTTCGTGTATCTGCAGTCGCGATTCGCCAGTAGTAATAATCTGGGATTCAACCCGAACAACTTGATGGTAGTGCAGGGAGTGTTGAATTTGCCCGAGTTACAACAGGGGCTGGGTAACAAGGGCATTGTTCTGCAGCAACAAGTGAACAGTATAGAGGGAGTTAGTGGGTCCGGCTTATCGATGTTAATACCCGGCGCAGGCGGCAGTTTTAGTAGGCAGCTAATATTGCAGCCTGAATTTGGAGTAGGCAATACGACTACCAACATTGTGGCTACCACGAGGCTCAATTTTATTGATGCGGATTTCTTTGATGCTTACGAAATATCCATAATTGCCGGTAGAAGTTACGACGAAGCTTTTCAGCAAGATCATATTCCGCTAATTGCTCAAGCCGCTCCAACGGGTCAGTCATATAGTTTCAATTTGGTCATCAATGAATCGGCAGTGCAAGAACTCGGGCTGAGTTCTCCAGAAGACGCAATTGGGCGAGTCGTTAGAACGAATGTGGGAGCAATTGGCACCATAATGGCTGACTTGACGATTGTCGGCGTCGTTGCGGATTCAAGATTTCATTATGTGCGAACAGAAATTCCTCCGGAGGCCTATTTTTTGACTCCAGAATTGGGCGCTAACTTGACTGTGCGCTTCCAAGGAAATCCGCAGGATATCCTGAATTCAGTAGCTCAGCTTTGGCCATCGCTATATGGAGATACCCCAATTCGAACCTTGTTTATGGACCAGATTATGGACGATCAGTTTGCCGACGTTCAAACGCAAGGAAGTATGTTGGCTGGATTTTCCTTGTTGGCAGTGATGCTTGCTTGTTTAGGCCTGCTTGGGATGTCTACGTTTGTAATCGAGCGACGTACCAAGGAGATCGGCCTGCGTAAAGTCATGGGAGCGAAAGTGAAAGATGTCGTGAGACTTTTGCTCTGGCAATTCTCCATGCCAGTGCTAATTGCCAATGTGATCGCCTGGCCCTTTACGGTATTTTTCATGATTAGATGGCTTGAAGGCTTCTCCAATCGTATAGATAGCATCTGGCTGTTGCCGCTTTGTTTAGCGGTAGGTGTTCTGTCGCTGATCTTTATGTGGATCACCGTTGCTGGCAATACAACCCGCATTGCCAGGCGCAGCCCCATACACGCATTACGCTATGAGTGAGGGCTAACGCATGTTTAAAAACTATCTAGTTACTGCATTAAACAACCTGTTAAAGAACAGGTTGTATTCAATGATCAACATCGTCGGTCTGGCAGTTGGACTGATGGCCTGTATACTTATCACTTTGTATGTTCAGGACGAGCTCAGCTATGACGAGCAGTGGGAAAAGTCGGGACAAATCCATCGGATAATTCAGGAAATGGAGCTTCCAGGTTCGGTATTGACCAGAGATGGCTTTACGTCGTTGCCAGTGCTATCAAATCTGATGAATTTCTTTCCGTCCGACATTGAGGCGGGCACTCGACTAAGATTTGAACCCATGGTCAACGTGGTGGTGGATGGTATCGGTCACACCGAACAATTTGTTCGAGTCGATCGGGATTTCAGCAAGCTCTTTCAGTTGGACGTTGTCTCTGGAAGCCTAGAGGCTACTTTCACAAACGTCAACAGTATTGCATTGAACGAAGAGCAAGCCACTAGATTGTTTGGCGATGCCGATCCGATTGGACAGACGATTACGATTCCGAGTCGTTATGTGTTTCCCGCTAGAGATTATATTGTCACAGCAGTCTACCGCTTTCCGGTTGGCAATAGCGTCCTCGATAACAATACAATGTTTAGCCTCAGTTCTAGCGGGCTGGTATTGTTGGATGACTCCAATTTGCCCGGGCTCGCCAATTCCTGGCACAACAACTCTCTGCAAACCTATGTTTTATTGAGAGATGGAGTTGACAAGGATGTTATCGATTCTCAGTTACCCGATTTTGTCGACACCCACGCCAATCTGCGGGAAGAAGCTGTGGGTACTGGAACACCGAGTGATTTTATTCGGTTCAGCCTTCAGCCTATTACCGACCTGTACCTGAATCCGTGGTCAGAGCTTGATAGGCAAAACTCCGGCAGCTCGGTAACCGTTTTAATCTTCGCGGTCATTGCTGCGTTGGTGCTGGTAATAGGTTGTACCAACTTCATAGTATTAACGACGGCGAAATCTACAAATCGCTGCAAAGAAGTTGCCATGCGTAAAGTGATGGGGGCAAGAAGAGAAGCGCTGGTAGTCCAGTTTTTAGGAGAGGCTGTTCTTATAACGGTGTTTGCGATTCTTTTGGGGTTGGTTTTATTGGAGCTCGCGTTACCGGTTTACAGCGCTTTTGCAGGTAAGGAACTTGCACTGAACTATGGGTCGCCAATAACCTACCTGTTCTTAATGGGACTAGTGCTAATTGTTGGGGTAATTGGTGGTGTCTATCCGGCACTAGTGCTATCGGGATACAGCCCAGCCAAGTCTCTGCAGGCCGGCCGTGGTCAGGCGGCTGGAGGGTCTGTTAACGCTAGAAACCTCTTGGTCATTTTTCAGTTTTCTGTATCGGTCGCGTTGTTAGTTGCAACAGCCCTGGTATTTCTTCAGACTCAATTTGCCAGCACAGCAAATTTGGGGTTTCGGCAAGACAATCTGCTGGTCGTAGGGCCAATACTCCCTGCAGCGTCCCCAAATGAGGTTCTGCAACAGGAGATCAATCAGCTCGGCAACGTGGTTAGTTCCAGCCTGTCATACTCCAGGCCGGGGCAGGGGTTTACTGGTGGCGACGGTATCGGGCAATCTCTCACCGTTTTACCGCGTCCTGAATCAGGGATCGACACCAGTCTCTCAGTTAGTCTAAGAACCAACCCTGTTGATACGAATTTTTTTGATATCTATGACATTCCAATCATAGCGGGAAGGAACTACGACGAGGGTTTTCTCAATGACCGGATTGCTCGCAACAATACAAATGGAGAACAGCAGACTACACAGGCCAATGTTATTATTAACGAAGCCGCTGTTCGGCACTTGGGTCTGGCTTCTCCACAGAATGCTATAGGGCTGGTGCTACAAGGGAATTACTCATTCTCTCGTAGTAGGATGCCAATAATTTTCACCGTTGTTGGCGTGGCAGCCGATTCTCTATTTCTAAACGTCCGCACTGAAAGCTTACCGGAGATGTATCCTCTCGATCCCTTGCTTGTTACCGGTCTAACCGTAAGATTCGAAGGTGACCCTCAACAAGTACTCTCTTCAATAGCTGCAATATGGCCAACCGTTATGGGCAGTGGCGTCGTTTTGAATGCCGAATTTGTTGATCAACTCATAACTATTCAGATGGCCGATGTGCAGGTTCAAAGCATCATGCTAGCTGGGTTCTCTCTATTGACGCTTGTGATTTCATGTCTTGGATTATTGGGCATGTCCACTTTTATTATCGATCGCCGCACCAGAGAAATTGGTCTGCGAAAAGTCATGGGAGCCAAGATAAAAGACATTGTGCGTCTTCTCGTCTGGCAGTTTTCCAAGCCGGTGCTATTGGCGAACTTGATAGCATGGCCGTTCATCGTGTGGGTCATGATGCGCTGGCTGGAAACTTTCTCCAATCACATAGACAGTCTTTGGCTGTTGCCTCTATGTTTAGCCGCAGGAGTTATTTCATTGCTATTCATGTGGATCACAGTTGCGGGAAATACAACTCTCATTGCACGCCGAAGCCCCATTCATGCATTGCGCTATGAATAGTAGCTAGCATCGTTGGAGAACCACTCGGTGGCCGTTCTAAAATGCCACCGTGTGCATCGACCTAAGCTCGCACCACCATGCTGGCAACAGCAGCTAGAGATAATAACGCTGCGGCTAGAGTTGGGTAGGGAAGCTGTTGTGCAGAGCTGCTTAGTGATTGAAATTGATTCAACACAGAAGGGTAGAGGCTGCTGATATCTAGTGATAAGGCTAGCGTCGAAAAGTCTGCGTAGATAGCTTGTGGGGATGCGGCGATTAACACTAGGGCTAGCCAGCAAAATCCCGTAATCAGAAAGACATTTCGGCGCGCAGTATTTGATTTACTCATTCTTTGTTTGACGCGTTCACTAAATCCCCGATCGGCAATCACTGCGGGCTGGGCGAGTAATGCGTCTAACTGATTAAAGTCTGAATTGTCATTCACGATGCTTTCTCCAGTCCGTTCGGCTTCGTCAGAATCTTTTGTAATTTCACTTTACCACGACTTATGTTGGACTTCACAGAACCCAAAGGCATGTCCAATATATCTGATACTTCTTGATGCGAGTAGCCATAGCTATGACACAGTGTAATCGTGGCAGTTTCATCCGGGTTTAGTTGCGTTAGCGCCTGTTCTAGATCCATCTGTTCTGTAGATAGAGAATCGTATTGCTCCGTCTGTAGCTCTTGCTGGGTACCAAATTGCTCAGTGATTTCTATGCGACGCTTCGTCTTGCGTATATGCTGCAGGAAACAATTGTGCGCGATGCGAAATAACCACCCAGAGAAATTTCCCTCTCCCTTGTAGCTTTGTAGCTTGCGAAATGCCGTCAGAAAAGTTTCCTGCGCAATATCGTCGGCGAGGTCGTAGCTCCTGCAGAGCCTGACCAGATACGCTCGGATCTTACCTTGATGCATGCGCACGAGAGCAGAGAACGCATCATTGTCATGACGCGCGAGTGCCCTGAGTATCAGTGCGCTTTCTGAAATCAATTTATTTTACTTATCATCCTCTCCGCGTAAACGGTATTTGCCTGAAATTACATAGGCTGCACCGATCAGCGCGGGAATCGAGCCGAATATCGCCTCAGACGCTCCACTTTCTAACCAGATACCTGCGAATACCGGCAAGCCTATCGCCAGCCAAATTAGTCCTGCTTTATAGTCACTCTTATAGTCCTTGTGACTATCGCCGAGCATTTTCAACATCTGTGGGTCAACAGCACCGCCTAGCTCCACGACTTTAATGATGGTCTCTAGTTTCTTATCTTGTCCTCGATTGATGAAATAGAGGATGCTCAGAGGAAGAACCCCTAAAGAGAAAATGATTCCGAGGACTGGTATTAAAATATTCTCATCCATATCTATGATCCTTTGCTAGATGTTTATTCTAAGATGTCTGTCGATCACGATTTGGATTCATTTCAGTGAAAAGTATTCATTTTTAATATAACACCTTGAAAATTCGATAAAAAATACGCCACCAATTCCAGTTTATAGGCTGCTGGTGCATTGGGCATCGTACTGCGCTTGGCAGTATGCCGCAGCGCATATTGATAGAAGTCTCAGCGAGTCCTCTGCTATAGTATTTCAGCATTCAATTCACGTCTATAAGATGTAAAGATCACAGTTGGAGAAACAATGAATAAACTTTTATCGAGTCTACTGATCCTCACGCCGCTTTTAGCTGGCAACAGCCATGCTGTAGAGGAGGCTGACCCTGCCTTGGCCGAGATCGTAAATTTCCGGCAGTACAGTTCGACCTTCGCCAGTGCTGGACAGCCTAGCCGCGAGCAATTTGCGACGATAGCGGAACACGGCTTCGAGAGAATTGTGTACATAGCGTTCACAAATAATCAGAACGCATTGACCGACGCCGATCAGGTGATAAAGGGCCTCGGCATGGAGTATATGCAAGTGCCGGTGGACTTCGATAATCCCTTGCCCGCGGATTTTTATGCATTTGCCGATTCCATGCAGCGTAATACTGACAAGAAGACGCTGCTACATTGTCAGGTCAATGCGAGAGCCACGGCATTTAGTTTCCTCTATCGAGTGCTCTATGAGGACGTAGCCATTGCCGAGGCCAAGGAAGATATGAATACCGTGTGGCAGCCGAACGAGGTCTGGCGCGACTTTATCTTCGCTGTGATGGCTGAGAACGAGGCCTCACCAGAATGCGAGGGTTGTGACTGGACGCCTCCGCCACCTCGAGGTCAATAAAGTAGCTCTTCAAACAAAGTAGTAACTTCTCCGAAAGATAAAAAAAGGGTGAACTCTTGTGAGTTCACCCTTTTTGTTTTCGTCATGTTTAGAAGGTCTGAATTAGTCAGAACCACCTTGGTCAACGTTCTTCCAAGAATAGAAACCCATGAACATTTCTTCCCAGCTCTGTTCTCCCCAATTGATCTCGGTATTAGCATCTGGGTTGAATGTATTCTGTGAAGAGTTATCGAATGCTCCAGTCGCTACAATCTTGGTGCCAGCAGGAATTGAAAGAGGTTCTTCTAATTCATGCGCAAGCTGCCAGTTGAAGGAGTAAGCAGGAACCGATAGCAGTAATTCTTCGCTGCCGTCAGGGTATTGCGCAGTAAACTTCATGCGCTTACCGCGGAAATGCATATGTGGCATAAGGCTATAAAGTTCTGCATCTTCAGGAACAAGTGTAACTAGCTCCATCTCATGATCCTTCGCCTGAGCAGGAATGCTGATTGAGAATGCGTTACCTACGCCGCCTGACATACGCTCGTTAGGCACTTCGCCTTCGTCGTAGAAGTAGATGCCGATCTCAGTCGAGTCAGTAGTCTCTTTACCTGAAGTTGTATAGTGCATCTGCAGATTTAGAGTGGTTCCAGCTTTCAATAGGCCGCCCACGCCAGGGGGGTTAAGCGAAATATTATTGCCCGGAGCATAACCCGCGACAGATCCTAAATCTGGATCGCTGCTACCAAGAAAGATACCAATATCAACTTCGGGAATCTCCTTGAAGATTTCACCGATGTTGGGTTGTTGGCCGGAGGCTACTGCAGCGAAAAGCTTGGCGCGAATCGCCTGTGCTTTTTCTGCAGGTAGAGATGCGAGCAAGTCCATTAAGATCTGCTGAAAATCGGGAGCGCCCTCAGGAGGAACAACGGTAGTAATGATGTGATGCAACACGGTTGGGTCGCCAGGAACTACTTCACTGCCCTTAATCCAGACGTCTTTATCGAGGCCAAGATCGATAGGGATATCCATATAATCTACAACGCCTGTTGCAGGGATGGATTGCTCAGGAACCTTTACGATCAAGTCCGGCTCGCCAAGAGACCACTTGGTAGTTGGCCATGTCAGAGCTGTTAGGGGGTCATTCTCACTGTCCACTTTGGAGCCAGAGTTTACCCAGCGAACAAGCTTCTGCATTTCGTCGTCGCTAAGATTCATTTCGTTCTTCATCTTGTGACCGACTTTATTGTCAATCTGACCCGGTGGCATGCGCTTAGTCATTACCACTTCGCGAATCATAGGCGACCAACCTTGGACGGTAATGCTGCTATCCATGGCGAAAGGGGCGATGCCGCCGTCGCGGTGACAACTTGCACAATTGTCCGCAATGATTGGTGCGATATCTTTCTCATAGGAAAGGTTTGCGTGTGCTTCTAGGTTTGAAAATTCGATTGCAGGTGCGTTGCTTGCAACAGATACCATCTCAAAATTCTCTCCAGCGAGTACTTGCTGTAGCGAAGTTTCCATTTCGGCGATAGGGCCACGATACAGCAGCTCGAAACTGCTTGGATCGTAAAGAACTGCTTCATCTATATGGCTCACACCTAGCATTTCGGTTACGAGCTGGGCGTCGTCCATCAATACTGGAATATCCAGGCCCAAGGCTGCAACTTCACTCTGCACTAGAGCGCGGTCAGACTGCAGGCCGGGGTTCAATAAGAAGAATTGAATGCCTTGCTCGGCGTATTTCTCTTGCAGTGCTTTCAGACTTGCCGCGTCATCCTGACTATTCGTCATAGGCATGATAACTACAGCGCTGTGATCGTTGTACCAAGCCATGTGCTGAATGGCACCTTGATGGTCGATCAAAGCGAAATCGCCAACTCGTTCACCGGCATTTACCGTGGTGGAAACGAGAGCTGCCGCTAAGGCTAATCCCAATAATCTTTTCACGTTGTATTCCCCTCTAATAAAAAATTTTCGTTTAGGAATATTTCCTAAGCGCTTTAAGTCTACTGGTTTTTAATGGAATTGCAGCTCATTTCATCAGCTTTAGTCAGTCATCGACTTAAATAGCTACAGGTCAATAGTTACGGGCTTTTCGGCAGGCTTTGCGCTATATTTCGTGTCGAGGTAGAGGGCAATGTGTTGCATAGTTAGTTACTGAAAATTCAAATCAACTTAAGCGCCATATCAAGGCGTGGAATCCGCCTAAAAAGCCCTCGATTCACATTCATTTACGCCTCAGAATGGTGCCGCGCTCAGCCCCTTATTTCGTACGCAGATTTATGGGTTGCACACCATTTATACTGCTTCGTGCTCGCCGCTCCAGCCACCGTAGTGAGGTCTTTATGCATACCGATAGTCTGTTGATCAATGCGCTGTATTATCTTCTCGCCGCGGTTATAGCCGTGCCTCTTTTCAAGAAAATCGGCCTAGGCTCCATTTTAGGATACTTATGTGCTGGAATCGTTTTGGGCCCCTACGCACTTGGCGTTGTTGATGATCCCGATCAGGTGCTGCACTTTGCCGAGTACGGAGTAATCCTCCTGTTGTTCGTCATTGGCTTGGAACTTGCGCCAAATAAGTTGTGGAATATGCGCGGCCACATCGGCCTGATAGGCGGCAGTCAGCTGCTACTAAGTGCGATAGTGATCGGAGGGCTAATGCTGCTCCTATCATTCAATTTTTCGCAGTCACTGGTGCTAGGCCTGACGCTGGCTCTTTCTTCTACAGCATTTGCGATGCAGCTAATGAATGAAGAGCATATCCTGGCATCTCCTCTCGGCCGCAAAGGCTTTGGCATTCTATTGATGCAAGATCTCGCTGTTATCCCGATTCTTGTCTTGGTCGGTGTGGTGGCACTATCTGGATCTGGCGAAAATGAAACGCTGCCTTGGTACTACGGAGTTGTGGCCATCTTGCTCGTGCTAACCGTCAGCCGATTTGGGCTAAACACGGTTCTCGGCATCGTCGCTGGTACGAATAATCGTGAGGTGATGACAGCCGCGAGCCTGTTGATAGTCATCGGTGTAGCCGTGCTGATGGAGGCAGTTGGATTATCGATGGGCTTGGGAGCCTTCCTCGCGGGAATACTATTGGCGAATTCTAATTTCAGGCATCAGCTCGAATCCGACATCGAGCCGTTCAAAGGAATTCTACTCGGGCTATTTTTTATCGCAGTGGGTATGACCCTTAACCTTCCGTTGCTAGTTGCCAATCCATTGCTGATGATTGTTGGAGCGCTCACCTTAGTAGCCATCAAGACACTAGTGATCGTCGGCATCTTGCGTTGGCGTAAAGTTTCTTTCAAAGAAAGCTTTCAGTTAGGACTGATGTTGTCGCAGGGTGGAGAGTTCGCGTTCGTTGTGCTGTCTTCGGCTACCGAGTTGCAGCTGTTTACCACAGAGCTGGCAGATCAGATTACTCTCATCGTTGGTTTGTCCATGGCGCTGACATCGCCTCTGGTAGTGGTGCAGCGCAAGATCTGGCACTGTCGCAGTGAAACCGTGCCCGATCAGGATGCCTACTGGGACGATCACGAGCCCGAGGTAATTATTGCTGGATTCGGCAGATTCGGCCAGATTGTCGGTCGAATGTTGCAGGCACGTCATGTGCCGTTTACGGCAATGGATAAGGATTCCGTTCACGTCGAATTCGTAGAGCAGTTTGGCAATCGTCTTTTCTACGGTGATCTTACGCGACTTGATCTATTGCAATCCGCAGGAGTTAAGAAGGCCAGGATTTTGGTGCTAGCCGTTGACGATGTTGAGGAGTCTTTGCAGATAGTCGATCTGGCTCGAGAACAGAATCCCGGCATTCGTATAGTTGCGCGTGCTATCGATCGCTTCCACGCTTATGAGCTGCACAAACGCGATGTGCACAGTGTAATTCGAGAAACTTTTGCTAGCAGCCTCGAGGCCGCAACTGACACTCTGGAACACCTAGGTTATACAGAAGGACAGGCCTTAGAGGTAACGAGTATGTTTCGCAAGCATGACGAAGACATGTTGCTTCGTTCCGCGGAGCACATGCATGATATGGCAGAGTTACAAAGCTTGGCAAAGGAGGGCAGATTGGAATTGGAGAAACTGTTCGAGCAGGACAGGAAGAACCCTGTTTCTTCTTAGCCCTGAAGATCGGCGAAGCTGTTCGCTAAAACTGACGAGAATGCAGGTGCGAGTTTGTTAACTACCCACGCGACAGAGAAGAAGGCCAATAGCATCTGGAAGCTGCATCCAGCTTACAGTGGTTCTGCCCTGCACGAGCAATTGGCGGCTAATGAATACAAGACTGTCGAGGAGTTGGCAAGGCAACGCTCGCGTGCGTTAAGAAGTTTGCTGGAGTATTGCTACGATTTGGTGCCGTACTACAAGGAAGTATTCGAGCGACTTAAGATACGGCGACGACATCTTCGCGAACCTGGTATCTTGCAGGAGATACCCATCCTCGAAAAGGCCATGGTTGCTGCTAATGCCGACAAGCTTAGGCCACTCTATACCGCACCCGATCAGCGTGTAACCAAGACGACTCGGACCTCGGGAACTACCGGCCAGCCGACAATCATTCATCATGACAAACGCAGCATGGGGATGTTCCCCTGGTTGAAACAGCGAGAGCTACGCTGGTTCCGCTATGATCCCATGGGCACTTTGCTCTCCATTCGTCCCGATGTTGAACAGGCGAGAGCGCCAGATGGCGATTTGTTAAAGAAGCGCGAAATTCTGAAGCTGGATAGCTGGCCTTATACTGCAGAGCTTTTCCAAACCGGGCGCAGTTGGGGGTTCATCAACACCAACACCATCCAAGATCAGGTCGAACTGCTGAACAAATTGAAGCCGAACTATCTGATCATGCAATCGTCCGGTCTCGAGTTTATCTCCCTGCAGGAAATCAGTGGAGAGGCCAAGAATAACCTGCGCGCTGTACAAGGAATCTCGAATACGCTCACGCCCAATATGCGAGCGCAGGTCGAAAATGCACTGAACGTTCCGGTCCATCAAGACTACGGTTTAAATGAGATCGGATTGGTTGCTGCTCGGTGTCCGGAAGGTGGGCGCTACCACGTTCATGAGGAACACTGCCTTGTAGAAATAGTGGATGAGCGAAGCCTGAAGTGTGTTCCTGGCTCCACGGGAAGGCTTGTTGTCACTTCGCTGTCGAACTACGCGATGCCATTGCTTCGCTACGATGCAGATGATCTTGCTGAAGCCGTCGAGGGGAATTGTGTCTGTGGTCGTACACTAGCCTCGTTTGGCGCTGTACATGGTCGCTATCGACGTACGGCATTCCTGCCGGAGGGGACGTTTCAGCGTTGGGCCGAGCTTCAGGCCGCCATGTATGAGCTGGCTAAGAATAATCTGGCAACCGTACGTAAATATCAGGCTTATCAAGATCTAACTGGCGCAATGGAACTACGTATCGACTGTGACGAGGATATTTTTATAGCACTGCGCGAAAGCTGCCTACAGGCTTACGCGCGAGCTTATAAATCGAATGCAGCTCCGCCAATTTCTGTTGTTCGCTCAAAACAATTTAGGGGTGAGATGGAGCGAAAGTTTCAGAATTTTATTTCAGAGTTCACGCCGGAGAGCGATCTGTGAGGAATGAATTCGATCTTGTAGAAGTGAATTCCCAGGAATGGCTAGAACGAATTGCTTATTTTCGCATTGAAGTTTGGAAGCTTAATGCCATGGTAGACATGGCATACTATCCAGAGAATAAATGTTTGGAAGAGGTGGATAAAATTGCGACACATCGCGTAGTCGAGTTGAAAGGTCGACTAATAGCCGCTACGCGTTACACGCAATACCCAAATATGAATAGCTCTCATAACGGAGCGTACTATAGGCAAGAGGGCATTGAACTGCCTGGGCCTATAGGGATACCCGAACATACTGTGGTTCATCCGGAATTCGTGGGGCGTGGTTTGGGAAAAGCAATAACTATCGCCCATAGGCAACAGGCCTTGCAGAATGGTGTGCGTTTCATTATTTCGGAAAACACCAAGGTCAATGCCGATCTACTTCGCAAAATGGGTAAGAAGTCATTGGGCATGGCGCCACCCGATCCTCGCTTTCCAGGCATTCAGTTCGAGTGGATATGTTCAGATCTCGAACCGTTTTATAAGAATTTGGACCCGGAGGATTAAGTGGTAGGCCTCATTATCCAATTTGCTAGCGGAGGGGGTTTTACGGGTTGGGGAATACGCAGCGGAACCTATAGGTGGTGCGAAATACTGGCATCAAGGGGTGGTTTCGCTTTACCATCGCCGCACAAACTACAGATAGAGAAATTTAGTGTATTAATGATCCTATTTGCGTGTATAGAACCTAGTGATGGCTTGCCGTCACAATCAGGAAATTAGTCGTAGCGCCATGTCAAAAGCTGTCATATTGTTAAATCTCGGTACTCCAGCCGAACCTACCACCAAGGGTCTCAGAGACTTCTATAGGTATTTCTTTTCCGATCCATTCGTTTTCGATATGAGCCCCGTGGGTAGGTGGTTATTACGCAATCTGATCATCTTGCCATTTCGTGCCCCAAAGACCGCCAAGGACTACGCGACGATCTGGATGGAAGAGGGTTCACCCTTGAAGGTCTATGCCGATAGGCTGCAGGCGAGTGTGCAAAACGCTTACACAAGCGCGGGAGAAGATGTGCTGGTCCTTAATGGCATGGCCTATAGTCAGCCATTCATATCCGAGGCGATGGCGGAGTTGGAAGACAAGGGAAGAGATGAAATTTTGGTGTTGCCGCTTTTTCCGCAATACTCGACAGCAACCACTGCATCTGTATTTCATGAAGTAAGGCAGGAAGCCGCCAAATGGAAAACTCCTCCCGATTTGCAATTCATTGATGACCTCTATGCGGAACCTGCATTTGTTCGAGCTTGGGCGAACCTAATCGGTAAGCATCTACAAGAAGAGCAGGTGGATCATGTGGTGTTCAGTTACCACGGCCTGCCAGAATCAAATATAAAGAAGGCAGACAGTCAGGGTGTCTGTGGGTTCGGTAGCTGCTGTGAGCAGATCTCAGACAAGAATCGACTCTGCTATCGAGCGCAGTGCATCGGCACGACGAAGAATGTCGTTGCGGCCTTAGGCTGGAGCGAGGATAGATATTCTATGGCCTTCCAATCTCGGTTCGGTCGCCAGGCATGGATTCAGCCTTATCTGGATGAGCATCTGGAGAAATTGCTTGCATCCGGTTGTAAGAAAGTTGCTGTAGTCACCCCCTCATTTGTTTCAGATTGCCTGGAAACGATTCACGAGATTGGTATCGATTACCGGGAGCAATTCATGGCGGGAGGCGGTGAAGTTTTTCAACTCGTGCCAAATCTCAACGATGAGCCAGTCTGGTTTAACTCGGTCTATGAGATCTCACAGCGACACTTGAGACAGAATCAGAAATAAGCGTTGAAGTATGAACTGCGTCAAGTAATCGCCTCCCTCAATTCTGAATCTTCCTGCGACGATTAATCAATTATGATACTGTAATCAGCTCGGAGATTCCGAGGCAAGAGAGGGACTAAATCCCACCTTATCGGCTGTGATTTAGAAATTGCAAGAAGAGCTGAGCGGTGTACATGTTTTTGATTAATCATCTTAAGTTTCTATGGAATGGGGGCTTGAAGCCTTCTAATAGTAATCCCATCTTGCTTCGGGAACGCCGCACCCTTTCCACAACAATTTTCTTTGTGCTTCCAGTTGCGATTGGCCTGATCGTATCGAATTATTACACCGGCGGTGAGCGCGACAATATCTTCATTGCGATAGCGACAGCCGTTGTCTTCTTCAGTCTCTATTTACAAGCCTATTTCAACAAGCAGCTTCTCGCCTCTCAGATACCTATGGTGGCCTTTTGGCTTGTCATGATAATGGCCATGACATCCGTTGGCATCTGGGCCAATACCTGGGCCTGGTTGCTCTGCCTTCCAGCCATAGCATCACTTGTGGCGGGACGAACAGCTGGCGTTGTATGGACGTTTATCTGTTCAATTACGCTCTGGGTGTTTGCCTACATGCAGTACACAGGTTATGAATTCCCATTTTCAGGCCCCATGGAAGACCAGCAGGCGCTGACGCTCGCGCTTGAAGCCACCCTAGTGATGTTGATGTTGTCCGCTGCCACGTTCGTGTTTCGCAATGCTCAGGTAACTGCCGAGAAAAAATTGAGCGACACAGTAAAACAGCTAGAGAAAGAGGTGCACGATCGCACCCTAGCGGAAAATGAGGCGCGTCAATCAGAGCAGGCGAAAGCGTCCTTTCTGGCGGCAATGAGTCATGAGTTACGGACACCATTAAATGGTGTCATCGGGGCGTCACAATTACTCCAAGACGGCGACTTGCCGAGTAAGAAGAAAGAATTAGTCGACGTGGTGCTGCAGAGTAGCGAGACGCTGCTGGAGCTCATTAATAATGTTATGGATTTATCTCGCTTGGACAGTCAATCAATTGAGTTGGAGAAGGTGCCTGTAAATATTGGTGAGATGTTTCGATCGACTCTCGCGCCACTGGCGTTCCAGGCTAAAGAGAAGTAGGTTTCAGGGCTGCATATTCACGCGCGGCGACCGTGGTTAGGCGTTTGCCATGTACGATGACTTGCGAGCCGACCTCGGTTT
>NVUL01000075.1 GCA_002401885.1 SAR86 cluster bacterium
CATACGCATTCAAGCCGGCTCTTTGGACTTGGCGAATACGCGAATTGAGGGGAGTACCGCCAGTGATCAAATTGACAACTCTGCAGCCTCCATCCTGATTCAATCGCCTTCGGGCAGCTTGAACATGATCGATTCCAATGTGGAAACCTCCACATCGGGAGCGAGCGCCGCTGGTTTTGTATCCATCGCAGCTGGCAATATTCTACTCAGCGATGGTAGTCGGATAGCAGCAGACACCAGCGGATCGGGCAGTGCAGGTAATGTGGAAATCAGTAACCCGGGAAGTAGTATCATCCTCGATGACTCAACTATTCAGGCTCGGAGCTCTGGCGATGGTGCCGGTGGTGGCGTCAATATTGAGGCTGGAAACCTGCTCTTGCGGAACGGATCGCTTGTGTCATCTCAAGCGAGCGATCTTGGGGCAGCGGGCAACATCGAGATCGCCCTCGATGAGGATCTAATGATCCTCGGCTCTGGTGAATTAAAAAGCGAGATAAAGACAGAGGCAACCCAATCCAGGGGTGGGGATATTTCAGTGTTAGTCCGCGGTGAGCTGGAGATGCGTGACGGCTTCATCGTGGCGACGGCAGGCGCCGATGGCAACGGTGGAAATGTTACTGTCAATGCAGATGAAGTATTCATGCAAAATTCCGGTATTCTCGCCCGAGCGTCTGCGGGAAATGGAGGCAGCATCAGTCTGAGCGCAGGGCAACTATTTATTATCGATACGCAGAGTGCCATCAACGCCGACTCTAACACGGGAACGTCCGGCGAAATTAGCACCAACGCACCAGACGTGGATGCCGATTCAGCTCTATTGGAGCAAGATGTGAACATAGCAGCCTCCCCAGAATTGGCAGCAGATGACTGTAGCCCCACTGCAATCGGAGTGATGAGCACATTCAGACAAGACGATGAAGGGGGCACCCCCCAGTCGCCCGATAATTATCTCACTGCGATCGTGCAGACTCAGGTGAACCCATCGACTGTTGCGACTGAGCCAACCATTTTTAACTTCGCCGATAAGCTGCTCGCCTCCATCCGAGTTAATGCAAGTGAGGAGTGTCGATGAACAAAACGCAGGAAAAGGGATCAGATTTATTTTCTGTAAAAAATAGAGAATTGGGGTCAGAGTAAAAATACAGTAGTTTTTAAAACAGGAAGAAATGCTGCGCCGGGACGGAAGAATCCAAACAGGCTTAGGCCTGTTTGTCCCCTGCGGGCTTCGCGCTGGCGCGCTCGTTGCAAACTGCTGGCGCAGTTAGTCGAACCATCGACACGAGGATTTTCAGTAGGCAGCGTGACCGATTCTTTAATAGAATCAGTGAGTTAAAACTGTAAAAACAGAGTGTGCTAAAAAGTGTGCTATGAATTCGTTCAAATTACGCTTAATCTTGTCTAAATATAAATCTGTCCCCATTTATTCGATAACCATCAATTGCCACATCACTCATTGCTAATTCTCCGTAAATACTCTGTTTAAATTAGTGGAATTCTTGGGCGTACTTTTAACTTTCGGTAGTAGTTGTAACTTTTCTTGGGTTTGGCGGAAGCTTTCCAATAGCCAATATGGCGACTGCTAGTCCGACATGTAGATACTTGTCTGCCAAATTAAGATGGATCATGCCAAGCATATAGTCTCCACTCGTCATAAACCCTAACAGTGAAACAAGTACATAAGCCCCGCCAATAGTATTAATGATCAGCGATTCTTTGCCCGACATGAACAGTGCCAGAAGGAAAACTCCTCCAGTAAGAATGTGAACACCATTCGTTACGAACACTCCAGTATCTGAAACCAAGGGGTTAGGTATAAATCCGATAATTCCTACTGCAATAAAAGTAATGCCTAGAACTACTGACGCTGTTTTAGAGTTGGGCATATTCTTCTCCTTATCATTAATAAATATTGATTCCTAATTGGCTAAGTGTTCCCTCAACTCAACCGGCGTTGGTTTCAAATTAGCCTCAAACTACAACGCTAGTTACGCGCAATAGAGGCCTTCATAGAAGGGTGATATTTACAGAAATACTCAAGTATCATCGACTGTTCTACGAGCATGGTTTCCTTTCCGCCTGGTAATATTTCCTCGGTTGTCCAGTACTGCAAATTAGAAACTTCTGAGACCTCATTCTGGGAACTAGCAAGGACAGCTGTGGCTGTATGTGAAACGAAGTCATTATTTACCCAGGTAATACTGTCACCTGCATTAACATTCAACGTAACTGGGTCATACACAAAGCCTTTGATTTCTATAAGATGATTTGTTGATTCGGCGAACGCACTGCTAGTAACAGGTAGAGTAAGCGTACATGCAACAAGAAGGGTAAGCATCCATGCACCCAGGACGGCTCGACAAACCTTGGCCGACCAAATATTCGCGATCATCTGACGTTACTAACCATCAATTTCGCTGCCGCTTCATGGGCTTTGAAAATTTCCAATCCGGCAATGAAAAGAGCTTTTACTTCGGCATTATCAATATTCGGAATGAATGTATTTTCAATCAGTCCATTAACAGCTTGGTGGTATGCCAGTTCATTTTCAGCATAGGCTCGATCAAATTCAGCTCCTCTCAGGCTCGCCAAATTGTTAATAATGCCTTTGGCATCTGCCTGTAAGGATTCACTGAGGAAATTATTCTGTGGCTGTGCGTCCAATTTTTTCAATAGGGCGAGTGCTTGAGCGTTGACGCCATTGTGATCCCGAACCATAGTTTGGGCGAACTCTCTAACTGTTGGGTTCTCTGATAAAGCCAGTGCGAGATGGGCATATTGAATATCAATATTGTCCGCAATGTATGCCACATGCGCGATCTGAAGATCATTCAATTCGGCAGGCGATTGAGACTGTGCAGACAATGTGCAAGAAGTCAAAATGGCGGCTCCCAGAAAAGAAGCGGTTTTCAAATTCATTTTCATTTCAATTACTCTCTATTTTGGTAGTTGTTGGATTAAGCTATAGTGCTTGAAATGCATTAAACTCGAATTTTCCTGGTCAATATATGACGAATAGTTCAAATAACTTGATCGTTCGTACGGAATACCTCTATTTGTAGAAATATTGGTATATATTAAGGTTTTTGGAAATCAAAGGTAGACCATGGATCTTCTCAGCAGTGTTTTAGCGCATATGAAATTGACAGGGACGTTGTATTTTAGAACGTCATTTACTAGCCCCTGGGGCGTGAAAGTTCCACTCCATCCAAATGTATCGCGGTTTCATTATGTTCATCGTGGACGTTGCATCGTGAGAGTTGGCTCAGAGGCATCCCCAGTTCAACTTGAACAGGGAGATCTAATCATCATTAACCGTGGGGCAGAACACACACTTTTTTCTGATCTTGATGAAGAACATTTGGCGGCCGAACTTGAGACAGTAATTTCGGAGTCTGGTTTTACTGGCTATGGGACACTGGTTTATGGTGAGGCCAGTAGCAAACAGGAATCTCAGCTGGTCTGTGGGCATTTCGCTTTCGATGAGAACGCTAAACATCCTCTAATTGATAAATTACCTTCCTATATTCTCATAAGGAACTACGGAGACACTGCTGGGTCTTGGATGGAACATACTCTTAGAATAATTGGCTCCGAGGCCGCAACTGATAATATTGGAGCGAGCCTAATATCATTGAAGCTGTCAGAGATAATTTTTGCTCAGGCTTTGCGCGTGTTTCTAAAGTCTGAAGAAAATTCGAACTCGGAGCTGAGAGGGTTTGTAGATTCTAATATCAGCAAAGCGCTAAAAGAGGTTCACATTGACCCAAGCCGCTCCTGGAATCTAGGAGAGCTAGCCGCGATAGCTGGCTTATCTCGAACAGGTTTTGTTTCAAGATTCACAAGTCTGATGTCTGAAACGCCACTAACCTACATAACCAATTGGCGTATGCAGGTAGCCAGGAAAATGTTAGTAGAGTCAAATGCCCCGATAATTGAAGTTGCTGAGAGCTCGGGCTACCAATCTGAGGCGTCTTTCGGAAGAGTTTTTAAGAAGCATTTTGATTTGGCTCCAGCATCTTACCGACGGTTTAACCAAAGTGTACTAGTGGATGAGACAAACTAATGTCTAAACACTTAACGACCTAATACTACTTACATATTTTCTCTTGAAGAAAATACAAGTTAACTAATGATTTGCATAGGTTGAGCATAATCGGCTGATTATCAAAATACTAAAAGTGTTGCGAGAAGATTCCCAGCATGAGTTTTCATGATCGGCTTCTGACACAAAGCAGACTGTCAGCAATCTACCCAAAGTAGAAGGCAGCGGTTAAGTGCTATTTTCTGTAATACATACTGTCGGAAATAGTCTCTGTAAAATGTCTGTTTGAACGGACAAAGTGACATCTCACATCGACCTTTTCCTAGCCCTAATTGAGCTCAAGCCATCACTAAAAGCGTGCAATGAGTGTGTAACGGAAGCGGAGAGTGGGGAAAAATTCTAACTAATTGAATTGTAAGAAATAGATGGTGCCCAGGGACGGAATCAAACCACCGACACGAGGATTTTCAGTAGACTGCTTGATCGATTCGTTAATTGAATCAATGCGTTAAAAGAGTGAAATTAGAGTGTCCTAAGAAGTGTGCTATAGATTTCGAGTAAGAGTGGATGAAAGCTAATCTATATTTGTTCTGGCCCCTTTAATTTGGAATCCCGGGTTGGGAAGGTCAGCCCTGACTATATCGAGCAGTTTGAGTGGAATTGAGAGACATTTGAGTGTCTTTCGACTGATAAAGGATTGGTCACAAGCCTGGAGTTCAAGGAATTCGATAGGGATAGGGTTGGTTGCAGCCTTAATATTTCCTATACTCGAGACCTATTTAGTAGATTTATAGGTTGCGAATATTTCAGTTATGCAGGGCATAGCGATAAGAGGAAGACATGATAAGAAAAACAATATTTTTCCTGACAGCGATAGGAGTTGCGTCCCCCGTTAATGCGCAAGAAACTGTTGGTGATGCATTGACTCGCGCCCGGGCAGCTGACGGTAGTTATATAAGTTGGCGTGAGCATCTCATTGATGACCCCACTGAGTCCGGTGTTCCATTCAGCGGTAGTGATGGCCTAGTAGTGGGTGATCTCGACAACGATGGCTTCGAAGATATTGTCTCTGTACACGAATCTGATTCTACCTATGATTCTGCTGCCTATGATGACGCGTTCGAGCCTCCGGCTGCCGGTCATGTGCGAATTGCGTTTGGAACATCGGACCCTGACCGATGGATCAATATTACCCTGGCCGAGGGAGATGAGGTTGGTGCTCCTGAAGATGCCGTGCTGGTGGATGTTAATCGCGACGGTTACCTGGATGTTTTTGTCGCCGCTGAACTTGCTCACTTGATCTATCTGGAGAACCCGGGTGCTAACGCGCGTTCCACAGCATGGGAACGTTTGATTCTTCCCATGAGTTTGAATCGCGGATCTTATATTCGTGTCTTCGCTGCTGATTTGGACGGCGATGGAATCCCTGAAATCATTGCCCCGAACAAGGGCGCTCAACGCCCCAGCCCAGCTGACTACGCTCGCTCAACACCGGTTGAGCTATTTACTCTGCATGGTGATCCTCTCGAGGGAGACAGTTGGCAGCGAGATATTCTTGGGCGCTATAGCATTCCGCAGAATTCAGAAACCGTAGATCTTGATGGCGACGGTGATCAGGATATCGTGGTTGGAACCCGTGGAGAAAATCGTATTCTCTGGTTCGAGAATACAGGTGGGCTAGAGTTTGTTGAGCATGCCATCGGCATCAATGGTGGCACTATGCAAGGCTTCAATCTGGAGTACGTCGACCTCTCTGGAGACGGTCGCCTCGACATAGTCGGCGCTGGCAGACCACCGGGCTTGATGTGGATCGAACAACCAGCGGAGCTAGGCGATGCCTGGAATGGTTTTCAAATAGGCACGTTCCTGCCGGATAGCATGACTGGCATGGAGCTAGCCGACATAGACGGCGATGGTGACATTGACGTGATTGCCGGTAGTTATAGCAGGGGAGATCGCATGGAAGACGACGCCACAATAAATATAGGTGGTGCACTAGGAAGAATTGGCTGGTTTGAAAATCCCGGTGATGCCAAGACTGAATGGACTCGTCATGATATCTCCAGGCGTAAACGTGGCATGTTCGACAAATTCATCGCTCGCGATTTGGACAATGATGGCGACATGGATTTCATTGGCACTCGCGGCAATAGTTATCCCTATGATGGTGTGTTCTGGCTTGAGCAGGTGAGAACTGCAACGCCGGTAGCCTCTTTTGAAAGAGCAAGAGATGTCGAAAGTGGCGAAATGCCTTTACCCTGATTTCGTGGAGCAAAGGGGACAGCTACAACTTAACAACTTAAAGCTGTGGAATGACTCCGGCATGGACATGAGGAGATGGCATTTCGGGACGGAAGAATTCAAACAGGCTTAGGCCTGTTTGTCCCCTGTGGGCTTCGCGCTTTGCGCTCGTTGCAAATTGCTGTCGCAATTAGTCGAACCATCGACACGAGAATTTTCAGTAGACTGCGTGACCGATTCGCTATTTAAATCAATGAGTTAAAAGATCGAAAACAGAGTGTGCTAAGGAGTGTGCTACAACAATCGATTAAGCTATTGGTAAGCTTGCTTCTACAAATTCTGAAGAAATATTTTGGGCCACCAGAATTCTAATTCAATACCGGATTCTCTCGTAGACGCTTCGCCATCAGATCGATGAAAGCGCGTACCTTGGTCGATGCCCATCGCCCTTCACGATGAACAATATGCACGGGGAGAGCAGGAAGCTCGAAGTTTTCAAGCACAATCTTTAACTTGCCGTCCGCAAGATAATTGGAAATTTGATAGGACACCACGCGGGTCAGTCCAAAGCCATTGACCGCCGCTTCGATCGCCGCAGTATTGGTAGTAACCGTAAGACGAGGCTTCACGCGGATTGAACGAGCCCCTTTCTCAGAAGCAAACTGAATTTCCCGGCCGAAGTTTCCGGCACTGGAAGCCACAAAATCGTGTAGCTTAATATCTTCTGGCACTTGAGGAAGGCTAGTTCGCGCCAAATAATCTGGCGAAGCGCAGACTACCAGCCGAACATTACCCACTCGAAGTGCGCGCATGCTTGAATCCGGAAGCTCTCCGATCCGAATCCCCACATCCAACCCTTCTTCGATTAAGTTTACTACTCGATCTAGAAATACGGCATCCACTTCCGTGCGAGGATTCTGATTCAGATACTCAACGATACCTGGCATCACAAACATCTGACCAAAAAGCACCGGAGCCGTGATTGATAAGTGGCCTTGGGGTTCTGAGTTGATACCCGCAACTGCCTCGTCCGCTGCTTTCACTTCGGCGAGTATCCTCTTTACGTCTTCGAGATATCTAAGACCTGCTTCGGTGGGGCGAACATAGCGAGTGGTGCGATTCAGCAGCTTCACTCCAATACTCTCTTCGAGTGCCGCTACCGCCCTGGTAACTGCCGGAGGAGACAACTTGAGACTTCTTGCTGCCGCGGAAAACCCGCCTTCCTCAACCACACCTGCGAACACCGTCATTAAATGTAGCCGATCCATATTCCTCTCCTTGAGCCGAAAATTAGATTATTCCACAAAATGAAATTATATATTGTAATTTACAAGTATTCTTCTCTCGAGCGGAATTTGGCAAAGTGCTCATCAGTCGCCACATGAGTTGCGGCGGAATCAATCAAGCCATTAATGAGGACAAAACAATGACTAGAATAAATGTTGTTAACAATGACAATGCCAACCAGGAGCAAGCTGACTTGTTCGCTGCGATTTCATCCCAGATGGGTATGGTGCCTAATTTCTTGAAGGTGTTTGCCAATTCTCCTGCCGCACTTCGTGGATTTCTCGGATTGCATGGAATCGCCAGCGAAGGCAGTTTGGATGGAAAAACCAAAGAACGTATAGCGCTGGCTCTGGCTGAAAAAAATGCCTGCCAATATTGTGTCTCGGCTCACACAGCAATCGGTCGTAAAGCTGGACTCGAAGGGTCAGAGATAGAAGCGAGTCGAGCAGGCACAAGTCAGGATGCGAAAGCAGCAGTTGCAGTTAAATTCGCAAGCTCATTGTCTGAACACAAAGGCGAAGTCACTACTGCGGAACTGCTTGAGGTTCGCAACGCGGGATACAGCGATTCTGACATCGTAGAGATCATAACTCATGTTGGAATGAACTTATTGACGAACATTCTGGCGAAGGCCAGCCGCGTGGAAATCGACTTTCCTAAAGTCGAATTAAATCAGGCAGCATAAACTCAACTAGCAAACACTCACTTACAGTAGTCTGTATTTTCTGCTGTAAGTGGGATGGCGAGAGCAGCAATTATCGAGGGGAGATTTGTCATGGGGCACAAATTTGCAGAGATAGCATTCACCGACTCAGTTAAAGACGTTCAGTCGGAACAGAATAGTCGCGCCGGCTACGTCAATATGGAACAAGGAGAAGGCTTCAACTTCCTACTGAGTGATCAGGAAAAAAAATTCATCACGCAGCGCGATAGCTTCTATATGGCAAGCGTTAGTGAAACTGATTGGCCTTATGTCCAACATAGAGGCGGGCCTCAGGGCTTCATCAAAATTATCGATCAGCAAACCATTGGTTTCGCAGACTATAGTGGTAATCGACAATATGTAAGTGCCGGAAATTTTCGAAAAAATGACCGTGTTGCCATTATCTTTATGGACTATCCTAATCGCCGTCGACTGAAATTACTTGGCCGAGTAAGAGTAATAGAAGATTCGGAACTGGAGACTCTTGCTCGATTGGAATCACCAGAATACCGAGCTGTAGTAGAGCGGGGATTCTTGATTCACGTTGAGGCATTCGATTGGAATTGCCCACAACATATCACGCCCAGATATACTGATAACGACGTTCAAGCTTTACTGGAACCGTTGCAGGAAGAAAATCGAATTCTAAAACAAGAATCCGATTCGAATATTCCTGTAAATTCAAGTACACCAATTGGCCACGGCGCACTCGAACTCGTCGTGAGCGGTATTCGCCAGCTCACGCCGCAGGTTCGCTCTTATGAACTCACTTCTGCTCAAGGAAACAAGTTGCCCGAGTTCGGTGCAGGTTCACATATTCAAATACCAATAAGATTGGACTCGGGCAAAGTAGTATATCGCCACTACTCTATAAGTTCTGACCCATCTAATCTCGCCACTTACGAAATTGCGGTTCGCCGTGATGATAAGGGCACAGGTGGGTCAATGGCGGTTCACCAGAATATGCAACTAGGGCTGCATCTAAACTGTACACTTCCAGAGAATAATTTTGCGTTACACGAAGATTCCAGGCCAGCTGTACTCATAGCGGGAGGTATTGGAGTCACTCCCATCAAAGCGATGGCTAGCGAACTAGGTGCCAGAGGAGTGGACTTCGAGATTCATTTCGCTGGCCGCAACGTCGAAGAGATGCCCTTCCACAATGTTCTTCAAGAAAGTTATGGCGACAAGTACCTGATTTACAGCGGCGCTGAAGAAAATCGCCTGGATATCAATCGCCTTTTGTCCACCGTGCCCCCAGATTCCGTCATCTATACCTGTGGACCCATTGGGCTATTGGATGATGTTTTTTCTCAGGCAAAAATAGTGGGTATGGACATTGAACGCCTGCGCTTCGAGCGCTTCGTTGCCGCAGTCGGCGAAAACGCGAAAGCCGTCGTGGTCAATCTGAAGAAAAGTGGCACGACAGTTTCGGTTGCTAAGGATCAAACGATTCTGGATGCGATCTTAGATGCAGGCGTAGACATTCCTTATAGTTGCAAGGCAGGAGTTTGCGGTTCATGCGCGACTGAAGTCCTCGGCGGTAAAGTTGATCACTTCGATGGAGTGCTCAGTGAGGGAGACAAGACCGAGAGAAAGTTGATGTGTCCCTGCGTATCGCGAGCCAAGACTGAAAGTTTGGACCTTATGCTATAGCCTTCTGAAATATTGCACGAAATAGATACCAATAAATAGGGGCATTTTTGAAAGCAACAGCACGACTAATCGGTTCAATGATAAAGGTTAGTTTCGAGACCGTTAGAAAGGGGTCAGAGTAAAAACACAGTAGTTTTTTAGGTGAGAAAATGGGTAGTAGCTCGGGACGGAAGAATCCAAACAGGCTTTGGCCTGTTTGTCCCCTGCGGGCTTCGCGCTGTCGCGCTCGTTGAAAATTGCTTGCGCAATTATTCGAACCATATCGATGGGTCTCATCCAGACCCTAAACTCGATACATAAAAAAGCCCCGCTTCGCGAGGCTGTTTTATGTATGGTGCCCAGGGACGGAATCGAACCATCGACACGAGGATTTTCAGTCCTCTGCTCTACCGACTGAGCTACCTGGGCATTTTTTGATCTGCTGCGCTCGGTGATACTTCGCTGAAGTCCGATATCTCACTCAGTCACTTACTTTAGTAAGCTCCTTCCCTCGATTCAGTCTTCGCCTCGTCTCACCTTCGCTCGCGACGCCCAAAATCAATGTCAGATTAAGGGAAACGCCACTTTGCGCAAGCCGCGTATTAAATAGAATCTGGGCTTTTTAGTCAAGGGAGGCGGCCAATTTACTCGCTTTCGGGCACATAGCCCTCGGCTTGGTCGAAATCCTCGTTATTGAGGAACTTATCCATCTCGGATTGCAGGTATTTGCGGTCGTCCGCATTCATCATATTGAGCTGTTTTTCGTTGATCAGCATGGTCTGCTGCGACTGCCACTCAGTCCACGCCTGCCGTGACACGGTCTCAAAGATTTCCTGTCCCTTTGGGCCGGGATAGGGAGGCGCTGCCAGGGCGGGTAGTTCTTTGTCGTACTTCTTGCAATGGACCATGCGTGACATAGCTGTTCTCGATGTTTGCTGCGAGGGTGGTTAGGGTTTTTCGGCTAGTTTGGAGAGGAGTTTCTTTACGGGAGCGGCCAATCCAACTTCTAGAGAATGGTCTAAAGGGTACCAGAGCCAGCGATCGGTTTCCGCTATTTCATCCAGTTTAGTGGCTCGGATTCGAACTGGGGTAATGTCTAGATGGTAGTGTGAAAAGCTATGGCGGATTTTCTCGAGTTCTTCACTCCCGCTGTCCGTCCTGTTACCAATAGAGACGCCCATTAATTTAGGTGTAGTGCTTGGCTCTGCAGTCTCGGGGAGGCTGTAGAGTGACCCCCAGATTCCTGTGGCAGGCCTTTTCTCTAAGAGTACTTCCCCAGCGGCGTTCTGCAAAATAAACATCGCTACTGACTTCACAGGCAGAGCTTTCTTCGCCTTCTTGCCGGGGAATTCAGTAGCGCGACCTTGTTGATGGCCTCCACAATCTAGTTGGAAGGGGCAGACCTGACATGAGGGCTTGCTGCGAGTGCACACGGTGGCGCCAAGATCCATGATCGCCTGTGTGTAGTCATCGACACGCGTGTGAGGCGTTAGTGACTCTGCGATTTCCCATAGCTGTTTCTTCACCGAGGACTGCTCGGGCCATCCTGCAATGCAGTGGTATCGAGCTAGAACGCGTTTTACATTGCCATCGAGAATAGGAGCGCGGACGCCCATGGAGATCGCAGCGATGGCGCCCGCAGTGGATTGCCCAATTCCATCTAGTTCCATTAAGTCTTCAACAGTATCTGGAAATGAGCCACCGTTGGTTTGTACGATAACCTTGGCGGCTTTGTGTAGATTGCGCGCCCTAGCGTAGTAGCCCAACCCAGTCCACAGATGGAGAACCTGATCTGTCTCCGCTAGAGCGAGTTCCTCTACTGTGGCGAACCGATCGATGAAGCGCTCGAAGTAGGGAATGACCGTACTGACCTGAGTCTGTTGCAACATTATTTCTGAGATCCACACGCGATAGGGCGTGCGATCGGTTTGCCACGGGAGATCGTGACGACCGTGTTGATCAAACCATTGCAGGAGTTGTTCAGCGAAAGGGGGGTTAGTGCTTGGCATAAGCCGATTCGATCGAAGTGCTAATTGAGAAGATTACGAAGCAGGCCTCGCACACCACCGCTAACTTCGGGTGGAAGCTGGTCGCTGATGACTTCATCGAGTCGGTCTATAATTGCATTTGTGCCTAGCTGCGTAAATATCTCCCGAACCCGGGTAAAGTCTGGACGGCAATACTGGCTCACCTCGTCTTCGAAGGCCGCGGCGCATTCTACCGGCCAGGATACGTCGTGATAGAGCTCGTCTACTTGTATTGTTTGCAGATAAGGGTCGCCGAGGATGCTGAATTGCAGATCGTAGTCGAAGTTTTGCTGCTGCATATCTATGCCGCCCGTGCCTGAGATGTCGAAATTATCCATGCGCAGATTGAGCTGCTGATTTTCGGAGAGCCCATTGTTGAGCAGGATGAAACCGCCAAGCTCAGCGAAGCGAATAACGTCCGGCCATTGCTCTATGGTGCCTCCGCTGGGACTAAGGGCAGAAATCGCAGTGAAGACCTGCTTTATTACGCCGATGTCGACGCTATTCTCGGTAATTGCGAAGGTGGCGGATCCGTTCAGTGAATCCATCATCTCGCTTGTAGTTTTGCCGGTGGCAGTAAGGTCGACTTCGACGTCTAGGTTGCCGGTAACAGCGTTGAGCCGAGACACGCTGGGCGCGAGGTCTGCAAGGTTCAATTGGCTAATGACGAGCTGGGTGCTAAAAGTAGCTACTTCGGAACGGCCGTCTACTCGTAGATTGCCTGCTACGCTTCCCTCAAAAGTTGCAACTGGCTGTAGCTCGATATCAAGCACGCCGTCTTCGACATTAGTAAAAACATTGATTCCGGTAAATAGTAAATCATTCGCCACTACTGATTCGATCGCGATCGAGCCGAGAACATTGAACGAGTTGAGCAGCTCGATAGGAATCGCGGTGTTCGTTGCAAGGGCAGATGGGGAGATAACGGCATCGTTAGGCCTTATTACAGTTGCTCCGTTGCCGGCGACTGGCGAGGTGTCTGTTGCGGCTTCTGAATCTAAGAAGGGCGAGATATCGATCTGGTTACTAACTACTTCATAACTAATATTCGCTGGCGATAAATTGGTGGCAAAGCGAATTTCGGCTTCGGCTTCGATTCTGCTTTCAGACAATTGTGCAATTAATTCAGGAATAACGATGCCGAGCTCGTCGCCGCTAAATCTCGCTGCAACGCTTGCCTGTGGTTTTTCTGCAATTGAAAAAAGCGAACTGGTAACATCGAGTTCGCTTTCACTGATACCAACTGTTTGCAGCAAACCGAATACATCGAAATCGTTTGAGGAGAGAGAGCCGTCAAACGTGACGGCATCGTTTAGCCCGTTTATGTGCAGATCGCCTTGCAATAGCAGGGGTGTGATGTTGAAGCTAAAATTTTCCACGTCGATATTTCCCGCATTAATATCGGCGGTAATGTCACCTCGGAAACCCATCGCTATAGGCTTGGTCATACCATTGTTTAGGAAGGTGAAGTTCACCTCAACATCGAATGGATTGCCTTCAATGTTGGTGTTGTTGCTTGTGAGGTTGAGATTGTTGACGCTGTAACGCAAGCCCTGTGACAGGTCTTGTATATCTATACTTGCATTGTCGATCCGCAAACGCTCGAAGGAAACCGTAACGATGTTGGAGTTTGTGTCGGCGGCAATTGGGTTGCTTTGTTGCTGGGTGGACTGCGTGACAGGGTTGGCCGAATTGGTATTGTTATTGAAATTTGGCGTCTCAACATCCCAATTGCTCTTTCCATCAGCGTCAATGTAGTAGTTGATATGAAAATCATTCGCAGATAGCTCGCGGATAAAAATTTCACCTCCGATCAAGGCGCGCAAATCTACCTGAAGCAAGGCGGCAGTTGTGGAGGCAAGTTCCTGAGGTGATGCTGGATTTTTGAGTCGTACGTCGTTGAGGGTTAAGCCTACGGATGGGAAAAATGTGATGTCCATATCCCCAGCGATGGTGAGTTCATAACCAGTGCTGGATAAGACGGCAGCCTGAATAGCGGCCTTATTCTGATCAGTATTCACGGACATTAGCAGGATTACTCCCGCAACTATTGATAGCAGGATTAGCCCGAGAAGTAATCTGGAGAGTTTCTTTATCATTTATTCCCAATAATGGTGGTTTGAGCTGTTCAAACCTGTCTGATTTCTCAATTGACCAAGGCTGGTAGGTCCATGCCTTGCGGGCCGTCTAGTTTAACGGATTGACTTGTCACTTGCACGATGGAGCTTGTGTGGCGAGGCAGGGGTTTAAATTGCTCATAGTTGCTGCTTTCATTGCGCTAGAGCGGGCATTATAATGCGTTCTTTCCAGCAGGGCGTAAAAATCCTTAACTAACAAGCAGCGGCATTGACTATCCAGACCCGCATGCACTAGCAATCTCAACTACAGTGACCGAACTAATGAGAACAGCATCAGTAGAACGCAATACCAAGGAAACTCAGATTTCAGTAGCCGTGAACCTCGATGGCACCGGCGAGCTGGAAGTCGATACTGGGCTACCGTTTCTAGATCACATGCTGGATCAGATAGCGCGGCACGGGCTAATAGATATTTCCGTAAAGGCGGTGGGCGATCTTGAGATCGACGCGCATCACACGGTTGAAGATATCGGCATCACGCTTGGGCAGGCTTTCGATAAAGCTCTAGACAGGACTGGGATCCGTCGCTATGGTCACGCTTATGTGCCACTCGATGAGGCGCTCTCTCGTGTAGTGATCGATTTTTCGGGTCGGCCGGGATTGGACTACCATGTTCAATTCGTTAAAGGCACCGTAGGCGCATTCGATGTCGATTTGTTTCACGAGTTCTTTCAGGGGTTTGTAAATCACTCCTTGGTGACGCTGCACATCGACAATATCCGTGGAAAGAATGCACATCACCAGATCGAGACCATATTTAAGGCTTTCGGTCGTGCTGTGCGCATGGCTATCGAAGCCGATCCTCGACAAGAGGGCGTTATCCCTTCTACCAAAGGGTCGCTTTAAGACAGATTGATCTGGCCGGTAGAATTTTCTAACTCCTTTTTCAAAGCACACTAATCGAAAAAAATCTTGACTAGTCTTCAGATGAATAAGATCGCAGTAATTGATTACGGCATGGGTAATCTGCATTCGGTTGCGAAGGCACTGGAACATGTCGGCCGTGAATTAGATGAGCAAGTTGAAGTTGTCGTGACTGCGGATGCGAATGTGATAGCTGAGGCCGATCGCGTTATCTTTCCCGGTGTGGGTGCAATTCGCGACTGCATGGCGGAAATTCTGCGATTGGATGTCGATCAGATCGTGAAAGACGCTATTCAGTCAAAACCTGTACTCGCAATCTGTGTTGGCATGCAGGCATTGATGAATTCGAGTGAAGAGAATGGCGGTGTCGAATGTCTGGGGTTCCTTGATGGAGAGGTTCGATATTTTGGTGACGACCTTCGTGATGTTGATGGCCAGCGCCTAAAAGTGCCACACATGGGTTGGAACCAAGTAAGTCAGGCCATCGATCACCCTTTGTGGAAAGGTGTGCCAGACAATAGCCGTTTCTATTTTGTACATAGCTACTATGTGCAGACGCAGCAGAAGGGCATGATCACCGGAACGGCGAACTACGGGAATGATTTCGTCGCCACACTCGCTGACAACAATATTTTCGCAACCCAGTTTCACCCCGAGAAGAGCCAAACAGTAGGTCTAACTCTGCTGCGCAATTTTCTGTTATGGGATGGAACGGTTTAGTAATTTGGATACTAGTTTAAGAGTAATGAGATGTTAGTCATACCAGCAATTGATTTGAAAGATGGCCAGTGTGTCCGCCTCAAGCAGGGGCGTATGGAAGATTCTACTGTTTTTTCTGATGACCCTGTGAGCATGGCCGGTATTTGGCAGGCCAAAGGGGCGCGGCGCCTGCATATTGTTGACCTGAATGGCGCTTTCGCAGGCACTCCAGTTAATGCGGAGATTATTACTAAGATCGCAGCAGCCTATCCAGACCTGCCTATTCAGATTGGTGGCGGCATTCGAAGTATGGAGAATGTCGAGTTCTATATTAACTCGGGTGTCAGCCATGTGATAATTGGTACACAGGCGGTGAAGAAGCCTGAGTTCGTAAAAGAAGCATGTGAAGCCTATCCTGGTAAGGTTATCGTCGGTATTGATGCTATCGAAGGCATGGTGGCTACCGAAGGTTGGGCGGATGTGTCTGATGTTTCTGCTGTAACTCTAGCTGAAAAGTTTGCAGACTATGGCGTCGAAGCAATCGTCTACACCGATATTAACTGTGATGGCATGATGCGCGGCGTAAACCTTGAGGCGACGAAAGAGTTGGCGGATCACTCGCCTATTCCCGTCATCGCTTCCGGTGGAGTTAGTAAGTTGGCTGATATCGCTGTGATTCGCGAGGCCTCAGAAGCCTCCACAGGCGGTGGAATTATGGGCGTGATAACGGGACGTGCAATCTATGAAGGCAGTCTCGACCTTACGCTCGCTCAGCAACTCTGTGACGAATGATTAGCAGCAATTGGAACAGTTTCTAAGATGGCTCTAGCTAAACGAATAATCCCCTGTCTCGACTGCGAGAATGGACGCGTTGTAAAAGGCGTCAAATTCCTCGATATCAGAGACGCGGGCGATCCTGTCGAGGTGTCCAAACGCTACTGCGATGCTGGCGCCGATGAGATTACCTTTCTCGATATCACCGCCAGTCACGAGGGAAGAGAGACCACTGTTCACACGGTTGAGGCGATTGCCAGTCAGGTATTTATTCCCTTAACTGTTGGCGGCGGCATACGCACGCTGGAAGATATTCGCACCATGTTAAACGCCGGTGCGGATAAAGTCGGCATCAATACCGCAGCGGTCGTCAATCCCGAATTCGTTCGTGAGGCAGCAGAACGCTTCGGCTCGCAATGCATAGTGGTCGCGGTCGATGCCAAGCGGGTATCTATCGATGACGCACCGCCGAAGTGGGAGATATTCACTCATGGTGGTCGTAAGTCAACAGGCATTGATGCTGTTGAGTGGGTTAAGCGCATGGTGAGTTACGGCGCAGGTGAGGTCTTGTTAACCAGCATGGATAGAGATGGCACGAAGAGTGGCTTCGATCTGGAGCTCAATCGTGAAGTAAGTCGTGCCGTGCAAGTACCGTTAATTGCGTCAGGTGGTGTGGGCAATCTTCAGCATTTGGTAGAGGGTGTGTTGGAGGGTGAGGCCGATGCGGTGCTCGCTGCTAGCATCTTTCACTTCCAGGAATATTCCATCCAGGAAGCGAAGCGGTACATGGCGGACAAAGGAATCGAAGTTCGACTCTGAATCTCGATACCCAGCTTTCAATTTCGAACTCTTTCCAGCCTATTTTAATTTATGTCGCTCTGTGCGAATGATCCCGTTGTGTTGATTTCCCGAGCTGGCTTGAACGCATTGATCCCCTTAAGTACATTCAGTGCCTCGTTTAATGGGTAGTCATTTACTAGCACTTCCTCAGCTGAAATAAGCGCCTCGGCGAGTCTCTCGTTCTCAGTGCTGGGGCCGTTGCCATTTTCCAAATGACCATCTAGATCCGCTTCGTTGTACTGCATAACGCTGGTGGAGCGCCGCGTAACGAATGCTTCTTCAACGCGGATGTCCGGTTCGATGCCTTGTGCCTGAATTGATCGGCCGCTTGGCGTGAAGTACAAAGAAGTGGTCAATTTTATCGCGCGCCTTTCGTCCAAGGGTAATACGGTCTGAACGGACCCTTTGCCGAAGCTGCGTGTGCCCATTATGATTGCGCGACCGTGATCCTGCAGAGCGCCGGCGACGATCTCAGAAGCTGATGCGGAACCGTTGTTTATTAGTACGACTAACGGCACGTTGCCTGCCACAGTTTTGCGCGTCGCAGAAAAATCTAGCCCAGTCTGTTCTAGTCTACCCTCGGTGTACACGATTCGTCCTTCATTGATGAATGCATCAACCACACCCACAGATGCCTGCAGTATTCCGCCGGGATTGTTGCGCAGGTCTAATACCATGCCCTTGATAGGCTGACCGATGGCTTCGTTTTCTGCAGTCAATTCTTCGATTTCTTCTTCGAGCTCGTTACCGGTGTTTACGCGGAACTGTGAGATGCGCAAGTAAGCATAGCCCGGAGCAATCATTCGACTGCGTACACTAGCGATGGCGATGACTTCGCGCGTAATCGTAACGTCGAAAGGCTCCTGTCCTTCTCTAGCAATAGTAACGGTGACATCGGTTCCTGGTGCGCCGCGCATCATCTGCGCCGCTTCCTCGGGCAACATTTCTCGGAGAGGTTTGCTGTCTATTCGGATAATGAGGTCGCCAGCCTTGATGCCGGCTCGATCAGCTGGAGAATCGTCGATAGGGCTGATAACTCGAATGTAACCATTCTCACGCCCAACCTCCACACCCAGCCCGCCGAATTCGCCGGTGGTGGTTTCTTCGAGTAGATCGAAATCTTTGCCTGCCATATAGGAGGAGTGCGGGTCGAGTCCTGCGAGCATTCCGCGAATTGCGTTTTCCAATAGCGTCTGATCGTCTATCTCTTCTACATAGGACATGCGGATGCGGTTGAGGGCTTCGGTAAACATTCTTACCTCATTCAAGGGAAGCGGCAGCGTTTCCTGTCTATCCTGCGCGCGCGCCTGTGTTGGCAGGGCCATGCCTAGAAACAGCGATAGGGAAAGCATCGCTACCGTTGATGCGGGCAATAGCTTCTTCGCTGAGGAAAGTGGCAATGTGGATGGGGCAAAATTCATAGATAAATCCCGATTAATCTTTGTTTGTTGAGGCCGGTTTGGCGAATTAGGGTGACTGTCTTCCGGCCTTTAGAGACTTGTTTATACGCTTAATCCTAGTGTTTCAGTTTATTCCTCAATAGGCAAATTCGATGAGACTGTCCTCACATAGGATAAGATCGCCGCTCTACTGAGAATATTTCACTCGGAGAACCATTGGGCTGGATTTTGAGCCTCGCCATGATGGCGTATCTCGAAATACATGCCTGGGCGGGTCTGGCTGTTGCCTCTATTTCCTGTCAGTTCATTGGTCATGCCGGAAGTTGCCACAATATCTCCCGTGTCTACCCAATCGCCAGCCTGCTTAGATAGCGCCTGATTTGCGCCGTACAGAGACATATAGCCTAGGCCGTGGTCTACGATTACCAGTAATCCCGTGCCTCTTAGCCAGTTCGAGAAGACTACGCGTCCAGGATGAATCGCCTGAACGGGGGTGCCTTCACTCACGGCTATGGTTATGCCTTGTCGCCGCAGGTCGCCCTCGCCGTAACGCGAGCCAAAGCGATCAACAATCTCCCCAGCAACGGGCATTGGAAGTTTGCCAAGTTGCGAATCGAATGGAGAGCGCTGCATGGCCGCCGGAATATCGGCGACAGCGAGATTGATTTGCTCTATTAGCTCTTGCAGTTGCACCTGATCGATTTCTAGCTGCTCTAACTCCGAACTGCGCGAGGCAATGTCGGCGCGCAGCTGATTGAGTGCAAGCTCGCGCTCGCTTTTCGAGTCATTGAGTCTTTGCAGGGAGTTGCTCAGCGTTAGTTGCTCCTTTTCGAGATCGGCAGCATTGAACTCTAGTTCTTGATTGACCGTCTCAACTTCGTCGAGGATTTCCTGAAATTTTTCGATGCTGTCGAGCTGTGCCTGTGTAAAAAGTCGATGGTAGTGGAGCATGCGTGCGCTCATGGAAATGTCTTCTTGGTTTAACAGAAGTTCTATGGCGCTTTGATTGCTCGCCATGTATGCGGTGCGAATTGTCTGTTCAAGAACTTTATTTTGCGCTGCTTTCTCGATATTTAACTGGCCTGCTTCCCGTGAGAGGGATGCAATTTCAGATTCTGTGGCGGCCAGGGCTACTTCAGTTGCAGTGACTGAATGGCTGAGTATTGAAATCTGTAAATCTGCTTGCTGCAGGTTTTCAAGCTCTTCCGATTGCGTGGACTTGGCATCACTGAGCCAGGATTGAATTTCATCAATTGCGTTGCCGACAGCAGCAAGCTCCTGCTGTGTATCTGTGCTGTTCTCTGCGGCATTGATTGGAGCAGATGCCCAGGCACAAAAACAGATAGCCGAAAACCAGAGAACCAGTTCTAAATCCAATTTTGTATTCGACAGTAACTGTTTCATCGAATGGTTATGTTACCGCTTGGTTCGTTAATTCGGAGCCAGGAGGATTTTCCCGGTCATCTCTTCAGGGACTGGCATGTCTAGTAGTGAGAGAAGTGTTGGCGCGAGATCGGATAGGCTGCCCGCGCCGATGAATTGTCGGCCACTACTCCCTACATACACTAGGGGAACGGGGCCGCTGGTGTGAGAGGTAAGTGGCTGATTGGTTTTCGGATCCAGCATCTGCTCTACGTTGCCGTGATCTGCGGTGATCAGTAGTTCAGCGCCTGTTTCATCGATCGCGGCAACGATCTGTTCTAGGCATTTATCTATAGCCTCTACCGCCTTCACTGCCGCATCGAAATCGCCCGTGTGTCCAACCATGTCGCCATTGGCGTAGTTGCAGATGATCGCGTCATATTTATGTGAGCGTATCGCCGCTACTAGTGCGTCAGTGAGCTCGAAGGCAGACATCTCGGGTTGCAGGTCGTAGGTTTTCACATCAGGCGATGGGATCAAGGTGCGATCTTCATTGTCGAAGGGTTCCTCACGGCCACCATTAAAAAAGAATGTAACGTGTGCGTATTTCTCAGTTTCCGCGATGCGTAATTGGGTTTTTCTCTGATCGGACAAATATTGCCCAAGCACGTTATCGAGCCTTTTTGGTGGGTACGCGCAACTTGCAGGAATGTCTGCGGCGTACTCGGTAAGCATTACAAATTCGCTGAGCTTGGGATTAACGCTGCGCGGAAATCCATCGAAGTCATCATCGACAAATGCTCGAGTAATTTCTCGTGCACGGTCGGCTCGAAAATTCATGAACACTACAACGTCGCCATCGGAGACTTTTGCGGGCGCATCGGATTCAGAACCTACAAGACTTGCCTGCACAAATTCATCGTCTTCGTCACGTTGGTACGCCGCTTCAAGCGCAGCGGTGACATCGTCATATTGAAATTCTGCTTTAGCCTGCGTGAGCATGTCGTAGGCTGGCTGGACGCGGTCCCAGCGATTGTCTCTGTCCATGGCGTAGAAGCGGCCGCAGATTGATGCAACGCGTCCCTCGCTAGAGCCTAGTAGTGTCTTTTCCGCACGGATCAGAGAGGGAAGTGCGCTTCGTGGAGGTGTATCGCGTCCATCCAAGAACGCGTGTAGAAATATTTTAGGCGCGCCATTACGAATCGCGAGCTCGATCATGGCGATGATTTGGTCTTCGTGGCTGTGAATTCCGCCGCCAGACATGAGCCCAAAAATGTGCAGCGCTGAATCTGCTTCTACACAATTTTTCACGGCGGAAGTCAGAACGGGATTTGAGAAGAAGCTGCCTTCTTCAATGTCTTTGTCGATTCGAGTCAGGCTCTGGTAGACAACTCGTCCAGCGCCTAGATTCATGTGGCCTACCTCGGAATTGCCCATCTGCCCGTCTGGGAGCCCGACGGACTTGCCTGAGGTATCGATCAGGGTGTGCGGCTTGCCGTCCCAGAGAGAATCCCATATTGGGCTGTTCGCACTATGGATAGCGTTGCTGCTAGTTTCTTCGCGATGGCCCCAGCCATCCAAAATTAGAAGTAGTGCGGTCTTCTTCCTGCTGCTGTCGATATCGCTCATGGGGTGCTTCTAAGTCCTGTATTCAGCTCGCTGATGGAAGGCGTCATTATCCTTGAAAGCGATATTCATAGCGAGAAGCTTGGGCCCTGCGAGCAATCTACTAATCATGATCTGACGAGCCGACTTCGATGTCCGAGTTGTCTGCCGGAGACCTTCTTAAAGCCACAGGACACGTGTATACTTGCACCCCTTTTTTGCGGCGCCACTCTTGCTTGAGTAGGTGCGCAATCGAATCAGACAGAGCCACTGGCCCAAGAGCCAGTTTAGAAATACTGAGAAGATAATGGCGCAATTTATAGAATTTATTGGCAATCACCTCCTGCTATCCAGCCTCTGGTTGGTTTCGTTTGCGGCTATCGTCTTCTACCATCAGCGTACTGGCAGCAAGGGCGTAGGCCCACAGCAGGCCGTTATGCTGATCAATCGTAGCGATGCCATAGTCGTGGATGTTCGCGACAAGAAGGAATTTGAAGCCGGGCACATCGTCGACTCTATTAACATTCCCCTCGCGAAATTAGACCAACGGGTAACAGAACTGAAGAAGCATCAAGAGAAGCCGGTAATCGTGGTCTGCAAGCTAGGCCAGCATTCTGGTGACGCGGCAAAGAAGATTCAGGCGGCGGGGCACGAGCAGGTTTATAAACTGTCTGGTGGAGTGACCGAGTGGAAGGCTCAGTCCATGCCGTTGGTCGTCTAGGCTTCGATAAGCCCAATTACAATTGATAGTAAACAAGACTATAATACATAGGATCAATCATGGCAGAGAAC